>JAJRRY010000164.1 GCA_024279095.1 Alphaproteobacteria bacterium
ACCGACCGGGTCTGCAGCACCTTGGCACCAAGGGATGCCAGCTCGAGCATCTCCTCGTAGGAGATCTTTTCGATTCTGCGGGCCTTGGAGTCAATACGCGGATCCGTGGTGTAGACGCCGTCCACATCCGTGTAGATGTCGCAACGGGCATCCAGCGCCGCCGCCACGGCCACCGCCGAAGTATCGGAACCGCCGCGCCCCAGCGTGGTCACCCGGCCATCCGGACCGATGCCCTGGAAACCGGCGATGACATTGACCCTGCCCTCCTCCAGCGTCTTCACCAGATTGTCGGGCGGAATGTCGAGAATGCGCGCCTTCGCATGCATCCCGTCGGTCTTCACCGGTATCTGCCAGCCAGCCCACGAGCGGGCGGGAATGCCCATCTGCTGCAACACCATGGCCAGCAGGCCGGAGGTAACCAGTTCACCGGAGGAAACGACCGAATCGTATTCCGCCGGATCGAACATCTCGCAGGCGTCCTCGCACCATGCCACAAGCTCGTTGGTTTTTCCGGCCATGGCCGAGACCACCACCGAAACCTGATGGCCGGCCTTCACCTCGCGTTCGACGTGGCGCGCCACGTTCCTGATCCTGTCCATGTCGGCAACGGAGGTGCCGCCGAATTTCATCACCAGCCGGCTCATGACAGTCCCCTGGTCTCTCGCGGGAAGCCGACGCCTTTTCCGGAACGCCGACCGCAGTGAAGGAATTGCGCACTCTCTTAAGGCAAGAAACGTCCCCTTGCAACACCATGCGGAAGGTGCGGCCGGTGCGCCTTGCCGCCACGTTCGCCGCACGCTATTCAGTTGGATGGACTTTCATTCTTCCTCAGGACCTCGAATGCCATGACAGATCCACTGAAGGCCCCTTCCCTGGACGAGGCGGAGATCGCCAAGTTTTCCGCCATGGCTGCGGAATGGTGGCGTCCCGATGGCAAGTTCGCCGTGCTGCATGCCTTCAACCCGGTCCGCCTGGCCTTCATCCGCGATCATGTGACCGCTGCTTTCGGCCTCGACCCGAAAGTGCAAGAACCGCTGGAAGGCGTGCACATTCTCGACATTGGCTGCGGCGGCGGCCTCATCTCCGAACCCCTGGCCCGCTGGGGCGCCCGTGTCACCGCCATCGACCCCTCGGAAAGGAATATCGGCACGGCTTCTGTCCACGCGCAGGAGCAGGGCCTGGAGATCGACTACCGCGTTGCCACCGCCGAGGAACTGGCAGAGGTCGGCGAGAGTTTCGACGTGGTGCTCAACATGGAGGTACTGGAGCACGTCTCCGATCCGCGCGCCTTCACCGCCACCTGCGCAGGCCTCGTGCGCCCCGGAGGGCTGATGTTCTGCGCCACCATCAACCGGACCTTGAAAGCCTTCGCCCTGGCCATCGTCGGTGCGGAATACATCTTGGGCTGGATGCCGAAGGGCACGCATCACTGGGAAAAGTTCATCACCCCGGAAGAGCTGGAAGGCTGGCTGAAGGAAAACGGCCTGTCGGTGCTCGAGAAAACAGGCGTCGCCTACAATCCCTTCACCTGCAAATGGCTGAAAGCGCCCCGTGACATGGATGTCAACTACATGCTGGTCGCACGCCGCGAGGAGACGGCGGATTGAAGCCCATCAGTTCCTGTCGTCGGGCAATGGCGGAAGTGGCACCACGTCTATGCCCTCTTCGCGCAGTTCACGGGCATCCTCTGCCGTTGCCTCGCCCCAGATGGGTTGATCCTGCACAGCCCCCTCCGAATGTCTGCGGCGTGCCTCCTCGACAAATCGCTGCCCGACATATTCCGCGCGTTCCCGGACCATCGCGTGCACTTCCCGCACGAACTGCCGCATGAGCCGCGCATGCTGCGCCGCATCGTCACCTGCGGGGGATGCGGAAGAGGACACCTGTAACGCCTCGTCCTTCCGCCGGTTGCCTTTCGCCGGGATGGCCGGGGCCGTGATCTGGCGTTCCACCCGGGAATCCCCGCAAACTGGACAGCTGACCAGTCCCTCTTCCCGCTGATGCTCGAAGGCTTCGGAAGAGGAGAACCAGGCCCGGAAGGCATGTCCGTTTCCGCAGACGAGGTCGTACCTGATCATCTTTCCACGGTTCGATCCGTTGCCGGCGCATCAAACTCCCGCTCGTTCCGAAGCACGGGAATGCGTGCCCGCACGTCCGCCACGCGATCCATGTCGAAATCGGCCCGAATCACCCCCGGTTCTTCTCCGGCTTCCGCGAGGATCTCGCCCCACGGCGAGACGATCAGGCTGTGTCCGTAAGTGGTGCGCCCACTCTCGTGCCGGCCGCCCTGCGCCGCCGCCAGCACGAAGGCGCCGTTCTCGATCGCCCGCGCCCGCAGCAGAACGTGCCAGTGCGCGCGCCCCGTCGGAACGGTGAAGGCGGCAGGCACCGTCAGGCATTCGGCTCCCGCCTTCGCAAGACTGCGGTAGAGAGCCGGGAAACGCACATCGTAGCATATGGACATTCCGATACGGGCATCTCCGATATCTGCCAGTACCGCACGGCTGCCCGGCCGGATATAGGCCGATTCGCGATAGTCCTTTTCACCGTCGCCAAGTTGCACGTCGAACAGATGGATCTTGTCATACCAGGCCCGTATCCGCCCGTCGGGTCCAAAGAGGATGGAACGGTTGGCAAGACGATCGTCATCCGACCTTCCCGTTTGCAGGGCCAGCGAGCCCACGTGCAGGAATATGCCCAGCTCCGCCGCAAGAGCTGAAAAGGCGGCAACCGAGGCATCATCTTCCATGGTACCGACAAGCGCCCGCACTCGCGCCTTGTCCTCATCCATCAAGGCGGTGTTTTCCGGCGTCAGAACGTAGCGCGCCCCTGCCGCAGCCGCTTCCCGGATCATCTCCGATGCGGCACGCACCCCGGCCTCGGGATCCAGCCCCGAACACAGCTGAACACAAGCCGCCTTCAGAAGCCTTGCCATCACCCATCCTCCGCCAGCAACGGGTCGAGCTGCCCCGCCTTGTCCAGCGCGGCCATGTCGTCATACCCGCCGATGTGCCGACCGTTTATGAAAATCTGTGGAACGGTGTGCCGACCGTTTGCCTTCTCGGTCATCCGCCGCCGTCCCTCCGGATCGAAGGTAACGTCGATCTCGGTGAATTCCACCCCCTTGCTGCGCAGGAGCCGCTTGGCCGCATGGCAGTAGGGGCACATCTGCGTGGCGTAAATGATGACCTCGGCCATGTGGATACCTCCAGACGTCTTGCCGCCGTGCTTGCGATCCGGGGCTTCATATATGAAGGGCTCCGCCCTCTCCCGCAAGAGCGAAAACCAGTACCTCCACCCGCTCCACCCCCGCCCGACGCAGCGCCCTGCAACAGTCTTCCGCCGTGGCGCCGGTGGTCAACACATCATCCACCAGCACCACCCGCGCACCGCGCACTGCAGCCCCCAGTTCCGGCGGCACCGCGAACGCATTCCGCACATTGCGCCGCCGGTCATCCCCCGACAATCCCACCTGCGGACGGGTGGGCCGTACCCGGCACAGGACCTCCGGCATGTAGTTGGCACCGCTCATGCGCGCCATCCGCCGCCCCAGCAAAGCCGACTGGTTGAACCTGCGCAACCACAGCCTGCGCCTGTACAGGGGCACCGGCACCACGAGCGCTCCGGGGCGCAACCTGTCACCGGCCGCCCGTGCCATCAGGTTCGCCATCAGCGCCACACCCGTGTGACGGTCATGATACTTCAAACCATGCACCAGCTGGCGCGCCGCATCGTTGAACAGCACCGCGGCACGGATTCCGTCCCAGGCACGTCCGGCCGTCAGTGCCGGTGCAGGAAGAAAATCCGCCACCTCTCCCTCGTGGGCCAGCGGCCGGCCCGTCACGGGACAGCAGGGCTCCTCGATGAACCGCAGCTTCCTCCAGCATCCGGCACACAATCCGGAAGCGGTGCGAACGGCCGTCCCGCACAGCACGCACGACGGTGGCAGCAGAAGATCGACCAGCCAGGCACCAATACGGCTTGCCCGTGCGACGGTCCTGCCACCTGCTTCTGCAAACACCCGTCCATCTCCTCCGCCCTTCTGCATGGAGCAAGAATGCTGGACGAATGCGGCGCGGACGTGCAACACATCCCTCACCGACGCAAGATCGCAGAAATGGAACCGGAATGAGTCGAGGACCGTTCGACAGGAAACTCGTCGCAATGCGACTCTCCCGTGCCCTGCGGCACGGGTCGCAAGGATACGCGGATTTTCTGCATCGCCACGCACTGGACGAGGTGGCCGCACGTCTCGGTGCGGTGAACCGGACATTCCATCGTGCCATCATTTGCACCGCCGCCCCCCACGACGCGGCAGAAATCATCATGGCCACCGGACGAATCCGCCAAGTCATCCGGATGGCCCCTCCCGGCACGCCCGAAACGGCCGGTGCAGAACGCATTCTCGACATGGAACGGCCAGATCTTCCCGAAGAGGAGCTGGATCTTTTCATCTCCCTTTTCGACCTGGCCTTCGTCAACGATCTGCCCGGCGCACTTCAAGCCATCCGCCGGGCCCTGAAGCCGGACGGTCTGTTCCTGGGCGTCCTCCCTGCCGGAGACTCCTTCCAAGAACTGCGCGCCGCATGGGCATTGGCCGACAGCGAGCTGGACGGTGAACCGGCGCTGCGCGTCGCCCCCTTCTGCTCGCTCGAACAGCTGGGCAGCCTGCTGCAGATTGCAGGATTCGCCCTGCCGGTCACCGATACGGAGCGGCTGACAGTCCGCCACGCAGATGCGCTCTCCCTGATGCAGGAGATGCGCGCCATGGGATGGTCGAACCCGTTGAGGAACCGTCCGCGAAAGCCCGTGACACGGCAGCGACTGGCCTTGGCTGCGGCCAGACTGGAAACCGCCTTCTCCGATCCCGATGGCCGCATTCACACGACCATCGAGCTCTGTCACCTTGCGGGCTGGGCCCCTCACGAAAGCCAGCAGAAGCCGGCCGCTCCGGGGTCCGCCGACGTGCATCTGGGTGAAGCGCTGTCCGCATGCCGGCTGCCATCGGAGCGCAAATAGGCGGAACCGGCTCAGGCCATGGCCTCATGGAGCTTCCGCCGGGCCTCATCGGCATCATCCGGGATTTCCACACCCAGCCTGCGCTCGGCGGAACGGATGGCCTGCAAGGCAGCTTCCCAAGTGAAAGCGAAGTAGTGGAAGCCTTCCCCGTCGATGCGATCCTCGTCCAGGTCGTGCACCACCTGCTCCAGCATGGCGTAGAGCCGGTTGCGCAATCCGGCCAGCTCTTCGACACTTTCCGCCTCGCGTGCCTGCCGACCGATGTCCACCAGATCCAGATTGTAGACGTCGACCCGGCCCTTCTGCCGCTCCAGCCAGCGCCGCCGCACCCACATGATGCCGGAGAACAGCACCGCCATGATCGAGAAAAGCACACCGATGACTTCGGCATTTTCCTGCAGGAACGAGGGCTGGTCGCGGTTGTAGTAGGCCATGGCCCCTTCATGCACGGGCAGGATGGTGCCCTTTTCCAGATCCGGCTTGCTGATCAGGTTCGCCAAGTGGGAATAGATCGACAGGTCGCGCCGGTTTTCAAAGAGAACCGAAGTGAACATTCTCACGATGTCCGGATCGACATTATTGCGCGTGACCAGCATGCGTGCCGCCGCCACCGACATGGTATCCTCGGCCGGCAAGGGCGGACTGCCGGCATAAAGTCCCTTGGGCAGCATGATGGTGCGCAGTGCGGAGCGGCGCTTGGACATGGCCTCGGCCTGCTCCAGTGGCAGCAGGCGGATGTCCGTGGTTTCCGCCAGCCATCGCACGTGCCGATCACCAGGCGGCACCATCAGGAACATGCCCTGCACTTCACCCTTGCGCAAGGCCCTGAGTGCCTGCTTCTGGGTCAGCGGGAAAGGGCGCATGCGCTCGGGGTTGAGGCCATACTGTCCGATCATGAACCAGAACGAGCGGTAGGCCGCAGTGGTATAGGACGGCACCGCGATGCGCCGCCCCTCCAGATCATGTACCGAGCGAATTCCCGAATCCGACCGCACCAGCACATGATAGGTATCGGGGAAGAGGTTGGCCACCAGCGAGAAGCTCGGCCGGGTCACCGCATCGGCGGGGATGGCGGCAAAGTCCACCCGGCCCTGCTCCAGCAGCTGAATGTTCATTGCCGGATCATCCGTGGAAACGAGCTCGACTCGCAGCTCGCCGTCCCGGTCCTCGGCCAGCTTTGCCACGGCCTCCAGCAGCTCGCGGATGTCGCTGCCCGTCCTGTCGGCGGCAATGCGTACCACAGGCGGTGGCGCTTTCAGGACATAGAAATAGTAGAGGAGTCCCCCCGCTATCAGCGCGGACAGGACCACCGGAATGAAGGCCAGCAGCAGACCTCGCCTGTTGACCGTGTCCACATGTCCCTCCTCCCCCCGGTCCCTCTTGTGAGCGTACTTCTCCGTATCGCCGACCATGCATCCCGCCCCCGGCAAACCTGCGATTGCACGCTGCTTTTAATCCCGTACCGGCAAGGGAGCAAGAAGAAGGGACATCCGCGTACGGAAAAATGCTCAGCCATCACCGCCGGGCAGCAGGGAAAGGGTGTCGTCACTCATGGCCGCCGCACCGCCGGAAACAGGATCGCGCACTGCGGCGAACAGCTTTGCGATCTCCCGGCGCAGATCGCCACGGGTGATGAGAACCATGCGTGTGTCCCGTATCCCCTTCGGCCAGGACGGCAGCCGGGAAGGCGGATGGAAAACGTGCTGGACACCGTGGATCACCACCGGCCGGGAGGGATCGTCCGACAGTTTCACGATGCCCTTCATCCTGAGTAAAGCAGGCCCGAAATTGGCACGCAGCAGATCGATGAAAATTTCCAGAGCCCGAGGCGTCAGGGCCTCGGAAGCCGCAAGAACGATACTGCCGATCTCTTCCTTCCCATGCGCCCCCTGCGCCATGGCTTCTGGGCCATGCATATGTGCATGCGCAGGATGATGATGCTCAGGCCCTGCTTCCCCCGACGCATCACTTTCCATGCCCAGCCAGCGCGTCACGCTCGGCTTCCCCTTTTCATCGACAAGCCCGGCGTGGAACAACGTCTCCGGCACAACCGGATCAGTGTCGGCACGCAGTATCCGGGCAACGGGATTGAGACGGCGCAGCATTTCCGCAAGACGGGAAAGGTCGGCATCCCCGACCTCCTCCATGTCTCCCTTGGTGATGACCAGCCGGTCCGCCAGCGCCACCTGCTTGCGTGATTCGGGATGCCTTTCCAGGGCCTGAAGGCCAAACAGTCCGTCGACCACGGTCACGACACCATCCAGACGCAACCGCTCCAGAAGCCAGGGATGGGCCATGACCGAGTGCAGCACGGGCGCCGGATCGGCCAGCCCCGAGGTTTCCACCACGATCCGTCCAAAGAGCTTCAGCTCCCCCCCGCTACGTCGCCCGAGCACATCGATCAGTGTCTCCACGAGATCACCTCTCAGAGCGCAGCACAGGCATCCGGACGAAAGTTCCAGCACTTCGTCTGCGGAGGTTTCCACCAGCAGGTGATCCAGCCCCGCCTCGCCGAACTCGTTGACAATGACAAGGGTGCCGTCCATGTCCGGATGATCGAGAAGCCGGTTGAGCAGAGTGGTCTTTCCCGCCCCGAGAAAACCGGTGATGACATTGAAAGGCAGCGGCAATGTCCGTCCATCTCCGGCCATGATGCCCACCTGTCCCTCAGTTGACCTTCACGGGGCGACCCGGTGCCTTGCGTCCGTTGGTGCCGGTGGATCGCTTTACCCTGACCGCCTTGCGCTTCGCCCGCTCCTGTTCCACAAGAGCTGCAAGCTCCACCAGCGCCCGGGGTGGATAGAGCCTGCACTCCACCTCATGCGCCCGCGCAATCATGCACGCGGAAACCGCCTCGTCCTCGCCAAGACCCCAAAGCAGCCCCGCATAGGTCTTCTCGCCGGGAAGACGCACCACGCCCGAGGGAAGATCCCGTTTCCACAGGCCCGCGGCCAGCCGTTCGGCCTCCAGCGCAGCCTCGGCCGAAACGGATGCCCGATAGGCACCATAGGCCACACCCCAACCGGAAACATCTCCTGAGAACTCCGCCATGCGGATGGTGCGTCCCTTGCAGATGCCTGCGGAGAGGTCCGGTGCCGTACCGCCGGCATTGCGGATCTGGGTGATGGCGGGCAGCGACTGGCGCTCCGCTCCGGCACGCAAACGCCGGAATCCCTCTTCCAGCATGATTTTCGCGAAACTGGCCCGCGTATAGGCCGACTTGCGTCCGAACACCACTGCCGCGAGAGTGCGCCCGTCGCGTGTCGCCGTGGCCAGCAGATTGAAGCCGGAGGCACAGATGAAGCCCGTCTTCATGCCATTGGCGCCCTTCATCATGAAGAGCAGCTTGTTGCGGTTCTTCTGGCGGCGCTTGCCATGCTGCACGGCGCGCATGGAAAAATACTGCCACCAGGAGGGATGGCGCTTCAGGAAATGATGATAGATGGCCATAGCCAGCATGCCCATGTCCCGAGCCGTGGTCACCTGTTCCGGATGCCCCATGCCATGAGGATTGACGAACCGCGTGCCCGTCATGCCCAAGCGGCGCGCCGCCTCGTTCATCATGCGCACGAAGGTCTTCTCCGTGCCACCCACCGCTTCGGCCAGGGCCACCGCCATGTCGGCGTCCGAGCGCACCAGCAGGAAGGTCAGCATCCTGTCCACGCTCAGTTCCGTTCCCGGCTTGACGCCAAGACGGGCCGCACCATGACCGCCACCCGAGGCGGCATATTTCGAGATGCGGAACTTCTGGTTCAGGCGGATGCGCCCCTGCTGCACGGCCTGAAATGTCAGGTAGGCCGTCATCAGCTTTGTCAGCGAGGCGGGATACCAAGGGCGTCCGGCCTCCTCCGCGATGAGCACCTTGCCGGTATCCAGGTCAAAGACCAGCGCCGGCTGGGCCTTTGCCGGGGAAAACGCCGAAATCTGCATGGTCAGAACGACCAGGAGGGCCAGCATCAGCCGCCACATGGCGCGCCTCCGGTTGACTGTCTCGGGCCTCCGCGCATGCCGGCACGGAATACCTCTTCTTCCATGAACCATCCTGCCCCCGGCAGCCTTACAGGTACCAGCGCGGGCCCGAGTTGTTCAACGATTCTCTTGCGGCAAAATTGGGGCCACACCATCCCCTTTCGCGGAGGATTCCGCCTGCGGCGCGAAGGCACGGGCCCGCTCGAACAGCTCCCGCACCTGCTCCAGTTCCGTCATGGACATGGAAAACTCCGCCATCAGATTGGCCAGAACCTGCTGTCCAAATTCCGGGAATTCCGCACAAACCCGCATGAACAGGTCATGAGTGATGCGCCGGCCGGACAGAGGCGAAAGGGCGCGCACGCTCACCCGGTGCGGCAGGTCGGCGATCATCGCCAGCTCGCCGGCGAAAGCGCCGGCTTCCAGCCGGGCCACCCGTTCCATCCGGCCACCATGATCCAGCCATGCCTCCGCCGCTCCCCGGCTGATGAGCCAGCCCGAACCCGTCTTCTCTCCCTGCCGGAACAGGGACGCGCCGGCATCGATGTCGAACTTCTCGGCGGAAAACACCAGCAATTGCAGATGCGCCGCATGGGTACCCGCGAACAGGGGCACCTTCTGCAGCAGCCGGACTTCTTCCCTGATGCTCATGAGTGCGGATACGCCCCCTGCACGCCTGTGGCCGTCCACGAAAATCGACAACGGCATTATACACGAAACGACGCTGAAGCCAGCACGTTCCACCCGTTGCTCATGGTGCCAGCCGGTAACCGCCGGATTCCGTCAGCAGAAGTTCCGCCTGCGAAGGCTCCCGCTCGATCTTCTGACGCAGCCGGTAGATGTGCGTCTCCAGCGTGTGCGTGGTGACGCCAGCGTTGTATCCCCATACCTCGTGCAGCAGCGTATCGCGCGAAACCACCCGGTCTCCGGCCCGGTACAGATACTTCAGGATGGCCGTTTCCTTTTCGGTGAGCCGGATCTTGCGGCCGTCCTCGGCGATCAGCATCTTCTGGGCCGGCTTGAACGTGTAGGGACCGATACGGAAGACCGCCTCCTCGCTCTGCTCGAACTGCCGCAGATGTGCGCGGATACGCGCCAGCAGGACGGCGAAACGGAAGGGTTTGGTCACATAGTCGTTGGCACCGGCATCCAGTCCCAGGATGGTGGCCGATTCGCTGTCCTCCGCCGTCAGCATGATGATCGGGCCCGCATAGCCGTTGCGGCGCATGATCTTGCAGGCCTCGCGACCGTCCATGTCCGGCATGTCCACATCCAGCAGCACGAGGTCGAAATGCTCGCCCTTCACCGCACTGATACCCTCCGCGGCATTTTCCGCCTCCGAAACGGAAAATTCCTCGTGCAATGCGAACTGCTCGCCGAGCATCTCGCGCAAAGTCTCGTCATCATCGACAATGAGGATCTTTCTCGCAGGCCCCATATGCCCTATTCCTCCCTTGTTGCCGTCGTGCCGGATTGTAGGCGCACGGGTTGCACAAATCAAAGCGTCGATCATGCCCACACGCACAATTGAAGACATCCGCCTTCTCGTTTCCCCGCGCAACGGGAGTCGCGCCATGCTGAAGGCCGGGGGGATCGTCGCATCCGCCGCCATCGGCAGTCGCTCCCTGACCCGGTTTCCGCAAGAGGGTGACAGGGCCACCCCCGCCGGAGTCTTTCCGCTGCTGGAGGTATTCTACAGACCGGACCGCACCCGCAGACCGCGCACCGCCCTGCCGGTCCGCCCCCTGCGCCCTGATGACGGCTGGTGCGACGCCCCCTTCCATTCCGCCTACAACCGTCCCGTCCGCCATCCCTTTCCCGCCAGTGCCGAAAGGCTGTGGCGTGACGACGGCATCTACGACATCATCGTGGTGATCGACTTCAACATCCGCCGGCGCGTCCAGGCGCGCGGCAGCGCCATCTTCTTCCATCTCGCCCGCCCGGACTTCTCGCCCACGCTGGGCTGCATCGCCATTCCGGAGAGGGAGATGCGGCTGATCCTGGCCATGAGCGGACCGGGCACCCGGCTGATCACCGGCTGACCCCGGACACGGCAGCCACCCGTCCATCCATCCCGTCCCGCGGCGACAGACCCCGGCCCATGCGCCGCCCGACCTCGTAGAGTCTGCGCATGTGTGCCGGATCGAAATCCAGCGGATCCGGTGTCGGCGGTGCCGTTTCGGGTATGGAGAAGACCCGGTAGCGGCCGCCGTAGCGGCGGGTCATGGCTGCGGCCTCGGATACCGTCTTGCGCATCATGGTACGCAGCAACTCGCGGATGGAACGCCGCGAAATGGCGATCGTGTTGGGCTTCACCGCTTCCACATCGCCAGTAGCCCGCAGGCGGCCGTTGACGATCACCCGCACGACCTTTTCCCGCGCCGACGGTCTGAGCATGAATTCCTCCAGCAGGAACGGTGCCTTGATCGACCCGTCCACGTGCATCTGCCGCGCCGTATTGTCGGGCAGCGGCTGGATGTAGACCGGCTTGAAGAAGCCGGGCACCGCCGCCGAGGCCCGCAGGATCTTCTGCACGATGCGAACCCGCATGGGATGCTCGGAAGCGGCGATCAGTCCGATGTCCCAGACCACGAGCCGACCTGCATCGAGATTGACCGTGGCCACATAGAGCCTGCGCCCCCTGCGATGCTCATGCGCGATTTCGTCCAGCAGGCGCTCGTCGATCAGCCGTTCGATTTCGTGCTTCAGGGGCGTGTAGTCGTACATGGAAGCACCGGTCAGACCAGCCAGCAACGGCTTGCGCCGATAGATGCGCGAATTGTTCGTCCGGGTATAGAGGTCTTCCAGCAGATCATCGTAACGCGGGCCGAGAAAGGCGAATACGCTCATCAGCGCGCCGGTGGAAACGCCGGTAACGATATCGAAACGGGGCCGCCGTCCGCTTTCCGCCCATCCGCGCAGCACACCGGCGCCGAAGGCCCCGTCGGCACCGCCACCGGAAAGCGCCAGGATCTCCAGCCGCTCACCTGCCCGAATCCGCTTTGCGGAAAGCCGCCCCGGAGGGGAATCCGCCGCGCCCAGCGGCGTCACCGCCAGTACGGCCGGATCCACCGGGGGGCGCGTGGCCGATGCACAGGCGGAAAGCGCGACACCCATCAGAAACAGGACTGCCAGTCGTGAAAGGTTGTAACGACGGGCAGGTGAGGTGATGGACATTTCAGGCTTTCCCCGATCGAATTTCCCAAGCGCCCCCAGCCTGCACCATGCACCAGCCGCCTGCAAGAGGCACATGTCGCCGAAGGCATCAAATCAGACGTCCCGCAGCACCCCCGGCATCGGCAGCCCCTTCTGCATGCAGGCGGCTTCGACGGTGTTGCGCAGCAGCATGGCAATGGTCATCGGCCCCACTCCACCCGGTACCGGCGTAATAGCGGAAGCAACCTGTCGTACCTCGTCGAAAGCCACGTCACCAACCAGCTTCGTCCTGCCCTCCTCCGCCGCAGGGACCCGGTTGATGCCCACATCGATGACGATGGCACCAGGCTTCACCCAGTCGCCGCGCACCATCTCCGGCCGCCCCACCGCAGCGACCAGAAGATCGGCCCGCCGCGTGACCTCCGGCAGATCACGGGTCCGTGAATGGGCGATGGTCACCGTGCAGTTCTCGTTGAGCAGCAACTGTCCCAGCGGCTTGCCGACGATGTTGGAGCGGCCGATGATCACCGCCTCCAGCCCGGTCAGATCCTCCCGGACCCGTCTGGCCAGCAACACGCAGCCGCGCGGTGTGCAGGGCACCAGTGCCTTCTGTCCGGTCATCAGCCGGCCGGCATTGATGACATGGAAGCCGTCCACGTCCTTGTCCGGATCGATGGTATCGATCACCTTTGCCGCATCGATCTGGGACGGCAGCGGCAGCTGCACCAGGATGCCGTGCACCTCCGGATTCGCATTCAGCGCCCGCACCTTTTCCAGCAATTCTTCTTCTGTGGCATCCGCCGGAAGCAGGTACTCGAAGGACCGCATGCCGGCCTCCACCGTGCGCTTGCCCTTGGCGCGGACATAGACCCGCGAGGCCGGATCGTCTCCGACCAGCACCACGGCCAGCCCCGGCACCAGTCCATGCGCGGCCTTCAGCTCCTCCACCGCAGCCCGGACCCTGTCCAGCACTTCACCGGCCAGCACCTTCCCGTCGATGATACGCGCTTCGCCCGTCATTCGCCGTCCTTCTCCACCTTGTCCCGGTATTTCTCCACCAGATGCCCCAGCCGTTCCACCGCCTCGTCATGAGGCGGCGGAATC
Organism: Alphaproteobacteria bacterium; assembly: GCA_024279095.1. Lineage (GTDB taxonomy): Bacteria > Pseudomonadota > Alphaproteobacteria > Rhizobiales > Aestuariivirgaceae > Thermopetrobacter. The sequence continues at coordinate 13,249 of JAJRRY010000164.1, forward strand.
TTGAACACCTTGTCCCGTGAAGTCTCGCCCATGGCCACGGATATGGACGACTTCGGCACCTTCAGCGCCTTGGCGAGAATGGCGATCGCCGCCTTGTTGGCCTTGCCCTTTTCCGGCGGTACGGAGACGTAGATACCCAGGGCCTGCGAACCGTCAGCCGCTTCGTAAAGACCGCCTATGCCGTTCTTGCGGGCATTGGGCGTGACCCGGGCATGCACCATGAGGTGTTCCTTGACGATTTCCCAGGGCTTGTCACGCATGTCTCGGTTCCTTTCGGTGTCGGCCGGCGGCCGCGAGGGGTCGGCTTCAGGCGATGTAGTTGACGTAGAGCCAGATGATCAGGCGTTGGAGGAAGATGATGCCGATGAGCGCCACCATGGGCGAGAGGTCCAGCCCGCCGAGATCCGGCAGAAAGCGCCGGATGCGGCCAAGCACCGGTTCCACAAGCCGCGACAGCCCGTAGAGAACCTGCCGTACGAAATGATTGTGCGGGTTGATGACGTTGAAGGCGATCAGCCAGCTGGCGACCACCCAGATGATGATGATCCAGAAATAGATGTCCAGGGCCGTCAGAATCAGCCACAGAAAGGGATTGCTCATGAAGGCGCTCCGGATTTCCCAAGGTTGTGTCTGATCACCAGATGTAACCCTGCCCCGGGGCATGCGCAAGGCGCGTGCGAAGCCTTTTTTCGTCTCCCGCACCGCTCCTTGCTTGACACGAAGAGGGAGCCGGCATAGATGAAGCCCACACGGGGCCGTAGCTCAGTTGGGAGAGCGCAGCGTTCGCAATGCTGAGGTCAGGGGTTCGATCCCCCTCGGCTCCACCATTCGCTTCCCCGATTCCCCATCATTCCGGATCCTGCCTCTCGACAAGGCAGAACCGCCCGATAACATCAACCGGGCGGAACATGTTGGGCACCTCTAAAAACCTCCCCCTTTTGGTGTGAGGTATGCTTCCATGAGGTGGTGATTCCGGAAATGGAGGGATGGTGATGGCCGGCAAGCATGTTCAGCCCGGATTTTTTGATCTCGAGGAGCGTTATGCGCGGCTCTCAAGGG
>JAJRRY010000165.1 GCA_024279095.1 Alphaproteobacteria bacterium
AGGGAGCACCTGCCGATACTGCTGGCAGGCTGCGTCCGCCACCGCCGCCACCCGGCTTGCGCCCTGCCGCCGGTGGTTCGAGCGGGGTCAGGAACACGGCAGGCCTTTCCTCGCAGGTTCCGAAAACCGCAAAACCGGCTGCCGACGATGATTTTGCCCGCCGGCTGAGAGCGCAGCGCGAGGCGGCGGAACGCTTGGCTGCCCAACGTGCCGCTGCTGCGGGGCGTCCGCCGTTTCCCGGCGTGACCCCTCTTGGAGGGGCTGCTGTACCACCGGCATCTCCGCAGCCATCTGCCGGAGGGCCTGCCAATCGTCCGGGCGGGTCGACCACCGCCCCGCAACCTTCTCATCCCGTGCCGCCGGAGCCTGCAGCCCCTGCTGCGGGAGCGGGAGCGGCGGGGCGTCCTCCCTTCACCTTTGCCGATACCGAGCCGGCCGTTGCTCCGGCAGCACCCGCAACGCCTGCAGCGGGCGCACCCGCCATGCCGGCCGGCCCTGGGTCTGCAGCAACGCCGCATGCACGTCAGCCGGATCCGGTTGTTGCAGAAGGCGCTGTGCCGTCCCACAATCCGAATGCCGGCCTCGATGACGTCTTCGAGGAGGACTATGCACCCGAAGCCAGACGGGCCGCGCCGGAAGATTATGCCTCCGCCTACAGCGAGTTCGGGGACAGCTTCGAGGAACCTCCGCGTCGTCGCGGTCTGGGCCTTCTGCTCTTCATCATGGCCCTGCTGATTGTGGTGGCCGTCGCCGTGGGCGTCGTCTATTTCTACCAGAAGCTTGGCGGTGGTGGAACGACACCGGCGGGTGGCGCAGGTGTTCCGGTCATCAATCCTCAGCAGACGCCGGTCAAGGTGAAACCGAAGGAGCCGCCCGCCAAGACGCGTCCGAAGGGGCGCAAGCAGATTTACGACCGCATTCTTGGTGATGGCGAAGAGCAACCGGCACGTATCGTCCCGAGTGAGGAGAAGCCCCTTCCGCCGCCCGGTGCTCCGACGGGAACGGCACCTGATGCCGAAACGAATGGTGGCACGGGCACGGAGGTCGACCCTCTGCCGCTGCCTCTGCCGCCTCCACCGGCTCTTGATGGTGGGCAGGGACAGATGGATGGCACGAACGGTGTTACCGAAACCGCGGAAGTTGCCCCTGCCGGAGGGGATGCGGCGAATGTGGGGAAGGTTGCCTCTCTGGATCCACCGTCCGGAACACCCGAACCACCGCAACCCCATAGTGATACCGCTGCGATGGAGCAGGGGGCTGAAGCTCCGGCTCCTGCGGCGGATACCCGTACCGTGGCCAGCACCAGCGCTGCGGATGCTGCTTCGGAGGGCACCGGGACGGCCCGGAAAATTCTTCCTCGGAAAACAGGCAAGACCGCAGCGACCACCGATGCAGCGGCCTCTGGTGCCCGTGTGAAGAAAGAGACCGGGACGCGACCCGTACCCCACAAGCGAAAGGTGGCCGCTGCTCCTGGAAAGAAAGTGGTGCGTCACCAGACAGCCCCCAAAGGCGGAGAGGCAGGAGGGCCGAAGTCGCTGATTCCGCCCGTGGCGTTGACGCCAGAGGTTCGCGCCTTTGCCTCGCCTGGCGTTCCTCGGACGCAAGCCCCACTGAAGATCGTGCCGAGGAAGCCTGCCAAGGTGACCAACTTTGCAACCCAGCGCAAGATTACCAACTTCGCGACGGGGCGGCCGGCAACCGGAACAGCGGTGAACAGGAGAGCTTCGGCAGCCGCCGCACCGACGCCAGTCCGTGTGGCTCGCAATACGGCGACGCCTGCAAGGCCTGAAACGCCATCCCGCAATGTCGCGGCAGCGAAAGGTTATGTCGTGCAGCTTGCCTCCTATCGTTCCCGTGAGGATGCCTTGCGCGAATATCAGCGCATGCGTGCCCGTCATGCGGCACTGCTGGGTGGTCTGCCGCCTCGCATCGAGAAAAAGGATCTGGGGGCGGCAGGCGTTTTCTACCGTCTGGCGGTCGGGCCGCTTCCCAGTCGTGATCAGGCCCGGAAGCTCTGCAATGCGCTTATCGCTCGTGGCGAGCGTGACTGTCTCGTGCGGCGGCGCTGAATTCTTTCATGAATGGCTCCCGAAAAGGGAGTTTCTTTTCCGCTTTGTCACGATTCCGGGCCTATCCGGCTGGAGTGCCGGAAGGGGCGGATCAATCGCCGGAAACCGCGAGTGGAAGGAGGGGGCAGATGATGGAGACGGGCGCCTTTATTTCAGGGTGCAGTGGTACGGAACTTTCTGCCGCGGAATGGGAGTTTTTCGGCAGGACCCGCCCATGGGGGCTCATCCTTTTCGCCAGAAACGTGGAAAACCCTGGACAGGTACGTCGTCTCGTCGCCGATTTCCGCAAGGCCGTAGGCCGAACTCGGGCTCCTGTCCTCATCGACCAGGAGGGGGGGCGCGTGCAGCGTCTGAGGCCGCCACATTGGAGTGCGTGGCCGCCCGCCATGCGATTTGCCGATCTGTTTGACCGCGACAGGGTCGAGGCACTGCGCGCTGCGCGGCTGGTGACCTGGCTTCTCGGCAGGGAGCTGGCTGCTCTCGACATCAATGTCGACTGTCTCCCGGTGCTTGATGTGCCGGTTCCGGGCAGTCACGAGATCATCGGCGACAGGGCTTATGGCCATGATCCCCTTGTTGTCGCCACATTGGGCCGAGCGGCGATGGAAGGGTTGAAGATCGCCGGTGTTGCTCCCGTCATCAAGCATGTTCCCGGTCATGGTCGGGCCCGTGTCGACAGCCATCTGGAGCTGCCTGTCGTGGATGCTCCGCTCGAGGAGCTCCGCAATACGGATTTCGTACCCTTTGCCGCCTGTGCCGATGCGCCCATGGCCATGACGGCCCATGTGGTCTACAGGGATATCGATCCGAAGTTTCCGGCCACTCACTCCGCCCGTGTCATCGGAGACGTCATCCGCGGCGAGATAGGCTTCGGCGGGCTGCTGATGAGCGATGACGTGAACATGAAAGCCTTGGAAGGCACGCTTGCCGAACGCTGTGAAAAGGCTCTGGCTGCCGGCTGCGATATCGTCCTGCATTGTTCCGGCGCGCTGGAAGAAATGGAGGAGGTGGCCGCCGCCGTTGGCATTCTTGCCGGACAGGCCCGGCTGCGGGCCGACGCGGCGGAACGTGCGATGGAGACTCCTGTGGTCACCATCCCCGACGAGGACGAGGCCCTGGCACTTCTGCGCATCCTTTCCGGCACTGAAACCGTCTGAACGCGGTATTTCCTGCCGAAAAACGACGCGTGCTGCTGTATTGCTACAAGATTTTGCGTCATAATGCGGTTTGGACGCCATATCTGCGCGTTCGATGAATGATACGGGCTACGGGGCATCTGGCTGATGGCTTCGAATATGCAGGATGAGGGGTGTACGGAGAAAGCCTGGCCGGACGGCGAAGTGACGCTGCACGCTCGGGATGATGACGGGACGCATGGTGAGCGCCTTGTTGTCGATCTGGGCGCTTTCGAAGGGCCTCTGGACATGTTGCTCGATCTGGCCCGCCGTCAGAAGGTGGATCTGACGCAGATTTCCATCCTGGCGCTTGCGGAGCAGTATCTGGAGTTCATCCATGCGGCGCGACGCTTGCGGCTGGAGCTTGCCGCCGACTGGCTGGTGATGGCCGCCTGGCTGGCATGGTTGAAGTCGCGGTTGCTGCTGCCGGCGCAGCCGAACGATGATGAGGAGCCGCCGGCCGAGGAAATGGCTGCCCGTCTGGCCTTCCGGTTGCAGCGCCTGCAGGCGATGCGTGATGCCGCCGAACGGCTGATGGCCGGTCCGCGTCTGGGGCGCGACGTGTTCGCCCGCGGCATGCCCGAACCCACCGTAGTCGAAAAGAGTACCAAATATACCGATTCCATGGTCGATCTCCTGCGGGCCTATGCGGGTTTTGTCCGACGCAGGGCGGAAAAGCGTGGCTATCGCATCACGCCCCAGCCGGTTTGGACGATCAAGGAAGCCCGCGTCACGCTGGAGCGGCTTGTCGGGCGTCTGGGGCAGTGGAGCCGACTGGATGCCCTGATGCTCCAGTATCTCGCCGATCCCGGCAAGCGCCGTTCGGCCATAGCGTCAGGCTTCGCCGCAGCTCTGGAACTGGCGCGCGAGGGCGCCATGGAGCTGAGACAGGAAGATCATTTCACGCCGATCTACATGAGATCGGCCGCGATTGCGGAGACAGGGTCATGACGGAGATTCTGGCAGGCGAGATGCAACCTGTGGAAAGGGAAATGCCGAATTCGGAAGGTGAAAGGGACGCGGAGGGAATGCCCGTCTCCTTGCGTCCCTTGACGGACCGGGCACAGCAGTTGCGCATCGTCGAGGCCCTGCTGTTTGCCGCCACACAGCCCCTGTCCGACGAGGAGATTGCCGAGGCCCTTCCGGAAGGAGCCGACGTTTCCAGTCTGCTGGAGGAGGTCCGTGCGCGCTATGCGGAAGGCGGTGTGAATCTCGTGCGTGTGGCCGGGAAGTGGCAGATGCGCACGGCGGAGGACCTCCGCTATCTGCTGCGCAAGGACGTGAAGGAAGAGCGCCGGCTGGGACGCGTGGCTCTGGAGACACTGGCCATCATTGCCTATCACCAGCCCGTCACTCGAGCCGAGATCGAAGAAATCCGCGGCGTTTCCACTTCGAAGGGGACGTTGGATCTGCTGATGGACATCGGCTGGGTGAAGATGCGTGGCCGCCGCCGTACGCCCGGCCGTCCCGTAACATATGGCACGACGGAGGAGTTTCTCGTCCATTTCGGGCTGAACAGTATTCGCGACCTGCCGGGACTGGCAGAGTTGAAGGGTGCGGGACTTCTGGATTCGGCCATTCCGCCCGATTTCGAGATGCCACTTTCTCCGCCATCGGACGATACGTTGACGGAAGACGAGGATCCTCTGGAGCAGGAAGACGATACGGAACCGCCGCTGGAAATGCATATGCCGGAGGATGTCGAGCGCGATTGAGTGTCCGGCATCTGCCGTTGCGGCATGAAGGATCCGTCATGTTGCCGTGCTTGCCTTTGCCCGCAGGGGCGTTCATCATGCCCTGAAGGCGGCATTGATATGCGGAAACCTTTCTGCAATAGTGCCCGCGAATTCGCGACAAACGCTCGACGCGGCAGTTGAAGGAGTGACTACATGGGTGCGTTTTCGATCTGGCACTGGCTGATCGTTCTGGCCGTCGTGCTTCTGCTCTTCGGAGGCTCCGGCAAGATCTCCTCCCTGATGGGGGATGTCGCCAAGGGCATCAAGAGTTTCAAGAAGGGCCTTCAGGAAGACGATGAGAAGACCGAGGAGGCCACGAAGGCTATCGAGGATAAGGCGAAGGACACCGCCACCAAGACCGTGGAGGAAAAGACCAAGGCGGAAGGGTGAGGCGTCTGCGGATGCCCTCACCGGACCGTGACGGTCACCCGTTTCCAGCACCAACGGCGCAGGCGGCGCGATGTTCGATTTCGGCTTAGGCTCGACGGAACTTCTTGTGATCGTCGTCGTGGCCCTGCTTGTGGTAGGGCCGAAGGATCTGCCGCGCCTGCTGCGCACCATTGGCAATTTCGTCGCGAAAATCAGAGGCTTGGCCCGCGAATTTCAAGGGCACCTCGACGAGGCCATGCGCGAGACCGGTATCGACGAGGTGAAGGACAACGTCACCAAAATGAAGGAATTCTCCGTCGCCGACCTCGACAAGGAGTTCAGTGAGCTGGAGAAGGAATTCCGCGATTCCGCCCTACCGGAAGGCGGCACCGCCCCGGATTCCAATTTCGGAAAGGCTGGTGACGAGGATCTTCTGGACGACACGGAGCGGGAGCTCCCGTCTCTGGACGGTGATGCTGGCACGGCTGCCGCGGAGGACGCCACGGAAGACGGGGAGTCTCCAAGTGTGAAACCGGAGATTGCGGACTCCACTGATGACGGCACGGGAAAGGCTGCCGGCAATACTGGCGGGAAGGACGGCTGATCCATGAGCGTCGAGGAAAGGAAGCCGGAAGAGGACGAGATCGAGGCCTCGCAGGCGCCGCTCATAGAGCACCTGATCGAGTTGCGCGCGCGGCTGATCAAGTCGCTCGTGGGCTTCGTGATCGCCTTCGTCATCAGTTTCTATTTTGCCAATCCCATCTTCAATTTTCTCCTTACGCCTTACAAATGGGCCGTCGGAGACGCCACACATCTGAAACTGATCTATACCGCGCCGCAGGAATTCTTTTTTACCCAGCTGAAGATCGGCATGTTCGGTGGTCTGTTTCTGGCTTTTCCACTGATTGCCATCCAGATCTACAAGTTCGTCGCACCCGGCCTCTACCGGCATGAGCGGGAGGCTTTTCGGCCCTATCTGATCGCCACGCCTGTTCTTTTCGTGCTCGGGGCTGCACTCGTCTTCTTCTTCATCCTGCCGGTGGCTCTGCGCTTCTTCGCCAGTTTTCAGCAGGTGGGCGAGGAAGGAAAGGCCGCCATTGAATTGTTGCCCAAGGTCTCGGAATACCTCTCGCTTGTCATGACCCTGATCCTGGCATTCGGGATCGCCTTCCAGCTTCCCATAGTTCTGACCCTGCTGGGCAAGATCGGCATCATCACTTCCGAGCAGCTCAGAGCGGCCCGCAAGTATGCCATCGTTGGCGTGGTCACCATTGCTGCCATCTTCACTCCGCCGGATCCGTTTTCGCAACTCGGCCTCGCTATTCCGATGATCGGTCTCTACGAGCTGTCCATCTGGCTGGTTTCCATGGCCGAGAAGAAACGCCGCGAAGAGGAAGAAGAAATCGACTGACCGCCCCCTCGGAACCGAGGAGCCATCTGGCAGGCTGCTGCGGATTGCCAGACCTGAGCTCGGCAGCGAGCCGGGAAAGCGGCAAATCCCGGCCCATGTCCGTTATCCTCCACAATCGCAGCATGCGTGCCAAACAGTCCTTTGATCCGGGCGGTGCAGGGGATATAACCCCCGAAAGGGGATGACCACAGTCCGACGGGGACGAATCATGTTCGACATCAAATGGATCCGGGAAAATCCGGAGGAATTCGATCACGGCATGGCGAGGCGTGGGCTGCCCCCACAGAGTGCCGCCCTGCTGGAGCTGGATGCGGAGCGTAGGCGTCTGCTTGCCGAACTTCAGGAACTTCAGGCCCGCCGCAATGCAGCCTCGAAGGAAATCGGCCGGGCCATGGCCTCCGGCGAGCGTGAACGGGCGGAAGAGTTGAAGAAGGAAGTTGCCACGCTCAAGGGGCGCATGCAGGAGCTGGAGGAAGCCGCGCGAACGAAGGAAGAGGAGCTGAAGATGCACCTCGCCGCGCTGCCGAACATCCCGCTCGACGAAGTGCCGGATGGGGAGGACGAAAATGACAACGTCGAGCTTCGCCGCGTTGGCGAGCCGCCACGGTTCGATTTCGAGCCGAAACAGCATTTCGAGTTGGGCGAGGCCTTGGGCCTGATGGATTTCGAGCGGGCAGCACGCATTTCCGGCGCCCGCTTCGTGGTGCTCAGGGGTGCGCTGGCCCGACTGGAAAGGGCGCTTGCGCAATTCATGCTCGATCTGCAGACGGAGCAGAACGGCTACGAGGAAGTCAACCCGCCACTGCTGGTGCGCGACGATGCGCTGTTCGGTACGGGACAGCTGCCCAAGTTCGCGGAGGATCTCTTCCGTACCACCGACGGCAGGTGGCTCATTCCCACTGCCGAAGTGCCGCTGACGAACATGGTGCGCGAAGAGATCGTGCCGCAGGACGTGCTGCCCATGCGCCTTTGCGCGCTTACGCCATGCTTCCGTTCGGAAGCCGGTGCCGCCGGCCGGGACACGCGTGGCATGATCCGCCAGCATCAGTTCGAGAAGGTGGAGCTGGTTTCCATCACCACGCCGGAGGAGGGCAGGGCGGAGCTCGACCGCAAGACCGCCTGTGCGGAAGAGGTGCTGAAGCGTCTCGGGCTGCCCTATCGCGTCGTGGTCCTGTGTGCCGGCGACATGGGCTTTTCCGCGCAGATGACCCATGACATCGAGGTCTGGCTGCCGGGGCAGAATACCTACCGGGAGATTTCCTCGGTCTCCCTGTGCGGAGACTTTCAGGCCCGCCGCATGAACGCCCGCTATCGGCCGGAGGGCGAGAAGGGCACCCGCTTCGTTCATACGCTGAACGGCTCCGGTCTCGCCGTGGGTCGTACCCTGGTTGCCGTCATGGAAAACTTCCAGCAGGCCGACGGTTCGATCCTGATCCCGGAAGTTCTGCGCCCTTACATGGGCGGCCTGGAACGCATCGAAAAGGCATGATCTGCGCATGCGCATCCTGGTCACCAACGATGACGGCATTCATGCCGAAGGCCTGAAGGCCGCCGAAGCCATAGCGCGCCAACTGTCGGAGGACGTCTGGGTCATTGCACCGCAGGAGGAGCAGTCGGGGGCCTCGCGCTCTCTGTCCCTGACCATGCCGATCCGGCTGGAGGAGATCGGGCCCCGGAAATTTGCGGTACGGGGCACACCGGCGGACTGCGTGATCATGGCCCTGTGCCACATCATGCCGCAAAGACCGGATATCATCATCTCCGGTGTCAACCGCGGCCAGAACCTGGCTGATGACGTGACCTATTCCGGCACCATTGCGGCCGCCATGGAAGGCGCGGTGCTGGGCATTCCCAGCTTTGCCTTCTCCCAGTGCTACGGGATAGAGGATCTGCAGGGCGTGCCCTTCGAGGTGGCGGAAAAACACGGAGCGAAGGTCATCCGTCTCGTCCTGGGGGCGGACTGTCCGGACTGCCGGCTGTACAACGTCAATTTCCCCGATTGCCGGCCGGAGCAGGTGCGCGGGATCACGGTCACAGAGCAGGGCAAGCGCGACATCAATCAGCTGATCGTCGAGCGCCGTGTTGATTTGCGCCGTCGTGCCTACTACTGGCTCGGCTTCCGGCGCGAAGCGGGAAATCCGCCGGAAGGCACGGACCTGCATGCCATCGCCAGCCGCATGGTGTCCGTGACACCCCTGCACATGAATCTGACGCGGCGAGAGACGCTTGCTGTGCTCCGTACGGGGCTTGACGGCTCCCGGCAGCCGTGAATACTGCCCATTGCGGCATGTGGAACGGAAAGACATGACCGAGGACATCCAGAAGGCCAGACTCATCATGACTCTGCGGCATCACGGCATCCGTGATCCGCGGGTCCTCGAGGCCATGGAGGAGATCCCGCGAGATCTTTTCGTTCCGGATACTTTCAGGGATCAGGCATGGGCGGATACGGCCCTGCCGATCTCCTGCGGCCAGACCATTTCCCAACCCTACATCGTCGCCTACATGACCGAGCAGCTGGAGGTGGAACCCACGTCAAGGGTTCTGGAGATCGGCACTGGCTCGGGCTATCAGGCGGCCATACTCTCGAAGCTGGCCCGGCGGGTCTACACCATCGAACGGCACCGTCATCTCATGGAGGATGCCCGCCGCAAGTTCGAACAGCTTGGGTTGACCAACATCGAAACCAGGATCGGCGACGGCTACAAGGGCTGGCCGGAGGCCGCACCTTTCGATCGCATCATTGTCACGGCTGCGGCACCGAAGGTGCCCCCCGCACTGCTGGACCAGCTTGCCGAAGGCGGGATCATGATCATTCCCGTGGACTCCGGTCCGCTGTATCAGAATCTCGTGCGCATACGGCGCACGGCAGATGGCTTCGAACGCGAAAAGCTCATTCCCGTGCGTTTCGTTCCCATGCTTCCCGGCATCGCCCGTCGCAAAGGCGATGACAACTGAACGGGCAGATCCCGCCTCTGCATGAAGCATGCCGCCTGCACCTGAAAGTTGAGGCGGCGAATTTTTTTCAAATGCGCAACCATTCCTTAACCCTGCTGCGGCAACATCAGGACAGTACCTGTTCAGTCAGTATTCGGGGTTCAGAGTAGAACGATGTCCACCTATCGCACCTCCCGCACCAGAACCGTTTCCAAGATCGCGCTGGTCGCCGCCGCGGCCTCCCTGCTGGCCGCATGCTCTTCAGAGGTCGAGCGGCTGAGCGACTATCCTCCCGTGAACACGACCTCTTCTGTCGCCAGCACGGACAGGACCGCGCGCACTGCGCCCGTGGAGCGCGTCGCATCGCGCCAGCTGGATGGTGCACCGGCGACGGCCACACCGTCCTGGTCGCGTCCGTCCTACACACCTCCGGTTGCCCGCACCGCCTACAGGGCGCCTGCTCCAGCCCGTGCCTCGAGCGCTGCGGGCCATGTCATCGTCCGGCGCGGCCAGACCCTCTATTCCATCGCCAAGGCCAATGGTCTGACTGTCCAGCAGGTGGCGGCTGCCAACGGCATTGCCTATCCTTACGAGTTGAGAGTGGGGCAGCGCCTGCGCATCCCCGGAGTTTCCAACCCCGTCTCTCCGGCTCCTGCCGTACCGGTACGCACGGCCCAAACCCGCACGATGCCGCAGCCGGTACGTGCCGATGCCGAACAGCGCAATTTCGGTGCCAGCAAGCCGTCTGCCCATCGTGTGGCGCCTGGTGAGACGCTTTTCTCTCTCGGACGCAAGTACGGCGTCAACCCGTATCGTATTGCCGCCTACAATGGACTGCCGCGCAATGTTCAGCTGAAGGTGGGGCAGGTGGTGCGCATTCCTGCATCCTCCGGCTGGCGCATGGCGCATTCCGCTCCTTCGGTCACGAAGCCAATCCCGCCGGCACCGCGGGTAACGTCCACGGAGCGGCAGCCAGCCAAGGATACCGACCGCATTGCACAGACGGATCCGGTCAAGCCCGCCACCAAGCCTGCGATCGGCGGCAGCATGGATGCCCGTCCCGAACTGGCCAACGGATTCCGCTGGCCTGTGCGTGGCCGGGTGATCTCCACCTTCGGCGAGAAGCCGAACGGCGTGCGCAACGAGGGTATCAACATTGCGGTGCCCGAGGGAGCCGATGTCCATGCGGCGAGTGATGGCGTGGTGGCATATGCCGGCAACGAGCTGAAGGGTTATGGCAACCTCGTACTGATCCGTCACCGCAATGGCTGGGTGACCGCGTACGCCCACAACAAGGAACTCTTCGTGAAACGTGGCGACCGTGTGCGCCGTGGGCAGGTGATCGCCAAGGCCGGCTCCACCGGTTCCGTGAAGACGCCGCAGCTTCATTTCGAGCTCCGGAAGGGCGCATCCGCCGTCGATCCGCTGAAGTACCTCGGAACGGCTACGGCCATGAACTGAACGACGAACCCCTGCAAGTCAGTCCGGCCGGCTGGCGGGCGGGCTGGGGAACGGCGAAACGGCCCGGGTGCTCCCACCACCCGGGTCGTCTTCATGTGCGCATTTCAAGGCGGCACCCCAGGCGTCCGGCAAGATCCTGGATGAACTGCCACGCTACCCGTCCGGACCGGGAACCGCGCCCTGCCGCCCAGGCAAGGGCCTCCGCGTGCAGATTGTCCCGGTCCACGGAAAGCCTGAAATGGGCGACATAGCCCTCGATCATGTCGAGATAGTCTTCCTGAGAACAGTTGTGGAAGCCGAGCCAGAGCCCGAATCTGTCGGACAGGGAAACCTTTTCCTGCACCGCTTCGGAGGGATGTATGGCAGTAGACCGCTCGTTTTCGATCATGTCACGCGGCAGCAGGTGCCTGCGATTGGATGTGGCATAGAGAATCATGTTGTCCGGTCGCCCCTCGATTCCGCCTTCCAGTGCCGCCTTGAGCGATTTGTAGGAAGTGTCCTCCCCGTCAAAGGAGAGATCATCGCAGAAGACGATGAAACGGAATTCCGGATGTTCCCGGATCACTGCCATGAGTTCGGGCAGGCTCTCGATCTCCTCGCGATGTATTTCAACCAGTTTCAGATCGGTACTTTCCCGGCTGACGGCGCCATGTACGGCCTTCACCAGAGAGCTTTTGCCCATGCCGCGCGCTCCCCAAAGAAGCGCGTTGTTGGCAGGCAGTCCCTGCGCAAAGCGACGCGTGTTTTCCAGTAGGGTGTCACGGGCTGCATCTATGCCGCGCAGCAGCGAGATGTCGAGCCGGTTGACACGCTTTACCGGCTTCAACGAGGAAGTGCCTGCATCCCATACGAAGGCCCCGGCAAGCGACGGATCGGTTCCGGTGCCGTGTGGCGGTGCCATGCGTTCCAGCGCATCGGCGATGCGGGCAAGGAGGGATCCTTGCCAATCTTTAATCCCGTTCATCATGGAAAAGCCCCGATTGACCTGCGAATTCTTTTGCAAAGGCGCAAAGCACGCTATAAACCGCAACCATACGCATTCTTGCATATCCGGCCCGTCCGGGCCAGCGACGCACATTCACGGGAGCTTTGACCGAAGCCATGTTCATCACCCCGGCATATGCCCAGACTGCCGCGCCCGGCGGCGGCGACATCATCAGCATGTTCCTGCCGCTCATTCTCATCATGGGCGTGTTCTGGTTCTTCCTCATCCGTCCGCAGCAGAAGAAGATGAAGGAGCATCAGGCGATGCTCGCCAATATCCGCCGCGGCGACACCATTGTGACCACAGGAGGCCTGATCGGCAAGGTGACCAAGGTCAACGGTGACGAGCTGACCGTGGAGCTCAACGAGGATGTCCGCGTCAAGGTCAAGCGCAGCTATGTTGCGGAAGTGCGCGTCAAGGGCCAGCCTGCGGATTCCGCGGAAGACAAGAAATGATTTTCGTGCCGAGCCGCGCCCGGCAGCGGGCGCGCCGACATGATCCTAATGAACGGGGCCATCCATGTTCCGCCTGTCCTTGTGGAAAACGCTGAGCATTCTCGGCATCGTGTTTCTGGGCTTTCTGTTCGCATTGCCCAACGTGCTGCCCGACAGCGTGCTGAAGCAGATGCCATCCTTTCTGCCGAACAAGCGTGTGGTGCTCGGCCTGGACCTCCAAGGCGGCTCGCATCTGCTGTGGGAGGTGGACAAGCAGGCCCTCATCCGCACGCTCACCCAGCAGCTGCGCGGTGATGTGCGGCAGAACCTCTGGAACGAGAACAAGATTCGGCACACGATCTCCGTACGCAAGGATGGTGCGCTGGTTGTCACCATAACCGACCCCGACAAGGTCGAGAAGGCGGCGGAGATCCTGAAGAAACTTTCCCAGCCCGTGCAGGTCGGCCTGTTCGGGACAGGTGGAACGGCCAAGGAGATCGAGATCGCACGCGAGGGCAACCGTTTCATCCTGCGTTATTCGCAGGCGGGACTGGATGCCCGCATCCGTCGTGCCGTGGAGCAGGCGATCGAAGTCATCCGTCGGCGCCTCGACGAACTCGGCATGACTGAAGCGACCATCCAGCAGCAGGGGCCTGAGCGCATCATCGTGCAGGCACCCGGCATGAAGGATCCGGCCACTCTGAAGAAGGCTGTGGGCCAGACGGCCCGTCTGACTTTCCAGTTACTGTGCGAGGCCCAGCCCACAGGTCAGCCCGGCGAGCGCGTTCCGGCCGGTTGTGCCGAGATGCCGGACGCCAAGAACCCGGCCATGAAATACTGGGTGCAAACCTCCCGCCGCGCCACTGTCGAAGGTGCCGATCTGGTGGATGCGCAACCGGCTTTCGATTCGCGTACCGGCGAGCCCATCGTGACATTCCGTTTCAATCAGAAGGGAGCACTGCGTTTCGGCAAGCTGACCCAGAAGAATGTGGGCAAGCCCTTTGCCATCGTGCTGGATGGCAAGGTGGTTTCCGCGCCGGTGATCCAGACGCCGATTCTGGGAGGATCCGGCCAGATCTCAGGCCGCTTCACTGTAGAAGAGACCAAGCTGCTGGCAATCATTCTGCGCTCCGGCGCACTGCCCGCCAAGCTGACCATCGTCGAGGAACGGACTGTCGGCCCGTCTCTCGGTTCCGACTCCATCCGTGCCGGCGTCATGGCATCGGTCATCGGTCTGGTGGCCGTGTTGGCCTTCATGATATTCACCTACGGCTTCTTCGGCATCATTGCCGACATCGCCCTGATCGCCAACTTGGGCATGCTGGTAGGGTTGCTGACGGCGTTTCAGGCCACGTTGACATTGCCCGGCATCGCCGGCATCGTTCTTACTCTCGGCATGGCAGTGGACTCCAACGTGCTTGTGTTCGAACGTATCCGCGAGGAGCTACGCGCCGGACGCAGCGTTCTCAATGCGCTGGAAACCGGTTTTTCGCGGGCCTTTGGAACCATCCTGGATGCCAACATCACGACGCTGATCGCCGCCGTGGTGCTTTACGGTCTCGGTTCCGGGCCTGTGCGCGGTTTTGCCGTGACGCTGGGCATCGGCATCATCACCACCGTGTTCACCGCCTACACGCTGACGCGTCTCATTGTGGCCTTCTGGGTCACCACGGCGCGGCCGAAGACCATTCCCATCTGAGGATCGACCGATCATGCTCAAGCCCATCAAGTTGGTACCGGACAACACGAACATCAGGTTCATGCCATGGTCGCGGGTGGCCATCATCGCCTCGACCATTGCCATCCTGGTTTCCATTGCCGGCGCCGTCATGCTCGGCCTGAACTTCGGCATCGACTTCAAGGGAGGCACCCTGATCGAGATCCGTACCGAAGGACCGGCCAACATCACGGAGCTGCGCAAGAAGATCGGCAAGCTGGGGCTGGGCAGTTTCGAGCTTCAGGAATTCGGTGATCCGCGCGACATCCTGATCCGTTTCGAGACCCAGCCCGGAGGCGAAAAGGCACAGCAGAACGCCATCAACCGTGTCAAGGCGGCGCTGGGTGACAAGGTGGACTACCGGCGCGTTGAAGTGGTCGGGCCGAAGGTATCTGGTGAGCTGACCAAGGACGGCATCATTGCCGTGGTCGTGGCGCTGCTGGGTGTGATGATCTATATCTGGTTCCGCTTCGAATGGCAGTTTGCACTGGGGGCCGTTGCTTCACTGACCCATGATGTTCTTCTGACCATAGGTCTGTTCGCCTTCACGCGCATGGAATTCAACCTATCGATCATTGCCGCGATTCTGACCATTGTCGGATACTCACTCAACGATACTGTTGTCGTCTATGACAGGATCCGTGAAAACATGCGGCGTTACAAGAAGAAACCGCTGCCGGAACTCATTGATCTGTCTCTCAATCAGATGCTGTCCCGCACGATCCTGACATCTCTGTCCACTCTGGCAGCACTGCTGTCGCTCTATTTCTTCGGTGGCGAAGTGATCCGCGGATTCACCTTCACCATGATCTGGGGCGTACTTGTGGGAACCTACTCGTCAATTTTCATTGCCGCCCCCATTCTCATCTGGCTGGGTGCAAAGCTCATTCCGACGGATGAGGAAGGCAAGGCGGCCGAAGTCGAGGCAGCGCGTCCGTGAGGAGATTCCATGGAAGCACTGTGGCCTGAGCCCGTGCCCCTGAAGGGCTATGGAGACGGCGCTTTCCGTTTTGCCGAGCAGCGGCATGAGGGGGGCATCTTCATCACGCCGGCAGGCATTTTTCCATGGCGCCCGCAGAATTTCGATGATGTGCGCGTGGAGGATTTTGCGCCCGGTCTGGGGTGCGGTTGCGATGTTGCCTTCGTACTCTTCGGCATGGGAGCGGAACACCGGCCGCCGCCCCACTGGCTGATGGAGGCCTGCGTCATGTCAGGTCTGGCACTGGAATGCATGACCACGGGTGCCGCTGTACGCACTTTCAATGTCTGCATGGACGAGGCCCGCATTCCAGCCACCTTCCTGCTTCCGGTGGCATGAACGGCATGGATGGCGCTGCCCTGCAATGTCGGGACTTCGTGAAGCGGCATGACCTCGATGCCTATCTCGGAACGCTGCTGTCTCCGGAGGTGGAGCACCCGCGCCTTTTTGCCATCTGGGCCATTGCCGCAGATGCGCTGCGTTTGCCGTGGAGCGCAACAGAGCCGACCATGGCGATGATCCGGCTGCAATGGTGGCGTGACGCTCTCGAAGCGGGAGAAGGACATCCGGCCTTCGTTTACCTTGCCGGTCGCGAGAGAGTACCCTTGATCCAGCACCTTGATGCTGCCGAACGCCTGCATGGAGCCCCATTCGACGACCCTGACGAAGCGGAGGCGTGGGGCCGACGGACATTTCTTCCGCTGATGCGCGCATTGGCAGGAGAAGGAGAGAAAGAAGGAGCTCCGGAAGACTTGGCGGCACTGCACGGTCTTGTCCTGCTGCTCCGCAGGGCTGCCATTCCGCGTCGTTCCGGGCTGCCGCTGCTGGCAGGAGAGCATGCCCTTGAGGCGGTCAGGGAGCGGGCGGCCGCATTGGCGGGAAAAGGGCAATTACGCACATGGCATGTTTCATGGCTGCCCTTTGCCTTGTCGCGCCGCTGGATGCGGCAGATCATGAACATGACCATACGGGAGATGCTGAAGCATCCACCGGAATTTCCCCAATGGCGGCGTCAGATTCACCTGATGCGGTGCCGCCTCATGAGAAGGCTCTGATCCATTTCTTGAAATCCTCCCGGGCGCGGGCGGTTAGCGCCTGCCGTCTGGCCTGAGTACGGGCCTTGCCCTTGATGCGGCGGCCCTCGGCATCCTTCTCCGGTATGTCCACCGGCGGAAACAGGCCGAAGTTGACGTTCATGGGCTGGAAGGTCTTTGCGCCGCCAGCGGCGATATGCCCGCCCGTGACATGATGGATCAGCGCCCCGTGTGCGGTCGTGACGGTAGGAGGGGTGAAGGTGTGCCCGAGTGCCTGCGCAGCAGCGGCCAGTCCTGCAATCAGCCCACAGGCTGCACTTTCGACATAGCCTTCCACACCGGTGATCTGACCGGCAAAGCGCAGACGCGGCTCCGCCTTCAGGCGCAGCTGCGGATCGAGCAGCTTCGGAGAATTCAGGAAGGTGTTGCGGTGCAGTCCACCCAAGCGCGCGAAACGGGCTTTCTCCAAGCCGGGGATCATGCGGAAGATGCGCTTCTGTTCGCCGTAGGTGAGCTTGGTCTGAAAGCCCACCATGTTGTAGAGCGTGCCGAGCGCATTGTCCTGTCGCAGCTGCACCACCGCCCAGGGCTTTTCATCCGGTCTGTGCGCATTGGTCAGACCGACGGGCTTCATGGGACCGTGCCGGAGCGTGTCCCGTCCCCGTTCGGCCATGACCTCGATGGGCAGACAGCCGTCGAAATAGGGCGTGTTCTTCTCCCATTCGCGGAAATCCACCTTCTCGCCCGCAAGCAGGGCCTCCACGAAGGCCTCGTACTGTTCACGGTTCAATGGACAGTTGATGTAGTCGGCCGTGCCCTTGTCGTAGCGCGATTGTCGCCAGCATACGTTCATGTCGATGGAGTCCTCATGAACGATGGGCGCGATGGCATCGAAGAAGGAAAGCCCTTCCTCACCCGTCAGCTCCCGCACGGCCTCGGCCAGGGCAGGGGATGTGAGGGGGCCCGTGGCGATGATGACGTTCCGCCAGTCCGAAGGAGGCAGCCCGGAGATTTCCTCACGCAGCACCGTGATGAGGGGATGCTCCGTGATGCGTCGGGTGATGGTGGCGGAAAAGCCCTCCCGGTCCACGGCCAGCGCTCCCCCTGCCGGAATGCGATTG
>JAJRRY010000166.1 GCA_024279095.1 Alphaproteobacteria bacterium
GACCAGATGTCGGCCATCTCGGGCCGGGTATAGCGCGGGATCATGAGAAATTTGCCCTGTCAGTGATGGAAGAAAATCTGACGGGGCAATAGCAAAGGCAGGCCGTTTCTGCAATGGAAAGCGGCAAGGCCCGAGGAATCCCGGATCAGGGTATGGCGTTGTCCACCACGTTGCTCATGTTATCATAGTGGTTTTTCACGGCATTCGAAAATCCGGGCATGGTCACGACGAGCATCAGTGCCATGGCAGCTGCCAAGAGGCCGTACTCGAGAGCCGAGACGCCTTTGCTTTCCTTGAGAAATCTTACGATCAGGGAATGCATGACCGGACCTTCCATCGTGTTTGCGACTTCTGGTCACTGTAGTCGGCAACCCTGAAAGGGCTGTAAAGAAGTTGGGTAAATTTTCCCTTTAGGTCAGTTTTTCTCTCTGGCGGAAGGGCGGGGAGCCTGCATGGTTGCCTTTTCGGGAATCAGGCCGGCAGGAGCGTACCTGAGCACCAGCGTTATGGTCAGTCCGATGACGAAGACGCGGGCTTGCAGGGCGCGGGAATCGAGAT
The DNA here is from genome assembly GCA_024279095.1 of Alphaproteobacteria bacterium. Lineage (GTDB taxonomy): Bacteria > Pseudomonadota > Alphaproteobacteria > Rhizobiales > Aestuariivirgaceae > Thermopetrobacter. The sequence continues at coordinate 559 of JAJRRY010000166.1, forward strand.
CTGCCGGTGCCTGCCAGCCGAACCAGGCCTGACCGGCCTCCCGCACGGCGTCGAACAGGAGCAGGGCTGCGGGTTCGGACATTACCCAGACGACATAGACGAACAGGGCGCCGAATACCGCACCGAGATTGCTGCCGGCCCCGCCGAGAATGATCATCACCCAGATCAGGAAGGTGTGATTGAGCGGCAGGAAACCGGCCGGATCGAATATGCGGGTGAAGGTGATCAGGGCCGCGCCTCCGGCACCCATGAGCACCGAGCCCAGGACGAAGATTTCCAGCCGGCGCCGGTTGACATTTTTTCCCATTGCGGCGGCCGCCGTCTCGTTGTCGCGGATGGCGCGCATCATGCGGCCCCATGGTGCACGCCAGGCACGCTCCAGCAGGGCCCATGCCACCACCACCAGTGTTGCCATGAGGGCCAAGTATAATGCGCGGCCCCAGATGAAGCCGACCTGTTCCGGTGTCGGCACGGGCCAGGGCAGGGGAGAGACGGTCAAGGTGCCCTTTGTCAGCCAGTCGGCATTCTTCAGCAGTGCCTTGACGATCTCGGCAATACCGAGGGTGGCGATGGCCAGATAATCGGAGCGCAAGCCGAGGCAGATGCGACCGACGAACCATGCAACCGCGCCGGCGGCGGCACCACCGGCCACCCACCCAAGCAGTACCGGCAGGCCGAAGCCGCCGATGAAGCCTGCCTGACGCTCGATGTCCCGGGCCACCGGATCCAGCGCGGCGGAAACGACCAGCCAGGCTGCAGCTCCAGTCATGACGGCGATCAGGGTGCGCAGCCGGGACGGCACCCCCAGCCGGTTCAGTCGTGTGGCACCCCACGTCAGGGCGGCGCCGGCGATGGCATAGAGTGCCACGGTGCCAAGGCGCGCCGGCATGTCGGAATTCCAAAAGGCCATGTTCGGGGGAAAGGAGACGAGTACCGTCATGAAGGCGCCGATGGCTACGAAGCCCATGACACCGGCATTGAAAAGGCCGGCATATCCCCACTGGATGGTCAGGCCCAAGGCCACGAGAGCGTAGCAGAGCGCCTCGACGCTCATGCGCAGGCCGTATGCGGCACCGAACAGGGTGAAGACCGCGCCATACAGGATGGCCAGCAGGGCGAACAGGATGATTTCGCGGCGATATGTCGTCATGTCAGATCACCTTCCCCCTGAAAATGCCCGTGGGCCGCCAGACCAGTACGGCGACAAGGATCACGAAAGGCACGGTCAGCTTGTATTCGGTAGGCACGAAGGCAAGGTGCGTCGGCAGCTCCACGACACCGTCCAGCAGGGGACGGAAGGGACGCAACAGGATCGCCCAGTTGAAGACCGACAGGACTTCCGCGAATCCCACAAGAAAGCCGCCGGCGATGGCTCCATAGGGCTGGCCCACGCCCCCGACGATGGCGGCGGCGAAAATGGGCAGCAGGATGTTGAAACTCATGTCCGGTTTCAGAGCCACGTCGAGCGAGAGCAGCGTGCCGGCCGCGGCGGCAAGACTGCCTGCGATGATCCACGTGGTGCGTACTACCTGCTGGGTGTCGATGCCGGAAAGGCGGGCCAGATCGGGGTTGTCGCTCATGGCGCGCATGGCCTTGCCGGTGCGGGTACGGGTGAGGAACCAGTGCAGGCTGATGGCGGCGACGACGGCGAACAGGATGACGAGGATCTGGGGTTCGGTGATGACGATCTTGCGTCGGGCCAGCTCGAAGGGCAACTCGATGCGGAAGATGTCCTTGCGTTCGGCGATGAACATGCTGCGGGTGCCGGTGCCGGCGAACAGGCGCAGCAGTCCCTGGATCATCAGTGTGACGCCAACGGAGGCCATGACCAGTACCACGGGCTTCGCGCCCCGTTCCCTCAGGGGGCGGTAGAATCGGCCATCGATCCAGATGGCCAGCAGGGCGGTCAGGGCCATGGCCGCGGGCAGCATGACGAAAGCGGTTGGCAGACCGAAAATGGCGCCGGCATGGGGAAAGGCGGCTGTGAGTGCAAAGGCGATGAAGGCTCCAAGCGTCATCAGGTCACCGTGGGCGAAATGGGCGAAGCGAAGGATGGCGAAGACCAGCGTCACGCCGACCGCGCCCATGGCATAGATGGAGCCGGTCACCAGACCGGCCACGAGCACCTTGTTGATGAAGAAGACGATCTCGTTCATGGCCGGGTCATCCTCCGAGAAAGCTTCTGGCCACTTCCGGATCGGCGAGCAGTTCCGCGCCGGTGCCGGTGTGGCGGTTGCGGCCGGAGGCCAGAATGAAACCGCGGTGGGCAATGGCCAGAGCCTGTCTGGCGTTCTGCTCCACCATCAGCACGGTGACGCCGGAGCGGTTGACGGCCACGACATGCTCGAAGATCTCCGACATGTATTTTGGAGAGAGCCCGGCAGTGGGTTCGTCCAGCAGCAGCAGGCGCGGCTCGGTCATCAGTGCCCGACCCATGGCCACCATCTGGCGCTGACCACCCGACAGCTCGCCCGCTGGCTGATGGGCCTTCTCGCGCAGCGGGGGAAAGAAGTCGAAGATGCGCTCGATCATGTGGCCATAGTCGTCGCGGCGGACGAAGGCACCCATCTCCAGGTTTTCCAGCACGGTCAGCGACGGGAAGACGTTCTTCTCCTGCGGCACGAAGGACATGCCGGCCCGTACCAGTTCCTGCGGACGACGGTTGGTGATGTCGTTGCCATCCAGCAGGATGGCCCCCTTCGAGACGTGCAGCAGGCCAAATACGGCTTTCAGGGTGGTGGACTTGCCGGCACCGTTGGGCCCCGCGATGACGCCGATCTCGCCTTCACGCAGCGACAGGGAGACACCCTTCAGGATGTCCGCTCCACCATATCCGGCATGAATATCGCACACTTCGAGAAAACTCATTGTGGCGCCTCCACCTGTGCGGGCGCGCCTCCGAAATAGGCTTCGATGATTTCCGGATCCTCGCGCAGCTCTTCCATTCGGCCGACCCGCATGACCGATCCCTGCGCCATGACGATCACCGGATCACAGAGTTCGGCGATCAGGTCCATGTCATGTTCGATGACAAAAAAGGTGTAGCCCTTCTCGCGGTTGAGACGGCGGATGGCTTCCGTAAGACTCTTCAGCAGTGTGCGATTGACGCCGGCTGCAATCTCGTCGAGGAGCACGACCCGTGCGTCGGTCATCATGGTGCGTCCCAGTTCCAGCAGCTTTTTCTGGCCGCCGGAGAGATTGCCCGCCGGCTCGTCCCGCACATGGGACAGGCCGAGGAAGTCCAGCACCTCTTCGGCGCGGGCCCGGACCCGTTTTTCCTCGCGTTGCACCAGTCCCGGCTTCAGCCATGCGGTGCGGAGGTTTTCGCCCGACTGTTGCGGGGGAACCACCATGAGATTTTCCAGTGCCGACATGGTGGAGAATTCATGGGCGATCTGGAAGGTGCGCACCAGCCCCATGTGGAACAGTTCGTGCGCGGGACGTCCCGTGATGTCCCTGCCGAACAGCCGGATGCTCCCGGAGTCAGGCGGGAATGCTCCGGCCACCATGTTGAAGAGCGTGGTCTTTCCTGCGCCGTTGGGGCCGATAAGACCAGTGACGGAACCCGCCTCGACGGACAGGGTGCATCCTTGCACGGCTTTTACGCCGCCAAAGGACTTGCTGATGTTCTCGACTTCCAGGCAGGGGGGCATGTGTTCCACCTTTCGTGGCGCGAATGCGGCGCAAAGGCGAAAGCACATATCAGCATGCGGTGCAAGTCCGGATTTCACGCGTTTTCGATCCGGCCGGGAGGCCGGAGAAGGCGTAGTGACATGTTGATGCCGGAAATAAATCTTTTCCGTTAATCGCCTCTTGACCTTTCCCGCATAGGTAGACTCCCGTGAGGGCGGCAGGCCCCTCTCCAATGACAACCAAAGATTGAATACGGAGACGGAACGACAATGCGGGATACGGGAAGATTTTCGGGGGATGTTGGCGGCAATGTGTCCGTGCTGGTAGCGGTGTCCGTGCTTGCGCTAGCGGCTCTGGCCGGTGGCGTAGTGGACTATGCGACGGTTCTTGGCCACAAGGCGAAACTGCAGGCGGCGGTTGACAGCGGCACCTTGCATGCGGCGCGGGAATTACGGAAGAACGGCGATCTTTCGGATGCGGAGCTGCAGGCTTTGGTAGAGGAACATGTGCAATCGGTGTTCGGAGCCATTGCGAACGCAGGTTTCGGCATCGAAGGCATTGCCGCGACGCGTGATGCGACAGGATATGGCGTGCGGGTCACGGTACGGGGCAGTTACGGCACCTCCTTTCTGCGGTTACTGGGTATCAGGCAACTGGATGTGGATGTGAGGTCCAGCGCAGCCTTCGGACATCCACCACTGGAGATCGCGCTCGTTCTCGACAGTACCGGATCCATGGACTACGACGCCGATGGCCATCTCTGCGACGGCGCACCAGGCTGCGTCAACAGGATGAGCATCCTCAAGGATGCGGTGGGGAATTTCGTGACCGAGCTGGAACGCAATTCGGATGGTGATCCGGAAAGCATCCGCGTGGGCATAGTGCCCTACAGTCATTATGTCCGGGTGGAATCCGCTCTGAGGGGCGCTAACTGGATCGACATGTCTCATGTGACGCGGGAGGAATGTACCCTGCGGCAGGGGCCGGCCTGCCTCCAGTACACGACGGTGGTGAACTGGGACGGTTTTCTGGGCTTCCGCGGTAACGGCCTCAACGAAACGGATGATTCCTACGATGTGCATGGCGTGCCGGCCGTCAATGACGCATCGCCGCTCTATCTGCCGACTCTGGCTCCCATTCTGCCACTGATGCCGCTGGATGAGGACGGAAGGCGAACCATACTCGACCGAGTTGCCGAAATGCAGCCGGATGGCGGGACCTACATTCCCGGAGGGCTGATCTGGGGCGCCCGTCTTCTCTCGCCGGAGGCCCCATTCACGGAAGGCGCTGATGCGACGGAGACGGTGGCGAAGGGATTGCGCAAGGTGATCGTGCTGATGACCGACGGCATCAACACCTGCTCGCCAGATGGCGGAGAGGAGGGATACGTCCATTGCAATGGTGGCAATGACGTCGATACGTCAGGACTGGAATCCATGGAACGGATCTGCGCCTATGTGCACGAGACAGATCCGGCTACGGGCAGACGGCGGGCAGAGATCGTCGCGGTGGGTTTTGATCTCTCCTTCCTCGATCCGACGGACCGCGCTCTGGTGGAGGAAAGGCTGCGTGCATGTGCAACACTTGGCTTCTTCCCTGCGACGAGCAAAGATATCGCCAATGTTTTCGGTCGTATCGGTGCACGACTTGCAAGACTCCATCTTACGGAATGAGTATCCGGTGCTTTCCGGAAGGCGTCCGGTCATGACGCCTTCCGGAAATCCGCCTGGGCACCTCTATCAACCC
>JAJRRY010000167.1 GCA_024279095.1 Alphaproteobacteria bacterium
GGTGCTCATGCGTACCCCCTTCTTGCGGAGGGTCGCCTTGAGTTTGGCCATGCCGCCCATGTTCTTGGCCATGCGTTCGATGGCCTTGTCGACGGAAGTTTCGGAAACATCGATGCCCATCTTCCGCGCTTCGGTGACGAGGACCGCATCATTGACCACGGAGCGGAATGCCGCTTTCCTGTTGCGGGCACCGCCGATGATGGAATTCAACTTGAGGCGCTGACTGACGTCATAGTCGGTCACCGGCATGTCGTTGACCAGCGCGAGCACCTTGCTGGCTTCGGCCTGACGCATGGGAATGAGCAGTGCCAGAAGAACCAGAAAGGCCGGAAAGATACGGCGTGTCATGGAAGATTGCTGCAGGTTCTGTACACTCATTGGATGATTCCAGGTTGTTGCCTGCGCCATGGCTTATGTCGGGAACAAGGTATATTTGTGATGCCCGACGGGATCAGAAGGATTTTCCGAAGGAAACCCCGCCCAGCGTCTTGATGTCTACCGTCAGACGTACCGTATGGGAAGTCACGATATCCGCATCACGCGTATAGTCCTGGACGTATTCGAGTTGCAAGCCGATACAGTCGCAATCATATCCGACGCCGATAGATCGCCTCACGTTTCGCCCCGCCTCGAGATCATACAGCCAGCTTCCGAAGAGTTTCCAGTCTCTGCTGAATTTCCAGTTGAGAAGGCCGTAGATCTGTTCCTGGGCCGTCGTCAGGCCGTGTGTCGGATCCGCGGACAGACGCGCATACATGACGGAGCCGCTCAGGTTGCCCCAGGACATGGATGCTCGCAGCTCCTGATTGGTCAGCTTCATGTCGCGGGCATCGAAACGCCCCTGCCAGCTCAGCCGGAGGCTTTCACTCGGATTGAATGCCACGGCCGCGACGATATCCGAATAGTCGCCAGCCAGCCCGGTGCCCGGTTCGAAGCTGTTTTCACCGGCGAGATGATAGGATTGCCCGATGCTGGCCCGCAGGAAACCTCCCATCGGCAGGTAGAAGGAATAGAGCAGCCCGACATTGGCACGGACGCCGCCCTCGAAACGGTCATGGCCGGAGAAGCGATTGTGCAGGAAAAGGCTGTGGGCCGTGAAATTCATGGAGATCGAATCTTCATTGGAGATTCGATCCTCGCGATATTCGTTCCGGGCCGCAATGAGCTGCACCACAGGGCTGATGACATGCTGCGAGGCGCCATCGGAACGCATAAAGGGCCAGCGAACGTCGATACCGGCACTGGGCAGAAAACGAAGGCTGACGTCGTCACGGACACTTCCCGGAACCAGCGGATCGGCAAGATTCTGCGTAACGTACAGGTCTCCGCGGATGCGTGCGAAAGGGCTGGTGACGATGCCAGCATTGCTCACGGCACGTTTCTGCCAGACCAGTTCCGAGATGGCGCGCGTCTGATCCGTCCCCTGTGCCACGCCGGCGAAAGGCACATTCTCTCGCTTTCTGTGCAGGGAATAGATGTAGCTGGCATAGCTCAGTTCGCCCCCGAAATAGGCGTTGTGAAAGGTGTGCCGATACTGCAGGTCGAGGGTGGCAAACGGAATGACGCCATTCTGATCATCATCCAGCAGGCCACGGAAATTGGCGACCTTGCCCTCGAAATAGTTGCGCCCTTCCAGCCCGGTCAGCCAGACTTTGGATTCGACCATGTTCCGGCTGTCGATGTCATATTTGCGCATGACGCCGCGGTCGGAAAGCGCGGTGCCGTCAAATCCCCAGGACCACCGGGAGTTCAGCCGGAAATCCCCCTTCGCCCGCGCATAACCGCGCCATTCACGATCGCCGGGGGATTTCAGGCGGGACGGAGCGAGTTGACGGATGCCGCCAGTATCCACTTCGTAGGAACCGCTGGCCACCCTGTGTCGCCAGACGGCACGCGCAAACGGGCCCTGTTTCGTATAGAACGCGGGATACAGTGTAAGGTCGTAATTCGGGGCCAAATTGATGAAGAAGGGAGTGGAGATCCCGATGCCCAGATCTCCCGAATTGGTGATCCGTGGCATCAGGAAGCCGGTCGATCGCGGATGCATGGGGTCCGGATGGCTGAAACGCGGTAGCCAGAACAGCGGCATCCCCAGCAGCCGGAAGGTCATGTCCTTGTGGTAGATGCGACCAGCATTCTCGTCGTGGATGGCCTCCCGTGACCGCACTTCCCACAGGGGCGTGTCCTCATCGACGCGGCAGGTCTTGCAGCGGGTATAGTGGACGTCCGTATAGATGGTCAGATAACCGTCCCTGCGTACAGCATATCGGGCCTTGAGGGTTGCGTCATTGGTCATCAGCAGACGCAGATGACGGGCGAAGCCATTGCGAAACTTGTCGTCTATGTTCACATAGTCCGCGATCAGGACATTGCCCTTCGGCTCGCGCAGCGTGACGTGTCCGTCCGCATAGAGCTGATCGGTCTTGCGGTCGTAGATCACCTTGCGTGCATGCAGGACATAAGGGCCATAGGTGATCTTCACCTGTCCGATGGCCGTCGCCACGTCACGGCGCGAATCATAGATGATCCGCAGAGCCAGAACGTCGATCGGTGTGCCGGGTGCAGGACGTTTCGTGTAGAATTCGGGAACGCGCGCGTTTTTCTGTGCGTCATTCGTTGCGGCCTGAGCGGGCAGGGCCTGCGCCCCGAGTGCCACGAGAGCGAGAACGGGCAGAAGCTTGCGGGCGGCACGTCCGCCCTTTCGCCACCCGGCCCTGTCTGCGTCATCTTGCACCATGAATCCCCTGCGCGACTGCGGCCCGTCCGGCCCCTTCTCGATGTGGTTTCCCTACCCGGACGCACACACGGAATTCGCCCATCTGCGAAGATGGTCCGAATCCTGCTCCTTTTTAACCTGCAGTGGGGGTGAAAGTTAAGGGCCGGATCGTGATTTTTTCTGGGCCGGGTTTGCAGGAAGTGAACGGTGTCCGCCATAGTTGCGGTTGTGTTTTGCGAAACTGCGGAATAGGCTCCCCGCCATGTCGCCTGAACAGCAGAGGATACGGAAACAACAGCCATGAAGATCACGTTTTCGGACAGAAAAGAATTGCCCGTTGAAGGCTGCCTTGTTGCCGCGATCGCCAAGGACGGCAAGCTGCCTGAAGAACTGCGAGAAATGGACGAGAAAGGTGGAGGGCAGATCTCCCGCGCCATGAAGGCCGCATCCTTTGACGGCGCCAAAGGAAGCGTGGTGGATATTCCCGCTCCGCATGGATTGGAGCTGGACAGGCTGCTTCTGGTGGGTGCGGGAGATGTGGATGATCTGGATGCCTGGGGCATCGAGTGCCTCGGCGGGCGCATTGCCGGTACGCTGATGGACCGCAAGGTGACGGAAGTTTCCATATTGGCCATGCCGCCGGAAGGGCTGGAGATGCCAGCCACGGAATGGGCCATGCGCATCACTTCGGGCATGGCCCTCCGCAACTACGTCTTCGATCGCTACAAGTCGGACAAGAAGGGCGAAGAAAACGGGGAGAGCGGGAAGAAGAAGAAGGAAAAGAAAAAGAAGCTCTCCGCAGTGACCGTGCTCGTTGAGGAGCCGCAGTCTGCGGAGAAGGCGTGGCAGGAGCGGGCAGGACTGGTTGCTGCCGTGCATATGGCCCGTGATCTGGTCAACGAACCCGGCAATGTCCTCTATCCGGCGGAATTTGCCCGTCGCGTGAAGGAGCTGGAAAATCTCGGTCTGGAGGTCGAGGTCCTCGACGAAAAGAAGCTTGAGACGCTCGGTTTCGGTGCCTTGCTGGCAGTGGGGCAGGGTTCCGCCAATGCGCCCCGTGTCGCCGTGATGAAATGGAATGGCGGGAAGGAGGGCAAGGCCCCCGTTGCCTTTGTCGGCAAAGGCGTGACCTTCGATTCCGGTGGCATTTCCATCAAGCCCTCACAGGGCATGGAAGACATGAAGGGCGACATGGCCGGCGCAGCTGCCGTGACGGGAGTCATGCGCGCCTTGGCCGCCCGCAAGGCAAAGGTGAATGCGGTAGGCATCATCGGGCTGGTGGAGAACATGCCGGACGGCCGGGCACAGCGTCCGGGCGATGTGGTGAAATCGCTGTCAGGACAGACGATTGCCGTGCTGAATACCGATGCCGAGGGGCGGCTGGTGCTGGCCGACTGCCTGACCTATGCCCGCGACACGTTCAAGCCGGCACTGATGATCGATCTGGCCACCCTGACCGGGGCCATTCTCGTGGCGCTTGGCAAGGAATATGCCGGGTTGTTCAGCAACGACGACGATCTTTCGGAAGCTCTCCGCAAGGCTGGCGAGAACACCGGGGAGAAGGTTTGGCGCCTGCCGCTAGGCAAGGCCTACGACAAGTTGATCGATCATGAGGTGGCCGACATGAAGAACATCGGCGGCCGCAATGCCGGTTCGATCACCGCCGCGCAGTTCCTGAAGCGTTTCGTGGAGGATACGCCCTGGGCCCATATCGACGTGGCCGGAACCGCCATGGCGGCGGAGAAATCGGACATCAACACCAGCTGGGGGCCGGGCTGGGGCGTGCGTCTGCTGGATGCCTTCGTTCGTGATCGCGAAGAAGGTTGATACAGGCCAGCCATTCCATTCCGGACAGAAGGGAGGGGGCGTGCTTTTAGCGCGCCTCCTCGATCTTTTCGGCCTGATAGACGAAGACTTCCGGATGCATGCGCAGGCAGTCTTCGGGCAGACCCGCCTTCATGCACAGGTGGGCGAAGAAGCGGTCGAAATCCGGAAGCTGCTCCCATACCGAGGGCAGGAACGTCGCCTGCCGGCCGTCGATGCGGATGATGACCCCGTCAATTCCGGGATGGATCTTTTGCCTCAGATCCTTGATGTCCGCATAGGGAAGCGGCTGCGGCACCGTCAGCAGGGAAATCTAGATATTCACCTCCTCCAGCTCCTCCGGCTGAAGGGGCGGAAAGCGGGTATCCCGGAAGGCTGCCGCCCGGGCGTTTTCCATCACGTCTTCGATCAACGGGCGGGTCGGCAGGATGGAGCCGATGCAACCGCGCAGCGCGCCGTTCTTCTTCAGCGTGACGAATACGGCACGCTTCGCTGCCAGTTCAGGATATTCCGCAACGAGACGGGAAAGGGTTTCCGAGCTCAGGTTGCGAGCGCCGAAAGCATCGGCGATGGCCATGCGGGCGATTTCGGGGAGGATGCGTTTCCACTGTTCCATGCCGCTGATGTAGACATGGGAACCGGGAAATTCAATCCTGCCGCCTGGCGGTGCGATAGGCGCGGATGATGTGCTGATAGTTCACGATCACCTTGTCTCGCCGTTCCTCGGCCTTACGGAAGGCTTCCTTGCTGATCCGTCCGCGAATCGCCCGGGCCCGCATCCGGCGGAATTCCCGCTCTGCCCGGCGCCGCTGTTTTTCGGCCCAGCGCCGCACCTTTTCCAGTTGCCGCGGTGTGAGTCCCTTCAGTTCCAGATATTTCAGATCATACCGCAGCAGCGGATTGGACTTCTCCCAGCCGCGCACGTTCGGCAGTATGACCGGCGTGCAGATGGGTTGGGTGACTTCCTTGCAGGGGCCAGTGCAGAGCTCGGGTCTGTCCTTTGCGCAACAGTCACAGATCATGACCGCCTGCACCGGCTGGCTCCAGACTGCTGCCGCAAGTGCCCCCGCCACGAGAATTGCCCGTTTCATGGCTTTTCCAAGTCCTTCCCTGTCAGTCCTTCATGGAATCGGGGAGCATTAAACGACCTTTGGGAAGGCAAGACAATCCCCCCTTGACCACAGGCCCGGTGAAGGGCTTCATGATGCCATGACGGAAGTGCTCTTCTATCATCTGGAGCGCCAACCGCTCGACCGGGTCCTTCCCGTTCTGCTTCAGAAGACGCTGGAGCGGGGATGGCGCGCACTTGTGCGCTGCGGTGTGCCTGAGCGAATCCGGCCGCTCTCGGATGCCGTCTGGACATGGCGCGAGGAGAGTTTCATTCCCCATGGAACGGCGGAGGACGGCAATGCCGAACATCAGCCGGTGTGGATCACCGGCGGAACGGAAAATCCCAATGGCGCATCCATCCTGTTCTGCGTGGAAGGCGCCCGTCCGGAGGCGGAGGAGCTGACCGCCATGGAGCGGGTCATCATTATGTTCTCCGGCCACGGCCCGGAGGCCGTGGAGACGGCGCGCGGCATGTGGCGCGAGTGGAGGGAACTGGAAGGGCTGGAGCTGACCTACTGGCGGCAGGACCCCCGCGGGCGCTGGGAGCGACAGGCATGAGAAAGGTGCGTGTTCCGGACTTTGGCAAGGAGGTCTCGGAGGCCCGCCGCAGGACGCGGGAGCGGGCCGGCGAGATCCAGAA
>JAJRRY010000168.1 GCA_024279095.1 Alphaproteobacteria bacterium
ATCAGCTCCTCGGTCAGCGCACCGATGATGCCGTTCTTGCCGGCATAGACGGTGCCGATCTTGTCGGAGTGCTTGCGGGCGGCCTCGATGACGCCGCAGGCGGAAGCATTGATGACGGCGGTCACGCCGCCGGACTGGGCATAGAATGCGTTCTTGGGCATGAGTTGCAGAGTCTCCCTCTATGACAGGACAGTTTCCCCCGCCGCCGCAAGGGCATGCGGCGAAAGTCTGGTGTGGTCATAACTTAGGAATTTCTGAATGTGAAGGGGACAGGCTGGCGCATCTTCCATGGTTCCCCGCATCAATCGTCCCGGGGTTCCGTAATGCTCTGTACAGGGAAAAACCCATGGCGCAGGCGGTTTCCCTGTCCGCAATCGACGATCAAACTGCAGCAGACGCGTCTTCAGCCCTCATGATATCGGGATGCCGACAGATGCGGCTTCCTGGAGATCAGCCGCCACCGGAAGCCGCACCCCCGGCGTCGCCTCCTGAAGCGTCTCCGGAAGCATCGGCACCGCCATCCGATGCTGCTCCGCCATCCGAAGCTTCCCCGCCGGCATCACCACCCGCAGCATCTCCGGAAGCATCGGCACCACTATCCGAGGCCGTCCCTCCGGTATCGGTCCCCGCAGCATCCGCGGATGCATCCGCGCCGCCTGTCGAGCCCCCGGATGCATCCCCGCTGGTGTCGGACGCTCCGCTGGTTCCGCCATCCGAGGCCGTGCTTCCGGTGTCGCCGGTTGCATCCGTGGTGCCGGTCGTGCCGGAAGAGGAGGTGTCGCCGACGGACGAAGTGGACCCTGTATCGGAAGAGGATGTGTCGGTTGTGTCCGTCGCCCCCGTGGAAGATGTTCCGCTATCGGTTGTGGTCGCATCCGAAGTGGTGGAATCCGTGGAAGATGCGGAGCTGGTGTCGCTGGCTGTCGTATCCGTGGTCCCCGTGGAGGTTTCCGAAGTGGAGGTCGCGGTTCCGGTGCCATCCGTGCCCTCTTGCGAGACCGCGGTCTCGCTCCCGGCCGGTTCTCCCTGATCCATGGCATCACTGAGGATTTCCGGATCGATCTGCGGATCGGCTTCCGCGGTGGTCGTGTCGGTGTCGGCCGAAAAGTTTGTCGTGACGGGTGACGGAAAGGCCGGCAATCTGTCCCGTGCGTCGTTTCGTGATATGTAGGGACGCAGATATTTCCGCACCGGCTTGGAGCGGGTCGAAGGTTGCGGAGCGGTCGGTCTGCCGTATCCCGTGAACTGGGTTTCGTCCACCCGTATCGCTTCGCCAACCGTGCAGCCTGACAGAAGAATGACAAAGGCCGCCGGTGGTGCCAGTCGTCTCATGCGCCGTCCCCTTCAGCACGCGCAACCTCAAGCAGCATCTCCGCTCAGGTTACTACTTATGAAGGAAATGGCAAGGTCGGTTGCAAAAATTTTTTCAAAAACCACAGGTTTACCCAAGCAGTCCCGTCATCCGGGGCAGGAATCCGGCGCCCTGCGCGGCCATGAACTCCCACAGCGCCTCCGCCGCAGGCATGAGGCGTTTCTCCTTCCTGCGCACCACGTACCACTGCCGCATGATCGGCAGATCCTTCAGCGGCAGCAGGCCGAGCCGCCCGTCGCGCAGCTCCCATGCGGCGGTGTGGGCGGAGATCAGCGCGATGCCGAGGCCAGCCATGACCGCCTGCTTGATGGTCTCGTTGGAGCTGATCTCCATGCCGATCCGCGGCTCGATGTCCATCCTGGCGATGAGTTTTTCCGTCAGAATGCGGGTGCCGGAACCCTTTTCGCGCATCAGGAACGTCTCGTGCGAGAGATCGGCCGGTCGCAGGTTCCTCCGTCCGGCAAGGGGGTGATCGGGCGGGCAGATGAGAATGTGCGGATGGGGGCCGATGATCGAGCGCTCCACCTCGAAGCGGTCCGGCGGACGTCCCATGATGGCGAAGTCCAGATCGTAGTTCTCCAGCGCGATGATGGTCTCACCGCGGTTGCCCACCTGCAGGCGCAGGTCGATCTCCGGGTGTTCGCGGATGAAGGCGGCCAGGGCCTTGGGCGCAAAGTATTTCGCCGTGGACACCACGCCGACGCGCACCGAACCGCTGGCCATGCCTTTCATTTCGGCCAGCGACAGCTCGCAGGCCTTGAAAACGCCCTCGATCTGGCGGATGGCATCCAGCAGCACGGTGCCCGCCGGCGTGGGGCGCAAACCGTCCAGCGAGCGCTCGATCAGCGAGATGCCGGCATTCTCCTCCAGCGTCTTCAGCTGCAGCGAGACCGCCGGCGGCGTGACATGCAGCCGCTGAGCGGCACCGGCCACGGATCCGGCACTCACCGCCGCCTGCAGGGCGCGAAGCTGCTTGAGAGTGACATTTCGCAAGGTCATGGCCGGATCGTGCTCCTTCCACGCGCAAGAGGAGGCCGGATGTGCCTTTTCCGGACCTGCTCCGATGTGTCGCGGTTAAAAAAACTGAATTGAAAGGTAAGATAATTCAAATTTACTTTCCTTTCCAGTTCCTTCATCCTCGCTTTCGCAAGGAAAGGATACCGGGGCCGGGGAAACCGGAACACGCAAGGCAGACAGGGAAAACGGGGCATTTTGCCCTCTTGGCGCAGGATCGGGACTTGCCGCAGAATCCGCGAAGACGAGGGGCCGGGAAGACCGCATCCTGAGGGGTACAGGGTAGGGAGCTCTGACGGAACACATGGCTTATACCGAACTGGACGTCTGGCTGAAGGAGCAGGCGGGCGGCGATGATGCATTGCGGGCGGCGGCCGGGATCGTCTCCGGGTTGGCGGGCGTGGCGCGCGACATTTCGCGCAAGGTAGCGCGGGGCCCTCTCAATCCGGGGCTGGAGGGCCGGTCGCTCGGCGACATTTTCGCCTATTTCGACGACGAGGCCGGAAAGGCGTTCATGCAGGCGCTGAAGGCCGCGCCCGTGGCCCGCATTGCGCGGGAGAAGGGCGGCATGGAGGATGGCACCGCCGGTGCTCCGGTGGCGGTGACGCTGGATGCGCTGAACGGTTCGTCCAACATCGACGCCAACACCTCTCCGGGCACGCTTTTCGCCATCTGGCCGGAGAAGGGCGAGGAGACCTTCGCGCAGCCGGGCGGGGAGGCGCTGGCCGGCGGCTTCTTCATCTACGGACCGCGTACCGCGCTGGCCTTCACGCTGAAGGGCGGCGGGCTGCAGATCGCCACGATGGATCCGGAAACGGGGACCTTCTTCGTCACCGCCGCAGACAAGGCATTGCCGGAGCCGCATGCGCACGAGTACGCGGTGAACGCCTCCAACTACCGCTTCTGGGATCCGGCCATCCGCACCTACATCGACGACATGATCGACGGCGCCGACGGGCCGCGCGGGGTGGACTACAACATGCGCTGGTCGGCGTCGCTGGTGGCCGAAGCCATCCGCATCCTCAACCGCGGCGGCATCTTTCTCTATCCCGCGGACAGCCGTCCGGGTTGCGGCGAGGGGCGGATGAAGCTGCTGTTCCATGCCGTGCCCATCGCGCTGCTCATGAAAACCGCGGGCGGCATGGCCACGGACGGCCGGGTGGACATCCTGGAGAAGACAGCGGAGCGTACCGACATGCGTACGCCGCTGATCTTCGGCTCCCGCGAGGAAGTGGAGCGGGTGCGGCGCTACTACGAGATGCCGCTGGGCGGCTCGCGTTCGCCGCTGTTCTCGAAGCGGGGGCTGTTCCGCTTCTGATCGCGGAAGGGGCGAGCGCCACGGAATTCACGAACGGATCACGAATTGCAGGAGAGGCCCATGTCGGTCAAATATCCCATCATTTCGGTCACGGGCTCGTCGGGGGCGGGCACATCCACGGTCAAGCACACTTTCGAGCAGATCTTCCGCCGCGAGGGCATCCGCGCGGTGATGATCGAGGGCGACGCCTTCCATCGCTACGACCGCATGGAAATGAAGGAGGCGATGAAGAAGGCCGAGGCCGAGGGCAATCATCACTTCTCCCACTTCGGCCCGGAAGCCAACCTGCTGAAAGAGCTGGAGGAGACCTTCAGGCGCTATGGCGAGACCGGCTGGTTGCGCACCCGCCATTATGTCCATGACGAGGAAGAGGCGGAGAAGTACGGCGTGCCGCCCGGCAAGTTCACCGACTGGGAGGAATTTCCGCC
>JAJRRY010000169.1 GCA_024279095.1 Alphaproteobacteria bacterium
TGTAGATGTTGGCGCGGAAGCGTTCCGGTTCCACCGGGCGGCCAACGATGCGCTCGATGTCCTTCAGGGTTTCCAGGTTGATCACCGAGAGCCAGGGCTTGGGCACGTCGAAGAAATGATGTTCCGTGTGCCCGACGATGCGGGGCGGGGCGGGAATCTCGTCCTCCAGGAAGGCGGAGAGGAACTGCTCGATGATCGCCCGCCCGGCCGGGGTGGTGAGCTGGCCCCGGGCAAGCTGCCGCCCGTCACGCAGCAGGGTGAGAGTGGCCGTCTGCGGATCGTAGCGGCTTTCCAGAGCTGCAAGTTTTGCGGTGTTCACCAGCTGCAGGAACTTTCCCTTGGGAATGTGGCGGGGATGAACCGGATCGAACACGTGTCCGGAGCGCTCGATGGCCCAGCGCCGGTCGTCCTTCAGCGGCTTGCCCGGCTCGATGCGGGCCTCGTCCAGCAGTTGGCCGGAAAGTCCCTTCACGGGCCACAGATAGAGCGAGACGATTCTGGCGGTCATTTCCAAAACCTTTTTTTGCAGCGGCACTTGTGAGCGGCTTGTAGCACACTATATCCGATTCAGACGATGCCCGTGGGGGCGACAAATTGAACCCGGAACGAAGCCGCGGACATGGCGGTGCCTCGAAGGAGGGTCGCCAGACACGCGGGCTTGGAAAGGAGAACAGCATGAATCTGGAAAAATATACCGACAGGGCGAAGGGCTTCGTGCAGTCGGCACAGAATCTTGCGCTGCGCGAAGGTCATCAGCAGTTCACGCCGCTGCATCTGCTGAAGGTCCTGCTGGATGACGATCAGGGCATGGCCGCAGGCCTCATCAAGAATGCCGGCGGCGATCCGAAACTGGCCAAGGTCGAGGTCGAGGGGGCGCTGAACAAGCTGCCGAAGGTCGAGGGCTCCGGTGCCGGTCAGCTCTATCTGGCTCCGGAGACGGCGCGCGTCTTTGCCACCGCCGAGGAGCTGGCGCAGAAGGCCGGTGATTCCTTCGTGACGGTGGAACGTCTGCTGCATGCGCTGCTCATTGAGCCTTCGGAGGCTTCCGAGGCCCTGAAGAAGGCCGGTGTCACGCCGACCGCGCTGAACAAGGCGATTGACGAGCTGCGTGGCGGGCGCACAGCCGATTCGGCTTCTGCGGAGGAAAGCTACGACGCGCTGAAGAAATATGCCATCGACCTGACCGAGAAGGCGCGCGAGGGCAAGCTGGATCCGGTGATCGGCCGGGACGAGGAGATCCGCCGCACCATCCAGATCCTGTCGCGCCGTACCAAGAACAACCCGGTGCTGATCGGTGAGCCGGGCGTCGGCAAGACGGCCATCGTGGAAGGGCTGGCGCAGCGCATCGTCAACGGTGACGTGCCGGAATCCCTGCGCGACAAGAAGATCATGGCGCTCGACATGGGGGCGCTGATCGCCGGTGCGAAGTACCGGGGTGAATTCGAGGAGCGCCTGAAGGCCATCATCAACGAGGTGACCTCGTCGAACGGGCAGATCATCCTGTTCATCGACGAGCTGCACAACCTCATCGGCGCCGGCAAGTCGGAAGGCGCGATGGATGCCTCCAACTTGCTGAAGCCGGCCTTGGCGCGCGGCGAGCTGCACGTGATCGGCGCCACCACGCTTGATGAATACAAGAAGTATATCGAAAAGGATGCGGCGCTGGAGCGGCGCTTCCAGCCGGTCTACGTCAAGGAGCCGACGGTGGAGGATACCATCTCCATCCTGCGCGGTCTGAAGGAGAAGTACGAGACCCATCACGGCGTGCGCATCACCGATTCGGCTGCGGTGGCTGCGGCGACCTTGTCGAACCGGTATATTACCGACCGGTTTCTGCCCGACAAGGCCATCGACCTGATGGACGAGGCCGCATCGCGGCTGCGCATGCAGGCCGAATCGAAGCCGGAAGAGCTTGACGAGCTGGATCGGCGCATCATCCAGCTGAAGATCGAGCGCGAGGCCCTGAAGAAGGAGACCGACGAGGCTTCGAAGGAGCGGCTGGAGAAGGTCGAGAAGGAGCTTGCCGAACTCGAGCAGAAGGCCGCCGAGCTGACGAGCAAGTGGCAGGCTGAGAAGTCGAAACTCGAAGAGGAGCGCAAGCTCAAGGAAGAGCTGGATCGGGCACGCACGGAGCTGGAGCAGGCGCAGCGCGAGGGTAACCTGGCGCGGGCCGGCGAGCTTGCCTACTCCGTGATTCCCGAGTTGGAGCGTCGCATCGCCGAGGCCGAGAAGGCGGAGAAGGGCGGCGGCATGCTGCGCGAGGAAGTGACCGACAAGGATGTGGCGCAGGTGGTGTCCCGCTGGACCGGCATCCCGGTCGACAAGATGCTGCAGGGCGAGAACGAGAAGCTGCTCCACATGGAGGAAGGGCTCGCCCGAAGGGTGGTCGGCCAGGAGGAGGCCGTGCGGGCCGTCTCCACAGCCGTGCGCCGGGCCCGTGCGGGTTTGCAGGATCCGAACCGGCCGATCGGTTCGTTCCTGTTCCTCGGTCCGACCGGTGTCGGCAAGACGGAGCTGGCCAAGGCGCTGGCCGAGTACCTCTTCGACGACGAGAATGCCATCCTGCGCATCGACATGTCGGAGTTCATGGAGAAGCATGCCGTGGCGCGGCTCATCGGTGCGCCTCCCGGCTACGTCGGCTACGAGGAGGGCGGCGTGCTCACCGAGGCGGTGCGTCGGCGGCCCTATCAGGTGATCCTGTTCGACGAGATCGAGAAGGCGCATCCGGACGTCTTCAACATCCTGCTGCAGGTGCTCGATGACGGCCGGCTGACGGACAGCCACGGACACACCGTGGACTTCCGCAACACGATCATCATCATGACGTCCAACGTGGGTGCGGAATATCTCGTCGAGCTGGGTGAGGACGACGACGTGGACAAGGTACGCGATCAGGTCATGGTGGCCGTGCAGCGCACCTTCCGGCCGGAGTTCCTCAACCGCCTGGATGCGATCATCCTGTTCCACAGGCTGAAGAAGCGCAACATGAAGGCCATCGTCGAGATCCAGCTCGGGCGGCTGCAGAAGCTGCTCTCCGATCGCAAGATCACGCTGGATGCCGATGATGCGGCAAAGGAGTGGCTGGCCGAAAAGGGCTATGATCCGGCCTTTGGTGCCCGTCCGCTGAAGCGCGTCATCCAGCGCTGGGTGCAGGATCCGCTGGCCGAAATGATCCTGGCCGGCAAGGTGAAGGACGGCGATGTGGTGAAGATCACCGCCGACGATCAGGGCCTGCGGATCAACGGCGAGCGGGTCGTGCCGGACAAGGCAACCGGCATCTGAACCATCTGCGACGTCTGATCTGAATGGAGAAGCCTCGGAGATCCTGTGTCTCCGAGGCTTCTTTTCATTAACCTTGAAGCGGAAAAAGGTGGTTTTTTGCGAGAAAATTGAGGGAAGTCAAACTTGCCGGGCCTATGCCGGGTAGCATGAAGGTGGCGTGGAGCGCATGAGGTCCGGCCGGCCGGCAGAAATTCGGAAGAGCCAGAGGGAGGCAGGCATGGCAGAGACGAAGACCGAAGCCCGGATGAAGAAAGGTGGAGGGAAGGTGTCGCCCTCCACGAAGGCGAAGGGGGCTGCGCAGAAGGGGCGTGGGGCCTCGGCGGTGAAGCGGACATCGAGCCGTCTTTCTCCATCGCAGCGCAAGGCGCTGGATGCCATTACCGATGTCGCACATGCGGATGCCGAGGAGCTGATGCGGGATCTGGCTGGAATGTCCCTGGCCGAATCACTGCGTCGTGCGCATGAAAAGGGGCTCTATCCCTACGCTACCAAAATGAAGCGTGACGCCTACGAGAAGCAGAAGGCAGCGTTGCAGGTGGAGCTTCTGAAATTGCAGAAGTGGGTGCAGGAGACGGGCCAGAAGGTCGTCATCCTGTTCGAAGGACGCGACGCGGCCGGCAAGGGAGGCACCATCAAACGCTTCATGGAGCACCTCAATCCGCGCGGTGCGCGGGTGGTGGCGCTGGCCAAGCCTACGGAGAAGGAGCGTACTCAGTGGTACTTTCAGCGGTACATCGAGCATCTGCCTTCCGCTGGCGAGATCGTCATGTTCGACCGCTCCTGGTACAACAGGGCCGGAGTCGAGCGGGTCATGGGCTTCTGCACGCCCTACGAATATCTGGAATTCATGCGTCAGTGCCCGGAACTGGAGCGCATGCTGGTACGCTCCGGAATCTGGTTGTTCAAGTACTGGTTCTCGGTGACGCGGGAAGAGCAGTTGCGGCGATTCGCGGCGCGTATGACCGACCCTCTGAAACAGTGGAAGCTGTCTCCTATCGACCGGCAGTCGCTAAACAAGTGGGACGAGTACACAGAAGCGAAAGAGGCGATGTTCTTCTATACCGACACGGCGGATGCGCCTTGGACGGTGATTCGTTCCAATGACAAGAAACGGGCGCGTATCAACGCCATGCAGCACTTCCTGTCGACGATGCCCTACCCGGAAAAGGACCACAAGGTAGTGCACGGCCCTGATCCGAACATCGTCAGCTCTTCGGCTCAGGTCATCGGGCATACGCAGCATCTGCTGGGCGTATCGTTGCATCCGGCCCTGCGCCGCGCCGGTGCGGACTGAAAAGTGCGGGTTTGAACAAGGCACAGGTGGGATGCTCCGAGGCTTCCCGCCTTTTCCCATGTTCCGGGCCTGATCAGGCCGTATGACCGAAAGGGCCGACTGAAACGGATCACGCCGGACAGTGTCAGCGGCGAGCGACGAGGTCTGCGGAAGGCGCCTGCTTCAGCAGGGCAAGGATGCGTGCCTTCTGCTTCCTGAAGGCTTCCAGCGCCTTGCCCTTCAGGCGGACATTGTGCGCGGTGCGGACGCGGCGTGGATTGACGGGGCGATTCTTGATGCGCACCTCGAAATGCAGATGTGGCCCGGTGACACGGCCGGAGGCGCCCACGTATCCGATGACCTGTCCCTGATTGACGCGCACGCCCTTGCGGATGCCCCGGGCGATCCGGCTCTGATGGGCGTAAAGCGTCACATATCCGTTCTCGTGACGGATCATCACGGTGCGGCCGTATCCGCCTTTCCAGCCGGCGAAGATCACCGTACCGGATCCTGCGGCACGGATCGGCGTGCCGCGCGCCGCGCCGAAATCGATGCCGGTATGCATCTTGGTGTAGCCAAGGACCGGATGGCGCCGCATGCCGAAACCGGAGGTGATCCGGGCACCCGAAATCGGAGTGACCATGAGGCCTCTGGAAGCGGAACGCCCCTTGTCGTCAAAGTAGTCCGTCCGCCCCCCCGGTGTGGTGAAGCGATAGTAGACGACCTTGCGGCCGCGCATGTTCAGAGCGGCATAGTAGAGCACCTTGCGGCGCTTGGAGGATCCGGAGATCGGCGTGCCATAGAGGATGTCGAAGGTATCGCCCTTGGCCACCTGCCGCTGCAGGTCCACGCTGTAGGAGAAGGCGCGCATCATCTGGCTGATGATGTAGTCCGGCACGTTCTGGTCGCGGGCTGCGGCATAAAGCGATGACGAGATGCGGCCGCGCGCCCGGACGAAAGGTGCTTCGGCATATTGTGCCCGGTCCGTCTTCTTGCGAATCACCAAGGTGCCGGGCCGGGCCTTCGGACGGATCACGGTGCCCCTGTCGTCACTGCCGGCCCTCAGCGTCTCGCTGCGGACCATGAAGTTGCCGTCCTCGTCCGATTCGACGACGATGCGTTTGCCGTCGACGGTGCGGAACGAGAGATAAACGGGATAGATGACTTCGGTGCCGTAGAAGTCCTGCTGCCGGTCGAGGGTCACGGAAACCTCCTGTCCGGCGCGCAGCAGGCTTGCCGGATGAACCGGCTCAAGGGCCTGGACGAGGGCGCGGGCAACGGTGGGTGGTATGCCCAAGGCCGCCAGCCTGTCGGCCAATGATTCGCCTCGCCCGAGCACGAAGGTCAAGTCCTCGGGCTCCGGCGGCGGAGACTTCAGGATCACCGTCTCGTTGTTGCCTGAGCCTTCCGGAATCATCAGCGACGCCTGCAGAATGGAGGGCGAAACCGCCGACGAAGGCCAGCCTTCCATATCGCCGGTGCCGGCGAAAGTGGTCATCAGCCGGGCGATGTGCGCATGATTTTCCGCAGGCTCTGCCGGAGCGGATGGCAGGGCCGAGATGGAGGCGCTGAGAACGGTGGCATCGAGGTCGCCGTCCATGTCGCTCTTGGCGGAGATGACCGGGCGCTGCCAGCGCAGATCGGGAGCCAGAGCCTCCTTTTCCGGTACGGCCGCGGAAGTGTCCATCATGTCGAACAGGACACCGGCCGTGACGAGACCGACGACAATGCCCGCACCGGCCGTCAGAAGCAGCCACTTCCGCCCCTGTGCCGCGCCTTCCTGTGGCGCCTCTCCTTCGAAAAAGGCGATGGGGTCCTCCTCCGGCAAGCCGTTCGTCCCGGCGCACCTGGTCGCGGCTTCATCGTTCCTGCCCGGAATTCGCATCGGTTCTGACAACCCCTCGAAGAGACTCTGCTGAGCAGTATCCTGCCGCGCCCCGCTTGCTCGGACCTTGAGTGCCGGGGCACATGCTCATGCATACTCGACACACGGCCATATTAATGGGTGCCAATCATGGCGAAAAATGGCCAGATCTCCTTGTGCATCGCAATGTGCTACCGGCACTGCAGGATCCGCCGCACGTCCTGCCAGTCTGATAGCAGCCGGACGTTGCGACAGGTCAAGGGCCATGGCCTTGCGAAACATGCTCCCGTCAAGGTGAGGGTGCATGGTTGAGATTTGGTTAACGGAGTGTCCGGCGGGAGCATTGCTCCCCGGGCTGCCGGTGAAGTGAAAGAGGTTTGCCGCTGCGATGAAAATTTTTGAAAAAAGGCGCTTGACAGTCGGAGGGCGCCAACCATATATAGCGCATCACTTCGCGGGGCGGGGTGGCCCGGACCAACTGACGGGCTGACCGGCTTCCGCAGATTTCCTTCACATTCGAGCAAATCAGCCGGGCGTATCCGGAAGGAATAGCGCCATGCTGAATCTCGTGTGTGCTGGAGGGTTCTTTGACAAGAAAATCATGTGGCCGCGTTGCTTGTCGGGCATCACGCTGCTTCCTTTCCGGGGCTTCTGAATGCTCCGGAAAAAAGCAAAAAAGATGCTTGACAGAAAGAGGTGGGTCGCACATATAGCAGCGCCGTTGCTGCAGACGATCCGCAAGGACCTGCGGCGGCACAAGCATCTTTTGGCAAGCGTCAGCAGTGACGAAAAAAA
>JAJRRY010000170.1 GCA_024279095.1 Alphaproteobacteria bacterium
GGCGCTGGCCCGCATTGCCGACCGGGACCGCGTGGAAATCCGCACCATCTACAATCCCTTTTACGCGGTGAGCGACAATCTCGCCAGCTGCTGGATGGCGCGCGCGGAGATGGACGGCGATTTCATCCAGGTGAACGGGGACAACGTCTTCCGTTCCGATCTGGTGGAGGCCCTGCTTTCCGCCAACGGTGCGCCGGTGACCGTGGCCATCAACCGCAAGGAATCCTACGATGCCGACGACATGAAGGTGATGCTGGACGGTGACCGGCTGACCGAGATCGGCAAGACGCTGCCACTGGAGGCGGTGGATGCGGAGGCCACGGGCTTCTATGTCTTCCGTAACGAGGGGCCGGAGATGTACCGCGAGGTACTGGAGGAGATGATGAAGGAACCTTCCGCCCTGAAGCAGTGGTTTCCCGCAGCCATCGGCCGGCTGGCCAAGCGCATCGCGGTAAACACCGTGGACCTGTCGGATCATGTCTGGGCGGAAGTGGACTTCCCGACCGATCTTACCCAGGCCCGCCAGATGGCTGCCGAGTGGGATGCCGAACCGCGTCGCCGACCACGCCCCCGTCTCATCACCTGAGGGCCGGTGAAAATCGCATTTGCCCTCTTGCACTCAGCGATACTTGCGCCTATAGGAGAGCCGTTGCCGCATCATTTGCATGCGGCAGGAGCGCCGCCCCCATCGTCTAGTGGCCTAGGACGCCGGCCTCTCACGCCGGAAACAGGGGTTCGAGTCCCCTTGGGGGCGCCATCCTTTCCTGTCCACAGTTTTTCCAAGCACGACATTACGATGCCGTCATGTGGACGGCTCTGCCCCATTCCCGCCGCAACAGGCCCGTACCTCTGCCATGCAGCGTGAGGGCGCGACATGCTGATGTGCAAAGGGAATTCTGCGGATGCTGGACAGAAGAGAAGCCAGGGAACGACTCACCGTCTTTCTGCCCGTCTCACTCGTACGTCGCCTGAAGGCCGCAATTCCGCCTGGCCAGCGCTCCGACTTCATCACGGAAACCCTGCAGCAGGCTCTGGAGGAGGAGCGACCCGTACGAAATGAAGAGAGTCTCAGTTCCCGCGATTGAAAGTACTGAACGCTCCGCCACAGCTCCAGATCATCCCGACGGAACGAATTCGTTTGCCGGCCAGTGGGGGGTGGCGATGGGTTCGCCGAGGTTGGCTTCGATGAGGCGCTCGCGGACCTCCAGCAGGCGGTTTACCAGGGCTGGTTCGATCTGGCGATAGGCCATGGTGTTCTTCTGGCGCTCCACGACGATGCCCAGAAGCTCCGTGATGGCGTTGCCCACGGAATTCTGCGAGATCGTCACGATCAGGTCGCCGTTGTCGTTGCGATAGAGGAGTTGCTTGTAGGCCGGGCGCCAGCGGATGTCGTTGGCGAACTGGGGCTCTTGGATCACCCGTTCGCGCAGGTCGCGGGCCACGCGGATGAACTTGCCCGATCCCAGCAGGATGTCGCGCACTGCGTGGGGGAAATTGGCCTGCGGTGGCACCATCTCCTCGCCGGTGGACACCAGATTGAAAA
>JAJRRY010000171.1 GCA_024279095.1 Alphaproteobacteria bacterium
GCTCCAAGGAGGACATCGAGGCCCGGATCAAGCAGATCAAGAAGCAGATCGAGGACACCACCTCCGACTATGACCGCGAGAAGCTGCAGGAGCGTCTGGCCAAGCTGGCCGGCGGCGTCGCGGTGATCAAGGTCGGCGGCGCCACCGAGGTGGAGGTGAAGGAGCGCAAGGACCGCGTGGACGACGCGCTCAACGCCACCCGTGCAGCCGTCGAGGAGGGCATCGTGCCCGGTGGCGGCGTGGCCCTGCTGCGTGCCAAGAAGGCGCTGGAAGGCCTTAAGGGCGAGAACGAGGACGTTCAGGCGGGCATCGACATCATCGCCCGCGCCCTGGAGGCTCCCATTCGCCAGATCTCTTCCAATGCCGGCGTGGAGGGAGCCATCGTCGTGGGCAAGGTCCTCGACAATGACGACTACAACTACGGCTACAATGCCCAGACCGGCGAGTACGGCGACATGATCAAGATGGGCATCATCGACCCTGCCAAGGTGGTGCGCACGGCTCTGGAGGATTCTTCCTCCGTGTCCGGCCTGCTGATCACCACGGAGGCCATGATCGCCGAAGCTCCGAAGAAGGAGCAGCCGGCTGCTCCGGCCGCGCCGGACATGGGCGGCATGGGCTTCTGATCGGACAGGAAGCCTTTCCGTCACATTCGGCATACCTCTCGACCGCTCCGGGTTCGCCCCGGGGCGGTCTTTTCCTTTCCGGCATCATCTCTCCCCTCCGCATGACTGGACAGCATCCTCGCAGAGTGGGAAAAGGGCGGCATGATCATCATCTCTCCGCTCGAAACGGTTGCCGACGTGGTGGCGGATCACCCCGGGGCCTATGTTTGCGGACTTCTCGGCCCGGACATGGCGCATCCCGAACTGCCCGTCGTGGAGGCGCGACGGCTGCGGCTGACATTCCACGACATTTCCGAAGCACGCGCCGGCATGGAAGCGCCGGAGACGGGACACATGCGGGATCTGCTCGCATTCCTAGATTCTTGGCGCGAGACTGCAAAGGCATATCCGCTGATCGTCCACTGCTGGGCCGGGATCTCGCGTTCGCCGGCTGCCGCCTTCATTGCGGCATGCATGCTGCATACCGACCGGGGCGAAATGGCTCTGGCAACCGAACTGCGTGCGCTTGCTCCCGATGTCACGCCGAACATCCGCATGGTGCGGCTGGCCGACGCCCTGCTGAAACGCAACGGTCGCATGGAGGCCGCCATCCGGAATATCGGACGGGGTGTGGAGACCTCGTGGGGCAGCGTGCGGAAGTGGAACGTCTGATCCACCCTCAGTCGCCAAGGCGGCCGTGGGCGAAATCCCAGTAGAGCGAGCGCGCCTGCTTCGTCAGAGGACCGATCTCCAGATCACGGTCCTGAATGCGCGTGCAGGGCATGACCTTCGAAAAATTGCCCGTGGCGAAGATCTCGTCCGCTTCCAGCACTTCCGGCCATGTGATGGTGCGCTCGACGACTCTCACCCCTGCGTCCTGCATCAGGGAAATGATGCGCTGGCGCGTGATGCCATTGAGAAAGGTGCCGTTGGGCACTGGCGTGTGCAATTCGCCATCCATGACCAGAAACAGGTTGGCCGTGGCGAATTCCGCCACGTTGCCGTTGGCGTCGAGCACCACGCAATTGTCAAACCCCGCATCCCGAGCCTGGGCGAGCGCACGACCCACGTTGGGATAGAGGCATGCGGCCTTGGCGGTGGTTGGCGCCGTTTCCGGCGTCGGACGGCGGAAACCGGAAAGCATGGCCGAGAACCCCCGGAAGGCTGGCATGGGGGCCTCGACCAGCATGAGGGCGAACTGCGTGCTGCCAGGATCGGGGTTGATGAACCCCTCCTCCGCCCACATCATGGGCTTGATGTAGAGAGCCACGTCATCGGGGAACAATTCGAAACCTTCCCGCGCCAGAGCCTCGATCTCTTCCGCCTCCATGACCGGCCGCAGGTCCAGCTTCAGGGCGGAATCGATCACCCGGCGGCAATGCCTGTCCAGATCCGGAGCAACGCCCTCAAACCGCCGGGCACCGTCGAACACGCAGGAGCTCATCCACATCACATGGCTGTCAGGCCCTATGACCTTCGGATTGCCTTCGTGCCATTTTCCCCCGAACCAGGTACGCGTCGCCATGACATGGCTCCTTCCATCCAGCTGCTTTCAGCATTTCCACCTTGTGCGGAAAGATAGCACCGTTGAACAATGGAATGCCAACGATGAAAACCGCCAGTTTCCTGAAAACCGGCGGTCCATCATGTCTTTGCCGATCTGCAAGGGGAAACGGATCAGCCGTCGCGATAGAAGATATGGCGACCGATCTTGCGGACCTTGCGCATGGCCCAAGCCCATTTCGGCCGGACATAATCGGCATGATAGTAGTTGACGCCAGCCAGAGCTTCCATGCCGAGCTTGCCATTCAGGGCTTTCGTTGCAATGCGGCGCGCCTTTGCCCAGGCTTTGCGCTGGCGGGCAATATCCGGCTTGCCGTCGCAAGCGAAGGAGAACTGACAGGCATTGCGCCTTTCCGCCCCCTGATAGACCACGCCGCAGATCGTGTTGGGGAACCGGGGATCCTTGACGCGGTTGAGGATGACCTTGGCCACCGCCATCTGCCCCAGCTCACCTTCGGAACGAGCCTCGAAGTAAAGAGCCGTAGCCAGACAGTTGCGTTCCCGCAGGTAGCGCTTGCGGGCGGCCAGCTTGCGGCTAAGGCGCTTCTTCCGTTCCGTGAGGATACGCGCACGTTCGGTATTGGCCATGCGCCAGCTCTTCTCCAGCTTCCAGACGGGCGGAGAGGTAATGAGCCGGGCCTTCACGATCTCCGGCCGATCCGTGGAATCCAGCAGCACGGGCTCGTCATCGATCACCGAGGCGGTCAGAAAATCGGACTTTCCGGAACGCACCACGCGCGGCGCCTCGACAATCTCGGTCACGGGGCCGTCAATGGCTTCCGTGCGCAGACCTGCGCTCAGCACCAAGGGCAGAGATGGATTGGCCACGGTCGTCGCCGGGGTGGTGATCGGCGTCCATTCCCCCTCGTCCAGCGCGCGTGCGTTGGCATTCTTGCCGAAATGGTGGCCGGCAAGGGCCACGGCTGCTCCAAGCGTGATTCCCGCAAGCACGAACGAGGCGATTTCGGAGACGCGCCAGCGGCCCTCGTCCTCGTGATCCAGCTCGCCCGCCTCGAAGGGGAAGTCATCCTGATGATGCATGCCTTTCAGCCTTCCGAATCGCATGCCCGGTGGGCTACGCCTTTTACATGTTTCCTGCACCGCAAATGCGGTCATTCTTCGGCAGTATCCCCCGCGAGGGTTTAGCACAGGTTAACCATAACGGGCAAGCGACCGGAAAAGTGCATTTCCGGTCGCTTGCATGCATGTCCCGGGTTCTTCGATGGAATATCAGGAAGCGCGCCGCCGGAGGGTTGCCTGGGCGGCCGCCAGTCTGGCAATCGGCACACGGAACGGCGAACAGGAGACGTAGTCCAGTCCGACGTCCTCGAAGAAATCGATCGACGCCGGATCGCCGCCATGCTCGCCACAGACACCGAGTTTGATTCCCTCGCGGGTGGCGCGGCCACGTTCCGCACCCATGCGCACGAGCTGCCCCACTCCTTCGGCATCGATGGAGACGAACGGATCCGTCTCGAAGATGCCTCGCGAGATGTATTCGCCCAGGAATTTCGCCGCATCGTCACGGGAAATGCCGAGTGCGGTCTGCGTCAGGTCATTGGTGCCGAAAGAGAAGAACTGCGCCGTCTCGGCAATGCGGTTGGCCATGAGAGCCGCCCGTGGCAGTTCGATCATGGTACCGACCATGTAGTCAATGCGCTCTCCGGCCTCGTTCATCACCTGCTCGGCGACGGCATGGATGCGCTCCGCCACGATGTCGAGCTCCTTCCTTGCCAGCACCAGCGGAACCATGATCTCAACGAGCGGCGCCTCGCCGCTGCGATGCTTCACCTCGATGGCCGCCTCGAGAATGGCGCGGGCCTGCATTTCCGGAATCTCCGGATAGGTAATGCCGAGGCGCACGCCGCGATGGCCAAGCATCGGATTGAATTCGTGCAGCTCATCCACCCGGCGGCGCACCTTGTCCGTGTCCACGCCCATGACCTCCGCCAGTTCGGCAATATCCGCCTCCTCCTGTGGCAGGAATTCATGCAGCGGCGGATCAAGCAGGCGGATGGTCACCGGCAGCCCGGCCATTTCGGTGAAAATGCCGATGAAGTCATTGCGCTGCATGGGCAGCAGCCGGTCGAGAGCCCTGCGGCGCTCCTCCTCCGTCTCCGCAAGAATCATCTGGCGCACGGCCATGATGCGGTCGGCCTCGAAGAACATGTGCTCGGTCCGGCACAAGCCGATGCCTTCGGCGCCGAACTCACGAGCCGTCTTCGCGTCATGGGGCGTGTCGGCATTGGTGCGTACCTTCATGCGGCGCACGGAATCCGCCCACTCCATGAGCGTGGCAAAATCGCCCGACAGCTCCGGCTGCACCATGGGCACCCTGCCCTTCAGCACCTCGCCGGTAGAGCCGTCGATGGTGATCCAGTCACCGGCCTTCAGCACCCCGCCGCCGGCGGTCATGGTACCCGCCTTGTAATCCACGGAAATGGTACCGGCGCCGGAGACGCAGGGCGTGCCCATGCCGCGCGCCACCACGGCGGCGTGGGAGGTCATGCCGCCGCGGGTGGTGAGGATGCCCTGTGCGGCGTGCATGCCGTGGATATCTTCCGGAGAGGTCTCCACGCGCACGAGGATGACCTTGTGTCCCAGTCCGTTCAGACGCTCCGCCTCGTCGGAATCGAAGACGATCTCGCCGGAAGCTGCGCCGGGCGAGGCGGGCAGGCCGGTGGCCAGGACATGCCGTTCCGCCGCCGGGTCGATGGTCGGATGCAGCAGCTGGTCGAGGGCGGAAGGTTCGATGCGCAGCACCGCCTCCTCGCGAGTGATGAGGCCCTCGTCCACCATGTCCACGGCGATTTTCAGGGCCGCCTTCGCAGTACGCTTGCCGGCGCGCGTCTGGAGGATCCACAGCTTGCCGTTCTGGATGGTGAACTCCACGTCCTGCATGTCGCGGTAGTGGGCCTCCAGCTTGTGGAAGATGTCCACAAGCTCGCGGAACACTTCCGGCATCAGGCTCTCCAGAGACGGCAGCGGATTGCCGGCCTCGCGGCGTGCCTCCTCTGTCAGAGGCTGGGGCGTGCGGATGCCGGCCACCACGTCCTCGCCCTGCGCGTTGACGAGGAACTCGCCGTAGATCTTGCGCTCGCCCGTGGAGGGGTTGCGGGTAAAGGCCACGCCGGTCGCGGAATCGTCACCCATGTTGCCGAACACCATGGACTGCACATTCACCGCGGTGCCCCAGTCGCCGGGGATGTCGTGCAGGCGGCGGTAGGTAATGGCGCGCGGCGAGTTCCAGGACTCGAAAACGGCGGTAATGGCTCCCCACAACTGCTCGTGCACATCCTGTGGGAAGGGCTTGCCGGTTTCCTCCTCCACCAGCTCCTTGTACCGGCCGATGATATCGCGCCAGTCGGCGGCATCCAGCTCGGTATCGAGTTCCACCCCCTTCGACTGCTTGAAATCCTCGAGAATGTCCTCGAACAGATGATGTTCCACGCCCAGCACCACGTCGCCGTACATCTGGATGAAGCGGCGATAGCTGTCATAGGCGAAGCGTTCGTCGTCCGTGCGTTTCATCAGCCCCTTGACCGTCTCGTCGTTGAGGCCGAGGTTGAGGACGGTATCCATCATGCCCGGCATGGATACCCGCGCTCCGGAACGCACGGAAACCAGCAGCGGATTTTCCGGATCGCCAAAGACGCCACCGGCCTTCTCGCCTACCTCCTTCAAAGCCGCCTCGACCTCCTCGCGCAGGCCCTCGGGATAGGTCTTGCCGTTGGCATTATACCAGGAACAGACCTCGGTCGTGATCGTGAAACCTGGCGGAACGGGCAGGCCGAGCCTGCTCATCTCCGCCAGATTCGCGCCCTTGCCGCCCAGCAGGTTCTTCATGTCGGCGCTGCCGTCCGCCCGGCCGTCGCCGAAACGGTACACGAGCTTGTCCGAAAGTACGGTCATTGCCCTCGATCCTCTTGAAGGAAATTCTGTCTGGAAAGATCCCCGAAACGGCGGGCGCTTGGCGGCGCAAGGTAATGCCGCGCCCGGATGGTATGCCGAAAGAACCAGAACGCCACTCCCGGTGGTGCGTCAAGCCTTCTTTCGGCTAATGAAAGTTTTTCTTGGGCTCCGATGCACATCTGCACATGTACACTTCCGGATCATGACCGGAACGGAGAGAGCCGTCAGCCTTCGATCTTCGAGAAGTCGGCCACGGTGGCAGCCGCAGCCCGGATGCGCGAGAGAAGTTTCAGCCGGTTCTCGCGCAAGGTGGGGTCCTCGGCATTCACCGTCACCTTGTCGAAAAAGGTGTCCACCGGTTCGCGCAGACGGGCGAGCGCGGCCATGGCGGCCTCGAAATCCTCCGCCTCGACGGCCTTGCGGGCATTGGCGCGGGCCTGGCGGATGGCCGTGGCCAGCGCCTTTTCCGGGCCGGCGAGCAGCAGCTGGCTGTTCGGTTCGCCCTCGTAGGTTACGCCGTCCTTCTTCTCCTCGATGCGCAGGATGTTGGCAGCGCGGCGGATGCCGGCCAGCAGGTTCTGTCCATCCTCCGTGGCAAGGAAATTCTCCAGCGCCTTCACGCGACGGACGATCATCAGAAGGTCGTCCTGATCACCGAGTGAGAAGACGGCGTCGATCAGATCGTGCCGCACGCCGGACTCGCGCAGGTGCACCTTGAGGCGGTCGATGATGAAGTCAAGCAGGTCGCGGGCGATTTCCCCGGCGTCCTGGGCCTCCGCATCGAAGGCCGGAGACAGGCGTACCCGGTCCTCAAGGAAGGGAAGCAACGGTACCCGCAGGTCATTTTCCAGAATGATGCGGATGATACCGAGCGCCGCACGGCGCAGGGCGAAAGGATCGCGCGAGCCGGTGGGCTTTTCGCCGGCGGCCCAGAAATTGGCAAGCAGGTCGATCTTGTCGGCCAGCGCAACGGCGATGGCGACAGGCTGATCCGGCACGCGGTCGGAGGGCCCCTGCGGCCTGTAGTGATCCTCTATCGCCTGGGCGATGTAGGGCGGCACGCAGGACTTCAGGGCGTAATACCTGCCCATGAGCCCCTGAAGCTCCGGGAATTCGCCCACCATCTCGGTGGTGAGGTCGGCCTTGGCCAGCCGGGCGGCGAAGGCGGCTTCGTCCGGGTCCGCATCGACGAAAGGGGCGATGTCGCGGGCCAGTTCCTCCAGCCGGCGTACCCGGTCACCCTGCGATCCGAGCTTCGCATGGAAGGTGATGGCATCCAGCGCCGGCACCCGCTCCTCCAGCGGCACGGAAAGATCCTGCTCCCAGAAGAAGCGCGCATCGGACAGACGGGCAGCGATCACGCGGTTGTTGCCGTCGATGATCTTCGCACCGCCATCACGGGCCTGCAGGTTGGACACCAGCAGATAGCGATTGGCAAGGGCGCCACCGTCGTCTTCGCGATGCTTCAGCGCAAAGCATTTCTGATGGCTGCGGATGGTGGTGATGATGACCTCCGGCGGCACCTCCAGGAAAGATTCGTCGAACTCGCCCATGAGTACCACAGGCCATTCCACCAAGCCCGCCGTCTCGCGCACCAGCCCCTCGTCCTCAACCAGTTCCAGCCCGGAATCAGCGGCCAGCTTGCGCGCCTGTTCGCGGATGATGCCGGCGCGCTCTTCGCCATCCACGATGACAAAGGCCTGGCGCAGCCTCTCCTCGTATTCGGCAAAGGAAGAGACGGAAAAGTCCTCCGGCGCCATGAACCTGTGGCCCCGGGTGACATTGCCGGAGCGGATGCCCTCGATTTCGAACTCCACGGGAGCGCCATCCAGCATGCAGATGATCGAATGCAACGGCCGCACCCAGCGCAAAGAGCCAGAACCCCATTTCATAGATTTGGGCCATGGAAATTGCTTGATGATGGCCGGAATGATTTCAGCAATGATTTTTTCTGCTGCTTCGCCTTTTTTCTCGATGACGGCAACGTA
>JAJRRY010000172.1 GCA_024279095.1 Alphaproteobacteria bacterium
AGGCAGGAGAAAGGTGCGTGTTCCGGACTTTGGCAAGGAGGTCTCGGAGGCCCGCCGCAGGACGCGGGAGCGGGCCGGCGAGATCCAGAAGCAGGTTGGCGGCGAACGTTTTCTCGACTGGTTCGACATTCTCTATACCGAGGCCGCCGGCGATGCCAGTCGGGTTCCCTGGGCGGATCAGGAACCGCATCCCGTTCTCGTCGAGTGGCTGAAAAAGAATACCCCTCACGAGGGACGGGCACTGGAGGTGGGTTGCGGCATCGGCGACAATGCCGCGGCCTTGGCCCGAGCCGGCTACGAGGTGACCGCCTTCGACATTTCGCCCCGTGCCGTGGAATGGGCCAGTCGCCGCTTTTCGGGGGTGTCCGGAGTGGAATTCGTCACGGCGGATCTTTTTGATGCCCCGGAGCATTGGCGGGAAAATTTCGATTTCATCCATGAAACCTACACGCTCCAGAGCCTCCCCGTTTCGTTGAGGGCGCGGGCATTCGTTCCGCTGGCGTCGTTCCTGAAGCCCGGTGGGCGCTTGCTCGTGGTCTGCCGGGCTCGCCCGGACGAGGAAGAGCCCAAAGGCCCGCCACCTTGGCCGCTGTCCACCGGGGAGCTGGAGGGTTTCCGGCGGGCCGGTCTGGAATGTCTGTCCATGGAGTCGCTGATCGTCGATGCTGGCCGGTCCATCCCGCATTTCGTCAGCCTCTGGCGCAAGCCCGAAGTCTGAGCGTTCCGCTCCGCGCTACCTGCCGGGCTGTATTTTCGGGGGCAGGGGCGGCGGCAGCTTGTATTTGTAGACGCCCTGTTCCGTCATGTAGCCGCGCATGTTGATGATGATCGGCGGCTTGTGCGACTTGCCTTCACGGGCCCGCACAGCGGAGAAGAAGCTCTTGCGCATGCGCGCCCCCGCCCGTGTGCCCGGATCGATGCTGAAGACCACATGCAGGGGCTCCGCCTTGGGCCTGCCCAGCGGTCGCACCAGCGCATGCACCCGCTTTCCATGCACCACGTAGGTCAGCACCTGCACCCGCTCGTGTGGATAAGGCAGGCGGATGGAAAAGGCTGTGCCCAGTGCCAGTCATGCCATGACCAGGAACAGGGCAAGCCCCGCCAGCCAGGCGATGTGCCGGTCCCGCAGGTGCAGGATGAGCAATGTGCCCCAGATGGCCAGCAGGAACAGCAACAGGTACTTCGCAGCCAGTGTGTCGAGGAACGCCGTCATTTGCGCCCTCCCTTGCCGCCGGTATCACCCAGGGTGCGCAACAGGGGGTGAAAGATCTCGAACGGCGAGAAGTCCCGGCTTCCGGATACCAGCTGGCCGTTCTTCATGCGAAAGCTGATGACACCCTTTTCCTGCCCTGGATATTCCAGCGTGACCACGCCTTCCCAGATGACGATCATCA
Source organism: Alphaproteobacteria bacterium (assembly GCA_024279095.1). GTDB lineage: Bacteria > Pseudomonadota > Alphaproteobacteria > Rhizobiales > Aestuariivirgaceae > Thermopetrobacter. Next base: position 1,395 of record JAJRRY010000172.1, read on the forward strand.
GCTTTCCCTTGCGGTGACGGATGGAGACGCGCACGTCCTCGGGCTTCGCACCCTGTCCGTTGTCGGAATAGTAGACGACGGAGAAGCGGTAGAGGCCGTCCGGAATGCCGCGGGAGAAGACGAATTCGTAATTAAGGCCGGAGAAATCCACGTCGCGGCCCAAGTCGTCGCGAACGAGATTGAAGATCTTGCCGTAAGGCATGGAATAGCCGACACGTTCGCCGTTCGGTGCCTGCACCCAGATGTCGATGTCGCTGCGGCTCTTCGAATCCCAGACGATTTCCGCCAGCATGTCGCCAGCCGGCTTGTCCTGCCGACTCGTCTCCTCGCGGATCTTGATGAGGGGGATCAGGAGAACCACCAGTGTCAGCATGAGCAGCGCCAGCAGCATCAGCAGGTCGCGGAACACGACCGACATGGCGTCCTCGCGCTGCCGGCGGGCCATGACTTCAGTCCTCCCCGGCGGTGTTCGCCGCTTCCTCCGTTGCCGGAGCGGGCACACCCTGTGGACGGAGGATCTCCCGCACCTTGGCCAGCGCCTCCATGATCATCGCCGCCGAGAGACCGATCAGCGTGGTGTCAACGGCAAAGGCGACCTGCTTCAGAAACGCTCCGATCTCTGCCGAAAGGGCCGCCGGATCCTGCAGGGCGTCTACGTCGATGCCAGCCAGTGCCAGCGAGAAGCCGAGCACTGTGCCCAGCATGCCCAGCCCGGTCGTCAACCACGACCAGAAATGCACGTCCACGTCCCGGCCGGCAAAGGCCAGCGCCTCGACGAAGACCACGACGGTGACGATGATTCCGAAGAACCAGGCGGTGAGGACGTTGCCGAGAATGCGGTCCAGATAGCCCAGCGCATGCAGCGTCCACAGCATGGCTGCAAGAGACAGAAGGATGGCCAGTTCCACCAGTCTGGCCATCGGCTTCGGATTGGAAGGTTCGCCCATGCCCGTGCTCCTCTTGCCGCTCCTTGCGCACATGATAGCCCGCTTTCGGCGCTCGGGCACGGACTTATGTCAAGTGAGCAAGCGCGCTCCGGTTACTGGCGGCACAGATAGCGCCCGTAGGCCCAGCCGACGAGGCCGGCGCCCGGCTGCTGCGGCAGGATCTCGATCTCCCACCAGCCGCGCACCGGGTCGGGGTTGAGGCTGATCACTTCCGTTCCCGGTCCCATGCGGAAGATCTCGCGGCAGCGCGTGGAAGGGCATGTGCGCAGGGAGAGATAATTGTCGCCATAGGGGTTCAGGCGGCAGACGCGAAAATATTCGCCGTCGTAGGCCTGCATGGGGGCGGATGGCGTCACCATGGCGACAGCCAACGCGGCGGCGGCAAGCAATTTCTTCATGGCCGGCATTCCTTGCTGTGAATGCCCCCGGCCTCATTTGCTGATATGGGGTCTGCGGGTCGCCAACGGAAGGCCTATTCGGGCGCCTTCTTCTGGAAGGCGATGTAGATCAGAGCCAGCACGGCGGAACTGGTCATCAGCAGCAGCGAGACGGCGTTCAGAGCCGGGGTGGAGCCTTCCTTCAGGCGGTCGAACATGGTGATGGTCAGCGGCGCATCGGAGCCCACCAGCATCAGGGTGGTGTTGAAGTTCTCGAAGCTCATCAGGAACGAGATGATGGCCGCGCCGATGATCGCCGGAGCCAGGTAGGGAATGGTGATGGTGAAGACGGCGACGATCGGCGTGGCGCCGAGATTGAGCGCCGCCTCTTCAAGCGTGCGGTCGAACTTGCGCAGGCGCGCCGCAATGATCAGCGTCGTGATGGTAGCGATGAAGCTGAACTGACCGAGGATCACGAGAACGAGGCCGGGGCGCAGCGCCTCGATGTCGAAGCCGAAGGCGGTCTCCACCCAGTTGGCGACGGTGTTGGTGAAAACGAGAATGGAGATGCCGAGGATGATGCCTGGGATCACCAGCGGCAGCAGCATCAGGATGTAGAAGAAGTCCTTGAAGGGAAACTTCTCCCGCTCGAACAGAAAGGCGTTGGTGGTACCCACGGCAACCGAGAGCAGTGTCACCCAGAAGGCCACGAATACGGAAATCCAGATGGATTCCATGATCGCGTCATCATGGAAGATACCGAGCTTGGGCTCTTCCGTGCCGAAGAACCAGTCCAGCGTGAAGCCCTGCCATGGCGGGGAGGGGAACAGGGAGTCGTTGAAGGCGAAGACCGCGACCACCACCAGCGGCGCTACCAGGTAGAGGAAGAACAGCGCCACATAACCCGAATACAGGGCCTTCAGCCATTTCGGTTGCCGGATGGAAGGAATCATGCGGCCTGCCTCCTCAGCCCATGGTCTCGCGCAGGGTCTGACCCGTGATTTTCAGTCCGAGCCACACGATCAGCGAGGACAGGAACAGCAGCAGGAAGCCGAAGGCCGCCCCCTGTTCCCAGTTGAAGCGCACGATGAACTGCTGATAGATCTGCTCGGTGAACCACAGCGAATTCTTGCCGCCCATAAGCACCGGCGTCAGGTAGTTCCCCAGTGACAGCATGAAGACGACGATGGAGCCGGAGACGATGCCCGGCATGGCGTGTGGAATGACGATCTCGCGTAGTACCGACCAGCCGTTTCCGCCCAGATCATAGCCGGCCTCGATCAGTTCGTCGTCGAGCGAGTCCAGCGTGGTCACCAACGGCACCACCATGAACAGCATGGAGGTGTAGACGAGGCCGACCATGATGGCCCCGTCGTTGTAGAGCAGTTCCACCGGACGGTGGACGAGACCGAGCCACTGAAGGGTGTGGGAGATGACGCCGGTCTCGCGCAAGAGGATCATCCAGCCGAAGGTGCGCACCAGCTCCGATACCCAGAAGGGCAGCAGTACCATCAGGAACAGGGTCGTTTTCAGCCGGCCGCGCGCCACCTTGGCGATGTAGAAGGCCACCGGAAAGCCGATGAGAAAGGTCAGCAGCGTGGCGGCGATGGACATCAGCGCCGTGCGCATGAAGGTGTTCCAGTAGAGCGGTTCGGTAAAGAAGGCCATGTAGTTGGCCGGACCGATGCGATACTGGCCGATGCCGATCTTCTCCCGGATCGAGACGAGGAACATGTCGATGTGCGGGATGATGATCAGCACGCCGAGCCACAGCGCGAACGGCGCGAACAGCAGGATGAGCGAAAGTTTCGTCCGTGCGCTCATGCCTCGTCTCCGCCGGATGCCGGGAAGCACAGGGCCTGATCGGCGCGCCAGCCGAAATGCACATGCGCGCCCGGCTTCAGTTCATGCATTTCGCCGGCCTGGGGCAGGGTGACGTCAACCTCGCCCCCGGAGTTCTTCTCACGTACCAGCACGCGCGAGTTGGCACCGTTGAAGAGCAGCGACACGACCTCGCCTCCCATGCGGTTGTCGAGGGTGCCGAGCCCAGCCTCGTCACGGGAGAGGGCAATGGCCTCCGGACGTACGAAAACGTCCACCTCGTCACCTGCAGACGGAGACATCCCGGCCGCCGACACGGCCAGCAGGGTCAGTCCGGAATCCGTGGAAACCTTGACGCCCGTGGCGTCTGCGGTCAGCACCTTGCCGCGCCAGCGGTTCGTGTCGCCAACGAAACCGGCGACAAAAGGAGTCTGCGGCCGATAGTAGAGGGCAGGCGGGGGACCTACCTGCTCGAAACGGCCTCGATTCATGACCGCAACCTGGTCCGACATGACCAGAGCCTCGCCCTGATCGTGGGTGATGTAGACAAAGGTTGTTCCGAAACGGTTCTGGAGCTTCTTCAGCTCGACCTTCATGTGTTCGCGCAGTTTCAGGTCCAGCGCGCCAAGAGGTTCATCCAGCAGCAGCACATCAGGCTCCAGAACCATGGCGCGGGCGATAGCCACACGCTGTTTCTGTCCGCCGGAAAGCTGCGAGATGCGTTTGGCGCCATAGCCCGGCAGGCCGACGCGCTCCAGCGCATCTTCCACCTTGCGGACTATTTCTGCCGAGGGAACGCCGCGGCGACGCAGGCCGTAGGCGATGTTGCCGGCCACGTCCATCATCGGAAACAGGGCGAGATGCTGGAACACCATGTTGACGGGGCGCCTGTTCGGCGGTTCGTCCAGTACGGAACGCCCCTTGATGAGGATATCGCCCGCATCCGGTTGCAGGAAACCGGCTATCATGCGCAACAAGGTTGTCTTGCCACAGCCGGAAGGGCCGAGAATGGAAAAGAAGGAGCCCCGGGGAACCGTGAAGGAGACATCACCGACCGCCACGAAACTGCCGAAGCGCTTTGTTACGCCCCGGCATTCCAGATCGCACGCCGTCGTCTCCTTCGTACCACAAACGCTACCGACCAACGTTTCGTCCGCCGCCATGAATTCCGCCCGCCGTTCATGTTCGTGGGAAAGGTCTCTCCGGGAGAAACCCAGAGAGACCGGTTGTGCATGGCCGTCATGCGTGAAGCCTGACGGATCCCGTATGCCGGATGGCCATGCCGGTCACTTCGCCGCCTTCACGCGGTCGAGCACCTTGCCTTCCATTTCCTCCAGTCCCGGAGGTACCGGCGGATACCACTTGATGTTGTCGATGGCTTCCTGCGGAAAGCTCTCCTGGAAGCGCTTTTTCAGGCCTTCTTCCACATAGGCATCGGCGCCCTTGGAAGCCGTGAAGTTGCCTGCCGCAGCGGTGATCATGGCCGCGATCTTCGGCTGCATCACGAAGTTGATCCACTTGTAGGCGGCGTCCTCGGCCTTCGTCTTGCGGGGCAGGGCAAAGGTGTCGATCCAGCCCAGCGCACCGGACTTCGGTGCAACGAAGGTAATGGCCGGATTTTCCTTGTTCAGCTTCCAGCCGCCGGTATCCCATGCCATGGCGGCCCAGACCTCGCCGGACCGCAGCAGATTGAGCAGAGCGTCACCACCCGTCCAGTAGGCCTTCACATTGGGCTTGCATTCTATCAGCTTGGCCTCGACCTTCTTCAGGATCTCGCCGTATTTCGCCTTGTCCGAATAGGCCGCAAAGGGATCCATGCCCATGGAGAAGGCAAAGGCGATCAGCGTCGGACGCTTCAGGCGATAGGAGACACGGCCCTTGTACTTCGGATTGCACAGGTCGAGGTAGTCCTTCACGTCAGGAGCCTTGTCACGGTTCACGACCAGCCCGGAAGTGCCCCACACGTGCGGCACGCCATAGACCTTGCCGTTCAGGGTCGTGTTCTTCTTCGTCGCCTCCAGCATGGAGGGGATGAACAGTTCTTTCTTGATGCGGCCCAGGTCGATGGGCTTGTAGATGTTGTATTCGGCCTGCGCACCGGTGATGCGGTCCTGTGAAGGTTGTGCGAGGTCGAAGCCGCCGCCGCCGGTGGCACGCAGCTTGGCGATCATCTCCTCGTTGTTGGACTTGGTGACCTTCACTTTGATGCCCGTTTCCTTCTCGAACATCTTGACCACCTTGTCCGGCGCATAGCCGCCCCAGGTCAGCAGTCGCAGCGTTTCCGCCTGCGCGGACAGGGCGGTTCCCGCTAGAAGCGCCGCAATGCCGGCACCAAGCAATGCCTTCTTGATCATGTGTCATCCTCCTCTGAGACGGGGTGGCCGGTCTCTCCGGCCTTTTGGAAGCCCCGGGCCTTGTATGACGGCCCTTCGTGACAGGGATGCTACACCCACCTCCGGAATGCGGCAAGTTGTCATGCGGTCAAAACCGCCTGTACTTGCATTTTTCCCACGACTGGCTGGAGAGAATTGTCAAGGAAGCGAGGCAATCAGTGCGGGAAAGACAAGGAATGTCACAATTTTTAATACGGGTACGAATCTTGGAATATGGCAGGCCTGCCTAACTATTTAAAATTTTCTATATATCGCAAGCATAGATAGAGTCATGACGCATTTCTGCCAGATTTGGTATGTAGCGTCATCACATAAGGTGTTCTAGAGGAGCACACTTTCCATTGCGTGAGTGAATTCATTACCGGGGGACTACCAGCATGAACCTCGTTGCAAGACTGGCGGCTGCCAGTGTCGCCTTTTCGTTTGTCTGTGTACTGACACCTGTTGCCGGTCATGCAGACACTGGCCGGTTCGTCTACAAGACGAACTTCACATCAACTTTCACGGTCCGGAAAAGGACTCCCGTTCTCTTCCGCACGTCGACGACCACTTCCGGAAAAACGTCCACTGCTTCCCGCAAGAATGGAAAGCGGGCGCGGAAGACCTCCCGGTTGGCCCGTTCTCGGGTGCCGGGCATGAATGCCTGCAAATCCGCGGCGCGGAAATTCGGTGTACCCATGAGCACCGCGCTGGCCGTATGCCGTCTGGAAAGCGGCTTTCGCTGTTCCGCCGTGGGGCGGGCCGGCGAGCTGGGCCTTCTCCAGATCAAGCTGGCTACGGCCCGTGGGCTTGGCTATCGCGGTTCACGCCGCGGTCTGCTGGGCTGCTCGACCGGTGCCTACTGGGGTATGAAGCATCTGGCCCTTGCCATCCGCAAGGGGGGCGTCTGGAAGCACAATCAGGGGCTGGGTGCCAAGCGGCCTTCAAAGGCCGCCCGCATCTATGCGCGCAAGGTTGCGGCCTTGCGTCGTCATTATCGCTGAAGGGCGAGCGACACGGCTTTCACGAGAAAGGGCGCGTGAAGCAGATCACGCGCCCTTTTTGCATCTTCTGACGTGCCGCGAAAGGCTGGAAACTCTCCGCCCACGGTCTCAATGACTGGCGGTTGCGGCTTCACGTGCCGCCAGCAGATGGTCCAGCACCTTGCGCAATGCACCATATGGGGCAAGTAGCACCAGCGCCATGAGAAGCTTCACGGCCAGGTCGCCAAGAGCCCAGGATACCCAGCGGGGTGCTTCCAGGGCAAACAGCCCCAGAAGGGGAGCATTGCCAACGGCAAAATCATCACTCGGCACCATGAAGGACAACGTGGCCGAGAAGGCCAGCGAAAAGAACACGAGAGTGTCCACCAGCGAGCCGATGAAGGAAGAGGCTAGCGGCGGCATCCACCACGCAAGCTTGCGCAGACGGTTGAAGATGGCCACATCCAGCAGCTGCGCCACCAGAAAGGCCGTGCCGGATGCCAACGCGATACGCGGCGAGGCCAGCCAGATGGACAGCCCCACGGCAAGCAGAAAACCGGCATAGACGACCTTGCGGGCCATGGCCGGGCCGAAGTTGCGGTTCGTCAGGTCAGTGACGAGGAAGGCCACCGGATATGTGAACGCTCCCCATGTCAGCAGATCGGCAAGGTTCAGTGCGCCGATTTGGCCCTGTACCGGAAACTGCACGAGAAAGTTTGCCGAGGTGACGACCGCGGCCATGGCGGCAATGGCGATCACCAGAGCCCGAATGGAAGTCCTGTTCCGAGTGGTCTGCATGCTTTTCACCTTTCGTTCCCCCGGTCGGATCCTCCCGCACGCGCAGGTGCGAGAGGATGAAGAGTGTCAGCCGACGATTTCGGAACCGTCGAAGCACAGAGCGATTTCCTTCTCCGCATTCTCCGGGCTGTCGGAACCGTGTACGGAGTTGGCCTCGATGTTCTCGGCGAACTCGGCGCGGATCGTGCCCGGGGCGGCCTCCTGCGGATTGGTGGCGCCCATGACTTCGCGATATTTCGCAATGGCGTTCTCGCCTTCCAGAACCTGCAGCACGATCGGGCCGGAGGTCATGAATTCCACCAAGTCATTGAAGAAGGGACGCTCGCGATGCACCGCATAGAACTGTTCGGCCTGATAGCGCGTCCAGCGAACCCGTTTCTGGGCCACGACCCGGAGTCCGGCCTCTTCGATCTTGGCGACGATCTTGCCAACCAGGTTGCGACGGGTGGCGTCGGGCTTGATGATGGAAAGCGTGCGCTCGACCATTTTCGTGATCCTTTCTTCTGGTATCTGTACGTGTTCGAAGGATGGCAAAAGCCGCGCCCGTTCTGTCAGGCGCGGCGCTTGCGCGGACTTGTAGCAATGCCGCCCTGCCGCGGCAAGAGGGCAGGGCGGCGCAGGTATTTTCGGCGGAAACCGCCTAGCGCTCCACAAGCGGAGTGATGCGGCGGATCACGACACGGCGGTTCTCCGGCTCGGCATCCGGAACGGGGATCTTCAGGAATCGCTCCCCGTAGCCGATGGTCACGAGGTTTTCCGGCGGGATATTGAAGTATTCCGTCAGGGCGCGCTTCACGGCCTCGGCCCGCTTCTCGGAAAGCATCTGGTTATATTCCTCGGAACCCACGGCGTCCGTGTGTCCCTCGATGAGGAAAATTTCGTCGGGACTGGAAGCGAGGATGCGCTCAAGGGCAAGACCGATCCGCTCCAGCTTGTCGATTTCCTCCTCGCGGATCCAGTATTCGTTGAAGCCGAAATGGATGGAATTCACGTCTACCGCCGGCATGAATTTCCTCAGCTCGGGGCGGCGGCGCAGTTCGCGGATGGTGAAGCGCCGGCCGGGCGCGATTCGGGGGGCCGCGGCAAGCTGCCGCTCGATGATGTCGCGGGTGACCTCCTCGGCGGCCACCAGCGGAGCCTCGGACGGTGCGATGCCGATCCGCACGCGCTCGCGCCCCGCACGCAGCCGGGCAAGCCTGCGCTGTCGTTCGCGCAACAGGCGGCGGTGCAGTTCTGCCCGATCGGCGGCCAGTCGGGTTTCCAGCATCCGCCTGCGGTCCCGCGTGAGGGCGCGCAGGGAGAGCGCCTTGCGCAGAGCCCGGATGCGGCGCTCCAGCTGACGGCGGTTCAGGTCGCGCGATGCCCTCCGGTCGGCCAGCAGGGCATCCACGTTGGTGTTGATGCGATCCATCCAGGCCGCGTTTTCCGCTCGTGCGATGCGCTTGCGCAATTCGTCACGGTCCAGCTTCAGCATGGCGCGCAGTCTCCAGGCCAGACGCTGCGGCAGTCCGGGGCGGCGCAGGGCCTTGCGGACGGCGCGCAGTCGTTGCC
>JAJRRY010000173.1 GCA_024279095.1 Alphaproteobacteria bacterium
AAGCGCGCCATGAGCAAAATCGCCGTTATCATTCTTGCCGCAGGTCTGGGTACGCGCATGCGTTCGGCCAGACCAAAAGTGCTGCACGAGGCTGCCGGGCGTTCTCTCCTCGGACACGTTCTGGATGCTGCAGGACAGCTTGATCCGAGACACTGCATCGTCGTCACCGGAGCCGACGTTCCGGAAGTCGCCGAGGAAGCCGGTCGCTGGCTGCCACATGCCGAAACGGTTCCACAGGCAGAACGTCTCGGAACGGCCCATGCCGTCTCCATGGCACGGGAGAAGCTGCTGGGCTTCAATGGCACGACCGTCATTCTCTACGGTGACGTGCCGCTGTTGAAGAGCACTACGATCCGCAGACTCGCCGAGACGGTCACAAGTGACCGTCCGCTCGCCGTGCTGGGCTTTCATGCCGCCGATCCAACCGGATACGGGCGCCTCATCCTCGATACGGAAGGGGATCTCGTGGCAATCCGCGAGGAACTGGATGCGAGCGAGGCGGAGCGGGCACTGAGCCTGTGCAACTCCGGTGTGATGGCCGTGGACAATGCGCTGCTGTGGCGTCTTTTGCCACGCATCGGCAATGACAATGCCAAGGGCGAGTACTATCTAACCGATCTTGTTTCTCTCGTGGTGGGCGAGGGGCTGAAAGTCGGGCATGCCACATGCCCGGAAGAGGAGGTGATGGGAGTCAACGACCGCATCCAGCTTGCACGGGTGGAAGCGGTCTTCCAGAGCCGCCTGCGCCGCCGGGCGATGGAGAACGGCGCGACACTGATCGATCCTTCTTCAGTCTTCCTTTCCTGGGATACGCTGCTGGGGCGGGATGTGACGGTGGAGCCCTGGGTCTGGTTCGGGCCCGGCGTGAAAATCGGCGATAACGTTACCATCCGTGCCCATAGCCATCTGGAGCAGGCCACCGTGGCCGATGGCGCGCAGATCGGCCCCTTCGCACGCTTGCGCCCGGCTGCAGACGTGCGCGAAGGAGCAAAGATCGGCAATTTCGTCGAGATCAAGAAGGCCGTGGTGGAAGAAGGCGCGAAGGTGAACCATTTTACCTACATCGGCGATGCCCGGGTGGGCGCACGCGCCAACATTGGTGCCGGAACCATCACCTGCAACTACGATGGTTTCTTCAAGCACTTCACGGATATCGGCAAGGAAGCTTTCATCGGCTCGAATTCCGCCCTTGTGGCGCCGGTGCGCATAGGCGAGGGAGCATACGTGGGTTCCGGCAGCGTCATCACCGAGGATGTGGCGCCAGGGGCGCTGGCGCTAGGGCGAAGTCGGCAGGTGGAGAAACCGGGCTGGGCGGAGAGGTTCCGTACGGCCATGAGAAAGCGCAAGGAACAGGGGCGTTGAGCCCGAAAACCGGGGGAGCCCGGTAAACGCGGCCCGGGTCGCGAACGTCGGTGGTCAAGCGGGAGAGAGACCGGACATGTGCGGGATTGTCGGAATTCTGGGCAGAGAACCTGTCGCAATGCGCCTCGTCGAGGCCCTTCGCCGGCTGGAATATCGCGGCTATGATTCTGCAGGCATAGCGGTTCTCGAGGATGGCACGCTTAAGCGGGTCCGAGCTCCCGGCAAACTTGGCCAGCTCATGGCCTGTCTTGCCGAAAGGGAACTGAAATCCACCATCGGCATAGGGCATACGCGATGGGCGACACATGGGGTGCCCACGGAAAACAACGCCCATCCGCATTTCGCCGGACGGGTGGCCATCGTCCACAATGGCATCATCGAGAACTTCAAGACTCTGCGGGCCTCTCTCGAGGCCGAGGGGATCCGGCCGGAAACGGACACGGATACGGAGATCGTCGCCCATCTCATCAACCGCCGTCTTGGGCAGGGGCTCTCGCCGCTCGACGCCGTGCAGAAGACTCTCGAGGAGCTCGAGGGTGCCTTCGCTTTCGTCATCATGTTCGAGGGCGAGGACGACCTTCTGATCGGTGCCCGCCGCGGTTCGCCACTGGCCGTCGGCCATGGCGAGGGTGAAATGTACCTGGGCTCCGATGCCATTGCGCTGGCTCCCTTCACCAGTCGCGTAACCTATCTCGAGGATGGTGATCTGGTTGTTCTGACACGGAACTCCCTGACCCTCTACGATGAGCAGGGACGGCAGACGGTACGTCCATTGCAGTTCACGCAGGCTTCCGCCCTACTGGTCGACAAGGGCAACTATCGTCACTTCATGGCCAAGGAGATCGCCGAGCAGCCGGCCGTTGTTGGCCATACCATGGCCGAATACCTGGATTTCAACGTCAACCGCGTCACCCTTCCGGAACTGCCACTGGATCTGGCCGGGCTCGACCGCATCACCATTACCGCATGCGGCACGGCCTACTATGCCGGCATGGTCGCAAAATACTGGATCGAGCAGCTGGCCCGCATACCGGTGGACGTGGATGTGGCCTCCGAATTCCGCTACAGGGAAGCGCCTCTGAAGAAAGGTGGTTTTGCGCTCGTGATTTCCCAGTCTGGCGAAACCGCCGATACGCTCGCTGCCCTGCGTTATTGCAAGAGCATGGGCCAGCATGTGGCTGCGGTGGTCAATGTTCCGGAGTCTACCATCGCCCGCGAAAGCGACGTCATCCTGCGCACTTATGCGGGGCCGGAGATCGGGGTGGCTTCGACGAAGGCCTTCACTTGCCAGCTCACCGTGCTTGCTGCCTTCGCCATCGCGATGGCCCGTGCGCGCGGTACCATTGATGGCGACGAGGAAACCCGCCTCGTACAGACCATGAATCGCCTGCCGCGCCTGCTCGTGCAGGCACTGTCGCAGGATTCCCACATCGAGGAGGTGGCGAAGAAGATCGCCCATGCCCGTGACATTCTCTATCTTGGTCGCGGCATCAATTATCCCACGGCGCTGGAAGGGGCTCTGAAACTGAAGGAAATTTCCTACATCCATGCGGAGGGCTATGCCGCCGGGGAATTGAAGCACGGTCCCATCGCGCTGATCGACGAAGGTGTGCCCGTGGTGGTTATTGCGCCGCGGGATGGTCTGTTCGACAAGACCGTATCCAACATGGAGGAAGTGGCGGCACGCGGCGCACACATCGTGCTCATAACCGACGAAGAAGGGGCACGGGATCACGGGCAGAATACCTTCGAGACCATTGCCGTACCCATGTCGGATCCCTTCATTGCGCCCATCCTGTACGCAATACCCGTACAGCTGCTGGCCTATCACGCCGCAGTATTCCTCGGAACCGATGTTGACCAGCCGAGGAATCTCGCAAAGTCCGTTACCGTCGAATGATGAAAGAGGGTTCGCACTGGCTCCGCCACCATATCGCAAAAATGTCACGGAGGTGTTGAATATACGCAACATTCCTGCAAGGAATGTTGTGAAATTCACTGGAATGACATGAATGACGCCAGATGAATCCGGTCAGCGAAGGTTCAGAACAGCGTCCGTCCAGGCAAATGGGCTCCGTAAATACGGATGACGGTGCGGACATCGTCACCTTCAGGCGCCCCCGTACGGGACGGATCGGGTTGCTTCTGGTCATTTTCGCCGTCGTGGCGGGCCTTGTCACCTATGCCATCCTGACCGGCCTGACGCCCATTCGCCCGACGCCGCAAATTGTCACCACCCTGCTGTGGCTGAATGCGGGGTTCGTTCTGTTGATGGCCATCCTGATCGGCTGGCAGGTGGCTCTTCTGATCCGCGCCCGGCGAAAACGCCTGGAAGGTGCAGGGCTGCACATCCGGATCGTTACGCTTCTTTCCCTTTTTGCAGCTGTTCCAGCGATCATTGTCGCCGTCTTTGCCTCCGTGACGCTCAACCGTGGTCTGGATGCCTGGTTTTCGGAACGGATCCAGTCCATCGTCAACCGCGCCGTAGACGTGGCGCAGACGTACATTCAGGAGAAAACGGATCTGGCCCGTATCGATCTTGCGGGGATTGCTTCCGATCTGGAAAAGAACGCGGAACTGTTCGAGAAGGACCGGCAGAAACTGGTGCAGCATGTCGCTCTTCTGGCTGCCGTACGCGGGCTTGCCGGCGTTTTCGTCATTGACCAGAAGAACCGGCGGCTGGACGTCATGGTGCGTGCCGGCGACAAGATCCGGTTCCGTCCCCCGCCACCGGCGGCTTTCGAAGTTGCGGAGAAGGGAAAGGCGCTGGTCATGGGACCAGGGCCGGGAGACAACATCATCCGCGGTCTGAAGCGCCTCGAACTGCCCGGAGAACGCTATCTCTACATCTACCGGACGGTCAACCGGGACGTTCTGAAACAGCTTCTCAAGGCCCGGCAGGAACAGGAGGAGTTCGCACAGCTGAAATCCCAGCGTTTCGGTCTGCAGGTCACCTTTGCGTTGATGTATGCCTCGGTGACCTTCATCTTTCTGCTTGCCGCGATCTGGTTCGGCCTCTGGCTGGCCGATCGGCTGGTGGAGCCCGTAATCGGGCTCATCCGTGCCGCGCGGCAGGTCTCCGGTGGCAATTTCAACGTCCGCCTTCCCGTTGGACAGGCTACCGGCGACATCGAAACGCTGCTTCGCGCCTTCAACCAGATGACGCGGCAGCTGAAGGCCCAGCGCGAGGAACTGCTTGACGCCTATCACAAGCTAGACCAGCGGCGTCGCTTCACCGAAGCCGTTCTTGCCGGTGCCTCGGCCGGTGTTCTGGGTCTGGATCGGGAAGGAACCATCACGCTGGTGAACCGTTCCGCCCTGAAGCTGCTGGGCATGCACAGAGACGAACTCATGGGAAGAAAGCTCTCGGAGGTACTGCCGGAATACACGGCGGCTTTCGAGAAGGCACGCAGCAAGCGCTCCGGCCATGCAGAGGACAATGTCACCCGCAAGGTGGGAGACGAGGCCCGCAACTTCATCGTGCGCATCACCACGGAACGGAGCGGGCAGGACGTTTTCGGCTACGTGGTCACGTTTGATGACATTACGGAATTGCTCAATGCACAGCGCAATGCGGCATGGGCGGACATTGCACGACGCATTGCGCACGAGATCAAGAATCCGCTGACCCCGATCCAGCTTTCCGCCGAACGGCTGAAAAGGCGCTATGCGAAGGAAATCACCTCCCGTCCCGACGTCTTCGAGCAATGTACCGACACGATCATCCGCCAGGTCGGGGATATCGGGCGCATGGTCGATGAGTTCTCGTCATTCGCGCGCATGCCTTCAGCACATCCGGAGCCCAACGATCTGGTGCAGGTGGTGAAAGAGGCCCTGCTGCTGCAGCGAGTGGCCAGTGACGACATCTCGTTCGAGATGCGCCTGCCGGACAAACCGCTCGTTTTCGCGTTCGACCGCCGTCTCATCACGCAGGCTCTGACCAATCTGGTCAAGAATGCACGCGAATCCATCGAGGCAAGGCTGGAAGAAGAACCGGAACCCGAGGGGCGCATCGTCGTGGAAGTGATTACTGAAGGCGAACGGGTGGAAATCCGAGTCATCGACAACGGGCGTGGTCTGCCGAAGGAAAATCGCAGAAGGCTGACCGAACCCTACATGACAACACGGGAAAAGGGCACCGGCCTTGGACTTGCCATCGTCAAGCGCATCATGGAGGAGCACGGCGGCCAGCTCCGGCTGGAAGATGCTCCGGAGGGACGTGGTGCCATGGTTGTTCTCTCGCTGGTCATGAAGATGGCAGAAAAACCGGATAACAGTACGGAACCCGAAAGCGGACAGGCGACATGAGTGCGGACATCCTGATAGTCGACGACGAGGCCGACATCCGAGAGCTTATCGGAGGCATTCTCGAGGATGAGGGCTACGAGCCGCGTCTGGCTCATGACAGCACCTCCGCTCTGGCGGAAATCGAGAAGCGACGCCCCGCGCTGGTGATTCTGGACATATGGCTCCAGGGGTCGCGCCTGGATGGACTGGAGCTTCTGGAGGTCATCAAGTCCGAGCATCCGGATCTGCCCGTAGTGATCATCTCCGGCCATGGCAACATCGAGACCGCCGTAGCGGCAATCAAGAAAGGCGCCTACGACTATATCGAGAAACCCTTCAAGGCCGACCGGCTGGTGCTTGTGGTAAATCGTGCGCTGGAAATCTCGCGGTTGCGCCGGGAGAACATCGATTTGAAGGAGCGAACCGGAAGCGAAACCCGCATCATCGGGGAATCTCCTGCCATCCGGCATCTGATCCAGGATCTTCGCAAGATCGCTCCGACCAATTCACGGGTGATGATCACCGGTCCCATGGGGGCCGGCAAGGAACTCACGGCCCGCACGCTGCACGAATGGTCGTCCCGACGCGATGGGCCTTTTGTGGTGCTCCCTGCCGCAGCCCTCTCTCCCGAACGCATGGAAATCGAGCTTTTCGGCACAGAAGGAGGCAACAGCGTGCGCCGCGTAGTCGGCAAGCTGGAGGAAGCTCACGGCGGTACCCTTTACATCGACGAGGTGGCTGACATGCCTCTGGAAACACAGGGCAAGGTGTTGCGGGTGCTTGTCGACCAGACATTCACACGTGTTGGCGGAGATACTCCAGTCAAGGTGAACGTGCGGATCGTCTCTTCATCCAGCCGCAATCTGTCCGAACTGATCGAGCAGCGTGCCTTCCGCGAAGATCTGTATCACCGGCTGGCAGTGGTGCCTCTGCACGTTCCGGCCCTGTCGGAGCGGCGCGAAGACATTCCGCTGCTGATCGAACATTTCATGGAGCAGTATTCCCGCCAGTCCGGCCAGCGTCCACGTCGCCTCTCGCGAGAGGCCATTGCATTGCTGCAGGCTCGTGAATGGCCGGGCAATGTACGTCAGCTCCGCAATTACATAGAACGACTGATGATCATCTGCGGCACCGGTGACACCTCGGAGATCACTCCGGACATGCTGCCGAAGGACACGCCTCCGTCGATCCATGACGACGGGGCTTTCGACATGGAAAAACTGCTAGCCCTGCCGCTTCGTGAGGCCCGGGAGTCATTTGAACGCGCCTATCTGGCTGCACAGCTGACGCGCTTTTCCGGCAATATTTCCCGCACGGCTCAGGCCATAGGCATGGAACGCTCGGCTCTGCACAGGAAGCTCAAGGGGCTGGGTCTGGGCTGAAACGCGGGATGCACTCAATCGGTCCGGGAGTGTGGCTCAATACCATCGCTTCCGCGGCCGTAAAGCCAGGCGGGAATGCCGGCCGCAACGTAGATGCCCAGAACGGCAAGCAGAGTCATCGGTTTCTCATTCGCCAGATGGATCACCAGCAACAGCACGGTCGTCGCCATGAGCGCGATACCCGCCGCAATCACCCATGCCTTCGAGTTCGTCTGTTCGCGCAGTTTCCAGTTGGCCACGGAGACGCCAATGGAGACCAGCAGAAACGTCATGGACGAAAAGGAGGCAATGACTTCCAATCCTCCCAGAACAGTGAAGGCTCCACCCAGCCCGATCAGGGTCATGGTTGCCAGCCACGGAACATTGTCCGCATTGCGCGCTGCCAGGTATGCAGGCATGCGTTTCTCAACAGCCATCTCCGCCATCATCCTTGCGGATCCGAACACTGTGGCATTGATCGCCGATGACGTGGCCAGCAGGGCGGCGATGCCGACAAGGATCACTCCTGCCTCACCCAGAACCGGGCGTGCCGCTTCCGCAAGCGCGTATTCCTCGGCCTTCACCAGCCGGTCGATCGGCAGGTTGCCGATGGCTACCACCGCCAGCAGGATGTAAATGGATGATGTAATGGCGATGGCGCCATAAATGCCGCGGGGAATATTGCGATCAGGATCCCGTGTCTCGGAGATGGAATTGGTAATGAGCTGGAACCCCTCGAAGGCAACGAAGATAAGAGCGCCAGCCATGAACACCGAATCGACACCCTTGTCGAAAAGCGGAAAGAGATTGTCGTGCTTCACGGTCTGAAGACCGGCCACGGCGAAAACGGCGAGTATCAGGATCTTGGCGTAGACCACCAGGTCCTCCGTATGACCGGTGGTGCGTGCGCCACGCAGGTTCACGAAGAGGAAGAAGAGCAGGACACCGATCGACATGGCCATGCGGATCGCCGGATCGCCGGATTTCCCGATCAGATCGGCACCGTAAGCCCCGAAAGTGAAGGCGTAGAGGGCCAGCGTGCCCACATAGCCAATGGTGACGGTCCAGCCCGTCATGCAGGAAATCTCCGGACGTTGCGGAAAGGCCCGGCGCAGATAGATGTAACTGGCGCCATCGTTGCGGAACGTGAGTGCCAGCCGGATGTAGGAATAGCCCGCGAAGAAAGCCACGAACGAACCTATGAGGAAGGCAAAGGGCGCGGCATGTCCCGTAATCGAGACGGCCAGTCCCAGCATGGAGAAGATGCCGCCACCGATCATCCCGCCCACACCCAAGGCGATGAGTTCCAGCAGACCCAAGGCCTTCCTTCTGCCTGCCGGCGCGTGTTCCGCAGTCATGACATGCCTCCCGTCGCGCCCCCTTTGAGCCGCGTGTCAGGACAGCCCTTTCGCAGCCTCAGCCGCGTACGGCATCACGGGCCTTTTCGAGCAGCCTGCCCGTCTCGTCCGCTCGCTTTCCCAATACCCGGCAGACCTCTTCCATGGAGAAACCGAGGCGGAAGTAGAGCAGGGCTGCCCGCCGCTCTTCCGGCTTGAGCCGTCTTGGCTCACCCTCGCAGATGGCAAGAAGCTGTTCGGGAGCAATCACGTCAGACGGAATGACATCTTCCCATTTCAGGGCCTCGTCTGGCTGGAACCACTCGTAGAACTCCTCGTCATCGTCATAGACGGGGTCGAGAACCAGCGGATCATCGGGGATCTTCTGATCCGTGGAGAGCGCCTCGTGGGCCTGGATGTCGCGGCGCCGCTCGGCCAGCCTGTCGGCTGCCTGGAACAGCATGGCGTAGAGCCACGCCCGCGGGCTCATGCCCTTCAGTTTCTTGGCTCGATGATCCCAAGCCTGGATCATGGCCTCGCCGACCAGCTCCTCGGGAGTCATGTATCGGGGCGGAAAATCTCCGACGTCCTCGTAATAGGCAATTTCATGCCTAGCAGCCTCGAGCAGACCGCTCATCTCGGATTCGACCAATGCATCGAATGCCTTGCGATCCCCTTCGACGATGTTTTCCCAATCGGGCCCGCTCATGTCCCACGCTCCTCCTGAATGTTATGAAACGATAACCTCAAGTCTTATCTGGGCCGGGGACGATGGTGTTTCAAGCGTGGCATCCGTTTCCGCCGATTTCATTCCTCCCGTCGGGGCGGTAGTACCGAATGGCCATGCTTCTCCGCCGCATGGGTGAGGTACAGCGCCAGACCGATGAGCGAGATGCCTCCGGCGAAACTGAGCATGTCCAGAGGGCTTTCAAATTTCATGCTGATGGCATGCTCGAAGAACTTCACAACAAGGATCATGAGAATGACCTTGGCGAGCCTGTTCTTCAGATCATCGAGATTGCGGACGGAAAGGATGCGCGAAGCGGAAGCCTCATCCGCCTGATCGATGCGGGAAATGAACAGCTCGTAGATGCCGAGCGAGAAGATCAGCAGAACTGTGGCCAGCAGGTAGCCGTCGATCACCTGAACGACATGCTTGATGGTCTGATCGTGCAGAATGGCGCGGTCACCCTCCGGCAGATCCGCATAATCAAGCAGGTGCACCAGCATGAACCAGACATCCACCGTGGCGATGAAGAATATTGCAAACGAAACCGCCAGGGACGCCATCACCGCGACCAGCACGATCAACCGTGAATTCCACAGGAAACCCTCGAACAGCCACTCGATCTTCTTCATGAATCGCGTACCCCCTTTGCTCTACCACATCGACGGGTTCCCGCGAAGATAGTCCCTCAGTCCGCCCTGACAAGGGAGGATGTCCGAAAAGACATGGAAAAAGTCAGGCTTTGATAATCGCTGCGGCAAAAGAGACAAGATCCGGATAAGTCGCAAGTGGTTGCGGGATCTTGTCGACCTGAGCCGTTGCGCCCCAAGAACCGCCTTCGGAAAGGCCCTGCCTGTCAATCCAGATCCGTGCCAGGCCAGCCCTTGCAGCAGGCACATGATCGTGGAACATGCTCTGTGCGACATGAAGAATGCGCTCCGGAGCCGTATCCCAAGCGGCATGCACGTGTGCGAGGAGATGGTGGAAATTGGCGGGGTCCGGCTTGTAGGATCCGATGTCCTGCGCCGTGAGTACCGCATCAAAGTGCACGCCCAGTTTCCTGTTTGATGCCGCAAATCCTTCCCGGTGTACATTGGACAGGATGACGAGACGGAAACGGCGCTTCAGCAGACGCAGGGCTTCCGCCGTGTCGGGAAAGGCGGGCCAATGGGGCAGAGATGCTCCGAATGCCCGGTCCATTTCCCCTGTGCGAGAAAGCCCGAAATGACGGCAGAGTCCGGCATGCACCTTCTCCAGAATACGGTTGTAGGGCAGACCGGGATGCTCCTGCTCCATGTGGCTTTCCACCTCGGCGAAGGCTTCCAGCAAGGTGGTGCGGGAGATGTCATCCCGTTCGTTCTCCATGAGCACGGGTTGGAAGGCGGCCCAGATTCCCGTCTCCCAGTCGATGAGGGTTCCGTAGCAGTCGAAGGAAAGGACCTCGAAATCCAACAGATCGGCCATGACCTTTTCTCCCGTCCGGTCTTCCATTGCCGCATGCCTGAACGAAACGGGCCGGAGCACGAGGCTCCGGCCCGGATTCGCGGAAGTCCCGTCCGGTCAGACGGAGTAGTACATGTCGAACTCGACCGGGTGCGGGGTGTGCTCGAAGCGAATGACCTCTTCCCACTTCAGTTCGAGATAGGCCTCGATCTGATCCTTGGTGAAGACGCCACCGGCCAGCAGGAAGTCGTGATCGCGCTCCAGGTTCTCCAGAGCCTCGCGCAGGGAGCCACAGACCTGCGGGATCTGCTTCTCTTCCTCTGGCGGCAGGTCGTAGAGATCCTTGTCCAGGGCCTCGCCCGGGTCGATCTTGTTCATGATGCCGTCCAGACCGGCCATCAGCATGGCGGCGAAGGCCAGGTAGGGATTGGCGGTCGGATCCGGGAACCGCACCTCCACGCGCTTGCCATTGGCGGAAGGCGCATACGGAATGCGGCAGGAGGCCGAACGGTTGCGGGCGGAGTAGGCCAGCATCACCGGTGCCTCGTAGCCCGGCACCAGACGCTTGTAGGAGTTGGTGGACGGGTTGGTGAAGGCGTTCAGCGTCTTGGCGTGCTTGATGATGCCGCCGATGTAGTACAGGCACTCCTTGGACAGGTCGGCATACTCGTTGCCGGCAAAGACCGGCTTGCCATCCTTCCAGATGGACTGGTGACAGTGCATGCCGGTGCCGTTGTCACCATAGACCGGCTTCGGCATGAAGGTC
The DNA here is from genome assembly GCA_024279095.1 of Alphaproteobacteria bacterium. GTDB lineage: Bacteria > Pseudomonadota > Alphaproteobacteria > Rhizobiales > Aestuariivirgaceae > Thermopetrobacter. The sequence goes on from JAJRRY010000173.1 coordinate 11,284, forward strand.
GCCGTCTTGCCGTAGGCCTGAGCAACGTTGTGCACAACGTACTTGTAAAGCTGCAGCTTGTCGGCGATGCGGGTAAGGGTATCGAACTTGATGCCCAGCTCGTGCTGCGCGGCGCCCACCTCGTGGTGGTGCTTTTCGGGATCCAGTCCCAGATCGTTCATCACCGACACCATCTCGGAACGGATGTCCTGAGCGGAATCCACCGGGTTGATGGGGAAATAGCCGCCCTTGGTGCGCGGACGGTGCCCCATGTTGCCCGTCTCGTATTCCGCACCGGTGTTCTTCGGCAGCTCCACGTCGTCGAGGTGGAAGAAGCAGTCATAGGGCTCGGTGCCGAAACGCACGTCGTCGAACATGAAGAACTCGGCTTCGGGGCCGAAGTAGGCCGTGTCGCCAACGCCGGTCTGCTTCAGATAGGCTTCGGCGCGTTTGGCGGTCATGCGCGGATCGCGGCCGTAGCCTTCACCGGTGCCCGGCTCCAGGATGTCGCAGAAGATGCCCAGCGTCGGCTGCGCGTAGAACGGATCCACATGCGCGGTCTCCGGATCGGGCATCAGAACCATGTCGGACTCGTTGATCGCCTTCCAGCCGGCGATCGAGGAACCGTCGAACATGATGCCGTCGGCCATGGCATTCTCGTCAATGGCCGAGACGTCCATGGTCAGATGCTGCATCTTGCCCCGCGGGTCCGTGAACCGCAGGTCGACGAACTTGATGTCCTTGTCCTTGATTTCCTGTAGCACGGACTCAGCCGTGGCTTCCTTCTTGGCCATGTCTTGCCTCGCTTTGCTGGTTGGATTGTTGTGGTTGCTCCCATGACATGGCCGGCACGAACGGTGCCAGCCCTGTCCCCTCTGAAAAACCGCCGGACTTCCGGTCTCCCTTGTGGTGCGCCCTAGAGCGCATCAGGACCGGACTCTCCGGTGCGGATGCGGATCGCCTCCTGAATATCGGAGATGAAGATCTTGCCGTCGCCGATGCGTCCCGTGCGGGCTGCGTTCTGGATCGCCTCCACGGCCTTTTCGACCATGTCGTCAGGCAGGACGATCTCGATCTTCACCTTGGGCAGGAAGTCGATGACATATTCCGCGCCCCGGTAGAGTTCCGTATGCCCCTTCTGGCGCCCGAAGCCCTTGGCCTCGATCACGGTTATGCCCTGTACGCCCACGTCCTGCAAGGCTTCCTTGACCTCGTCCAGCTTGAACGGCTTGATGATCGCCTCGATCTTTTTCACGGGTTTCCTGCCTTCTGTTCGTGTTATCGTCAGCTCGGGTCCCGATCCTGCCTCCCTTCGGTGAGGCGGGCGAGATGAATCCGGATGCTGGATACCATAGCAGATCCCGTGCCAGATCGGACAAATTCGGGTTATTCATGTAAAAACAATGCCTTGGATTCACGATTCAAGAATGACTCTCAGAAATGATTGATCAGTTTCCGGGCATTCTGCACAAAAAATAAGCACATCATGCATGAAAAACGACACATCTTCCCGCTCGATGCTGCAGGAATGCGCAGACAGGCCCTGCTGTCACCGAAAGAGATGTACGAAGCCGATACCCGAACCATTCGGGACGGAACGCCGGGAACGGTTCTCATGGACAATGCGGGATGGTGCGTTGCAAGGGCCATCATGCGACGTCATGCCCCCTGCCGCGTGCTGGTTGCCTGCGGCCCGGGCAACAACGGTGGAGACGGTTTTGTGGTCGCCCGGTTTCTTGCCGCGCGAGGATGGCCCGTAACGGTCGCTCTTCTTGGGGAGCGAGCACGGCTTTCCGGCGATGCGCTTTGGGCTGCAGGGACATGGGAAGGGAAAATGGAACCCCTGGATTTCTCAATCTCCAATGAATACGGGCTCGTCGTGGATGCATTGTTCGGTGCAGGACTGAGCCGTCCTCTCGAAGGCGCGGCAAAGGAATTCGTGGAAAATCTGAATGCCCGCAGGCGCACCGGGCTCTGCCACACCGTGGCCGTCGATGTTCCCTCAGGCCTCGATGGGGCGACGGGCCGACCAGTGGGGCAGGCGGTCGTGGAGGCGGATCTCACGATTTCCTTCTTCAGGTCGAAACCAGGGCACCTCCTGCTCCCGGGACGACAGTTGTGCGGCGAGGTGGAAATCCGCGACATCGGCATCCCGGATGCAGTGCTGGAAGAAATCCGACCACGCACCTTCGCCAATGCCCCGGACCTGTGGAAGAGTCTGCTCCCCGAACTGTCCATGGGCATGCACAAATATCAACGCGGTCACCTGCTGGTGATGTCGGGGGATGCAGCGCATACCGGCGCAGCCCGCCTGGCGGCCATGGCCGGCCTGCGCACCGGGGCAGGGCTGGTCACCGTGGCATCACCCGCTTCGGCACTGGCCGTCAATGGAGGACATCTGACAGCCATCATGCTCGCCCGATGCGACACCCCGAAGGAACTGGCCGGGATCATCCGTGAGCGGCGCATTCGGGCGCTGGTCATTGGGCCTGCGGCAGGCGTGAACGACCGCACCCGCAGCATGGTTCTGGAGGCCCTATCCGTTCCGGGGCTGCATATTGTCCTTGATGCCGACGCACTGACCGTTTTCCGCGAGACGCCGGAAACCTTGTTCACCGCCATCCGGTCACGCGACGGGGCAACGATCCTGACGCCACATGACGGAGAGTTTGCGCGCCTGTTCGCCGATCTGGAGGGAGACAGGCTGAAGCGGGCACGTGTCGCAGCAGTCGAGAGCGGAGCCATCATCCTATTGAAAGGGCCGGATTCCGTCATTGCCGAACCGGCAGGGACAGCCGTTGTCAACGCCAACGCACCCCCTTGGCTGGCCACTGCTGGAAGCGGCGATGTGCTTGCCGGTATGGTCGGGGCCCTGTGCGCGCAGGGAATGCCCGTGTTCGCCGCAACCTGCGCCGCCGTCTGGATGCATGGCGAGGCCGCCTGCCGCGCTGGCCCGGCAATGACGGCCGAGGATCTGCCCGCGGAGGCGGCAGAAGTGCGCGCAGCCATGTACAAAAGCCCACAAAGTCCTAGCGCGCACATGCGGCCTTTGCTATAGAAGCGCCCAATTCGCGCCGCGAGGGGGTTGTGCCTCCGGATACAAGGCGGGCGTGGCGGAACTGGCAGACGCGCAGGATTTAGGTTCCTGTGGGGCAACCCGTGGGGGTTCGAGTCCCTCCGCCCGCACCAGCTTCTGTCGGCGAAGCGCCGCCGGCACTTTCCGGGACACGGCCATCCCGCCAGGGGTATGGATGACGCCGGAAGCGGGCAGGGGCCTCGAACGCCCTGCCGGCCGTTTCCGGCTTTCAGGAAAAGAGAACGGACGTAAAGACATGGAAATCACCGAACTGAAGAACGAAGGCCTCGAGAGGCAGTACAAGGTGGTCGTGCCCGTCAGCGAGCTGGAGAGCCGGCTCAATGCCCGTCTTGGCGAGATGGCGAAGAACGCGCGCATTCCCGGTTTCAGGCCTGGCAAGGTGCCCGTATCCCACCTGCGCAAGCTCTACGGTCAGCAGGTCATGGCCGAGGTGATCGACGAGGCCGTCAAGGAGACCATGGAGAAGGTGCTCTCCGAGAAGGACGAGCGTCCAGCCTACCAGCCCGATGTGGCACTTGAGGGACAGGACGATCAGGAGAAGGTCAACGAGCTGATCGCAGGCAAGGCGGACCTCGTCTACACCATGACCTACGAGATTACTCCTAAGGTCGAAGTGAAAGACCTCTCCGGCATCGAGCTGAACCGCTACAAGGTCAAGGTGTCCGACGAGGACATCGACGAGGCGGTGAAGTCCATTGCCCAGCAGTTCAAGGACTACGAGGACAAGCCGGAAGGAGCCAAGGCCGAGAAGGGCGACCGCGTGGTCATTTCCTTCGTCGGCCGCGTGGACGGCGAGGAGTTCGAGGGCGGTTCCGCCGAGGACGTGCCGCTGGAGCTGGGCTCCGGGCAGTTCATCCCGGGTTTCGAGGATCAGCTCGTCGGCGCAAAGGCCGGTGACGAGGTTCTTGTCAAGGTCACCTTCCCGGAGGAATACGGCGTCGAGAAGCTGGCCGGCAAGGATGCTGAATTCACCGTGCAGGTGAAATCCGTCGAGGCTCCCGTGGAAGCCGAGATCAACGACGAGTTCGCTCAGAAGCTGGGCATGAAGGATCTGGCGGAGCTGCGCGATCGGGTGCGCGAGCAGGCCGAAGCGGAGATGGACAATCTCGCCTATACCCAGCTGAAGCGTGACGTTCTGGATGCTCTGGATGCCCAGTACGATTTCGAGCTGCCGCAGAAACTGGTGGACAGCGAGTTCAATCAGATCTGGCACACGCTCGAGCACCAGATGAAGGATGAGGGCCGCACTTTCGAGGACGAAGGCACGACCGAGGAGGAAGCTCGCGCTGAATACCGCGACATTGCCGCCCGTCGCGTGCGTCTCGGCCTGGTCCTGGGTACCATCGGCGAGCAGGCCGGCATCACCGTGAGCGACGAGGAGATGCAGCAGGCGCTCATTGAGAAGGCTCGCCAGTTCCCGGGGCAGGAGAAGGAGGTCATCGACTTTTACCGCAAGAACCCGGAAGCGCTCATCGAGCTGCGCGGACCGATCTTCGAGTCCAAGACCATCGATTACATCGTCGAGCAGGCAAAGGTGACGGAAAAGGAAGTCACCCGCGAGGAAATCGAGAAGATGCTCGAGGAGGAGGACGAGGAAAAGCCCTCCACGCAGAAGAAGGGGGGCACGAAGAAGAAGGCTGCCTCCAAGAAGAAGAAAGAGGACTGACCATCCGCCATTGTAGCGTGGCGGAATTGGAAATCCGAAAGGGCCGGACGCCGTTCCGGCCCTTTTTCCAGCATGTCTTTTCATGCCGGGCGGCTTCTGATAACCAGAGCCGAAAAGGAGACGTGGGCTGCACGGCTCCCATCCAGACGGGAAGGGAAAGATGGCCGGAGGAAAAATCAGGACGGCGGTGATCGGAGCCTCTGGATATACGGGCGCGGATCTTGTGCGTCTGGCCGTGCGGCATCCTGACATTGAAATTGTCGCGCTGACCGCGAATTCCCACGCCGGAAAGCCCATGGAGCAGGTCTACCCGCATCTGGCCGGCTTCGGGCTGCCGGATCTCGTGCGCAACGAGGAGGTGGACTGGGGCGGCGTCGATGCGGCTTTCTGCGGCCTGCCGCACGGCACCTCGCAGGACGTGATCGCCACCCTTCCGGAGCACGTGAAGGTCATCGACATCTCCGCCGACTTCCGCCTGCGCGACCCGCAGACCTATGCGGAATGGTACGGGCGCGAGCATGTCGCGCAGGATCTGCTGAAAGAGGCCGTCTACGGCCTGACGGAGCACTATCGGAACGTTATCCGCAACGCCCGCCTTGTCGCCTGTCCTGGCTGCTATCCGACGGCCACGCTGCTGCTCCTCCTGCCACTGGTGGAGGCCGGCGTGATCTCCACGGATGATCTGATCATTGATGCCAAGTCCGGCGTCTCCGGTGCCGGGCGCGGCCTGAAACAGAACACCCTGTTCTGCGAGGCCGGCGAGGGCATGGGCCCTTATGCCGTGGGCAGACACCGGCATGCGCCGGAAATCGAGCAGGAGCTCTCGCGCGCCGCAAGCCGGGACGTTGTCGTCAACTTTACGCCACACCTGATTCCCATGAGCCGCGGCGAATTCATTACCGCGCACGCGAAACTGGCCGATGGCGCCAGCGCGGCCGACTGCGAACAGGTGCTGGCGGAGCGCTATGCTGACGAACCTTTCGTGCGCATGGCGCCAGACGGCATCCTGCCGGCCACACAGCAGGTGAGGGGGTCGAACTACGTGGTCCTGGGCGTGCGGGAAGACCGTATTCCCGGCCGCGTGATCCTCATGTCCACGCTGGACAACCTCGTCAAGGGCTCCTCCGGGCAGGCCTTGCAGAACTTCAACCTCATGTTCGACCTGCCGGAGAGCACCGCCCTGGAGCAGCTGCCGCTGTTTCCCTGAAGTCGTTGTTCGCCACCCCGAATCGGTTCTCTGTGGCGGAAGTGCTTCTGACGCACGGGGCAATTCTGCACGTGCAAACGGGCCGTACTGCAGGAATCGCCGTAACATGAGAAAGCAGGAGACATGGAGGCCTCGCCCGGAATCGAACCGGGGTATACGGATTTGCAGTCCGCTGCGTCACCACTCCGCCACGAGGCCCTCCAGCCCGTCGGGCACGCCTGATATATTCAAAAACGTGGACCATGACAATGACTTTGCGCAAAAAAGAATTGCGACGCGCTGCAGCCCGTATCGTCACGGCCTGAACGTGGTGGAGAAGGGAGGGCTGTTGCGAAAAGAACGCATGCCATGCGGGAATCGATCTCCAGAACGTCCAACCTGCACGAATCAGATGACAGGCGATATTCCCGGAGAGTATAAGTGCGATACGTGTTCAGTCGGGTTTTTCACGCTGTGGCGCCCCGATGTGAGTGACTTATTGCAACTTGCGGCCGAAGCTGGCATGTTCATGGAACACGAAGCGGTCGGCCTTTGCACCGACACGTGAAACAACTTGCCGAGAGGTTACAGGAATGCACCGGCGCACCAAAGGCAGCAGGATCCTCGGGAACGGACTTGGCGCTCTCGTGCTGACGGGCATTCTCGCTGCGGCCGTCCCGGCATCCGCTGAGACGCTCATGCAGGCGCTGTCGAGCGCCTATGGCAACAATCCGGACATTGCGGCGGAGCGTGCCCGTCTGAAAGCAACGGATGAAGGTGTGGCCAAGGCGAAATCCGGATGGAGGCCCAGCGTCTTTGCCAACGGCACGGCCAAGACCGGCGTCTCGAAGACCACGCCGCTACCCGGTTCCTCGAAGTCCTACGATTACGAAAGCGTTTCCATCACCCTTACCCAGCCGGTCTTCAATGGCTTCAAGACGGTGGAATCGGTACGCAGCGCCAAGGCGGCCGTGCGTGCCGGGAGACAGAATCTTCTTGCCGTCGAGCAGCAGGTTCTTCTCGATGCGGCCACGGCCTACATGAATGTCGTGCGCGATCGCGAAATCCTGCGCCTGAGGGCGCGCAACATCACGGTTCTGAAAGAACAGCTGCAGTCTACCATCGCCCGATACAAGGTTGGCGAAGTGACGAAGACGGATGTCTCGCAGGCCCGTGCGGCATTGGCGCAGGCCCGCTCCGACTATGCGCAGGCCAAGGCGCAGCTGGCGGCAACCATTGCCGCATACGAAAAGGTGGTCGGACACAAGCCTGGACGGCTGAAATTCCCTCGCAGCTGCCCCAAGCTGCCGCTGGGGCTCAAGGATGCTCTGGCCCGGGCCTCCCGCATCAACCCGAACATTCTTGCCGCCGCCTATTCGCAGAAGGCTGCGGAACACAATGTCAAGGCGGTTTTTGGGGACCTCCTGCCGTCCGTGTCGATTCAGGCAAGCCTCTCGGCATCCCGGAACAAGGTCGAGGACTCGAATTCCACAAAGACGCGGGATGCCAGCATCATGGGAACGATCAGCATTCCCATTTATCAGGGTGGTTTCGTCCATGACTCCGTGCGGGAAGCTCGCCACAAGGCCGAAGCGGCGCGACTTTCCGTTGCCGTAGCCAGACGCGCCGTACGGCAGCAGGTCGTGTCCGCTTGGAACAACCTGATTGCCGCCCGTCAGGTGATTTCCGCCGCCCGCGCGCAGGTGACGGCATCACGCCGGGCATACGAAGGCGTGCGTGAGGAATACAAGGCTGGATCCCGTACGACTTTGGACGTCCTGAATGCCCAGCAGACCTTGCTCAATGCTCGCGTCTCTCTGGTCTCGGCCCGCGCGGCGGAAATGACGGCGGCCTTTTCCCTTCTGGCCGCGATTGGCGAGCTGACCGCTTGGAGGTTGGGGCTGAAGGTGGCTGCATATGACCCGACGGAGCATTACAAGGCCGTCAAGTCGAAACTGTTCGGTACCCGTCGTTGATATTACGGATGGCGCGGAGTGTGACGCTACTGCACCTTCCCTTCCCGTTACTCGCCTCCACTCGAACACTGGATCTTGTTCAGGCGTTCCAAATCTGCAACGCAAAAGATGGCACTTCTGCATAGATACTTGGACAAAGTCCGAGTATGAGCCGGAATTTGGGGGCAATTGCCCTTTGGCTCACCGCTAGGTTCGTCCCGGCGGTCCCGAGCGGCAGGCGCAGGCGATGCGGATGGTGTCCCGGTCTGGATACTCGGGACAAGCCCGGGCATGAGCTAACGTTTGAGGCACGGCCTAACCCTTTCCTCAACTCATTGCCGGGTTCGTGTCCAAGTTCATGGCACAGCCACAGCATCCCTTGCCTGCTCACTGCAGGGTTTGCCCCAGCAGTCCAGGGGGCAGCGGGCATGCTGGTGCCTCGACGGCTCCGCCCATTCCGCCTCCGGATCGTTTCTGTGCAAAACATGTTGGCCGCATGAAACCGGCAATTGCCGAAGCCGACCATATGAGCGAACTTGCGTGCTATAGATTGGAAAAAGCAAAATCGGGTGATTCGTTCCATCTGGAAGCACAACCCGAATGGCTACGGGGAGCGCAATGAGCAGGCAGGAAGGCAAGTCGGCAATGGAGGAAATGCTGGCCTCCATTCGCGAGGCCATTCACGAGGAGGCGGCCCATCAGGCCGTCGGTCTCCATGCGCCCCTGCGTGTGCGGGCAGCCCATGAGGCACCCGTCATGCGACCCGACAACGATCAGGCGGAAGAGGCAGAGACACCGCCTTTCCTCAAGCCTCTTTCCGAGGATATGCCCGAGACCACTTGGATCGACCCTGCCGCTCCGGAACAGAACCGAGTTGCCATCAGGGGGGAACAGGGCACCTTGACGGAGCATGATGCCACAAACGGGAAAGGCGTTCGGGACGAAATTGGTGAAGCGCCCTTCGCACCGCGCAAAAAACTTCTCGAGAAGGAGCTTCCCAGTGTGGGAGGCATCATGAGCGGCAAAGGCACTCCACCGGCCGTGGCTCCGTCGTTAGCGCAGACTCCGGAAGCGGAGGGAGATGCCATGTTCGATGGCTCTCTTGATGCCGCGTGGTGGCCCGAGGAAGAGACGCGGCAGGTCGCGGACAAGGAAGATGCTGTGGAAGAAGTACCGTACGCCGGCGTGACGGATGAGACCGAGCCTCTTGTTTCCCCGCAGACGGGAGAGCTGGCCGCCCGTGCCTTCGACATGCTGCGGGAGGAACTCGCACTGCCGGAGGACCTGCGCTCGATGACTGAAGAGATGCTGCGCCCCATGCTGCGGGAATGGCTGGATGCCAACCTGCCGGAACTGGTGGAGCGGCTGGTACGGGAAGAGATCACGCGCATCGCCCATGGCGCCCCGTCCCGACGGATGCGCTGAAAACCGCAAGCGCCGGCATGCTTGCATCTTGCAAGCGGCCCTGCAGTGGTGTTTATACCACCGGGACCGAGTATCCTTGCCGGGCGATTCCGCACGATTCTCGCCCGCCATCATTCATGGGACGTTCCATGCTGGACAAGCATTTCGATCCGGCCGAGGCCGAACAGCGCATCTACGACGAATGGGAGAAGGCCGGAGCCTTCAAACCCTCCGGGACCGGCGAGCCGTTTTGCATCGTCATTCCGCCGCCCAACGTCACCGGCTCGTTGCACATGGGCCATGCGCTGAACAACACCATTCAGGACGTGCTGGTGCGCATGATGCGCATGCGTGGCAGGGACGTGCTCTGGCAGCCCGGAACGGACCATGCCGGCATCGCCACCCAGATGGTCGTGGAGCGCAAGCTGGCCGCCGAGGGCGAGCCCACCCGCTGGGAGCTGGGACGCGGGGAGTTCGTGCGCCGCGTCTGGGAATGGAAGGAGGAATCCGGCTCCACCATCATTAATCAGCTGCGCCGCCTCGGCGCCTCCTGCGACTGGTCGCGCGAGCGCTTCACCATGGACGAGGGCCTCTCGCGCGCCGTACGCAAGGTGTTCGTCGAGCTCTACCGCGAGGGCCTGATCTACAAGGACAAGCGGCTGGTCAACTGGGATCCGAAACTGCACACGGCCATTTCCGACCTCGAGGTGGTGCCGACGGAAACGAAAGGGCACCTCTGGCACTTCCGCTATCCCGTGGAAGGCGAGGAAGGCCGCTACATCGTCGTCGCCACCACGCGCCCGGAAACCATGCTGGGCGACACCGCCGTGGCCGTTCACCCGGAAGACGAGCGCTATCGCGACATCATCGGCAAAAACGTCATCCTGCCGCTGGTGGGCCGCCGCATCCCCATCGTCGCCGACGAGCACGCCGATCCGGAAACCGGCACCGGCGCGGTGAAGATCACCCCCGCGCACGATTTCGACGACTTCGAGGTCGGCCGCCGCCACGGCCTGCCGATGATCAACGTCATGGATGCCGATGCTTCCATGCTGTTGAAGGACAACGCGGACTTCCTCGCCGGGCTGGAGAATACCCCGGAGCTGGAGGAAACGCTCGGCTACCATGGCCTTGACCGTTTCGAGGCCCGCAAGCGTATCGTCGAACGCATGGAGAGTCTCGGTCTTCTGGAAAGGATAGAAGATCACGTCCACATG
>JAJRRY010000174.1 GCA_024279095.1 Alphaproteobacteria bacterium
ATGGCGCACGACTTCGGCCCGCATGGCATCCGCGTAAACGCCATCAGCCCCGGCGAGATCGAGACCTCCATCCTCTCACCCGGCACGGAGAAGCTCATCGAGCAGATCCCCCTGCGTCGGCTCGGCCAGCCTGAGGAGGTGGCCAAGGCCATCTATTTCCTCTGCACGGAGGCCTCCTCCTACGTCACCGGCGCGGAGCTGCATATCAACGGCGGCCAGCACGTCTGACCGGCCGGACAGGGCGAGGCCTGCATGTTCCACTGCCAGGCCGACCGGTGGAAAGGGCGTTTCCGTCGCAAAGACGCAAGTGATAGAAAATCACCATGATTCACTCCGACGAAGAGGCCAGAAAGGCGGCCGACTACCTGGTTGTGCCGGATCCCGACGATCCGTCGCTATCCGCCGTGCTGGACGTGACGGATGAGACCGGCGCGTCCTTGCGGGCCCATGTCGTACAGGAGCGGCCTCTCACCATCTTTCTCAACAGCCAGGAGGTGATCACGGCCATGACCATCGGCGATCACCCGGACTGGCTGGCCGTGGGCTACCTGCGCAATCAGGCCATGCTGCGCGACGATGACGAGATCACGGCCATCGACTATGCGGAAGACATCCACACGGTGGTGGTGCGTACGCGGCGCAGGACGGACTACGAGGAGAAGATGCGCCGCAAGGTGCACACTTCCGGCTGCGCACAGGGCACCGTTTTCGGTGACGTCATGGAGACCTTCGAGAAGATCCGGCTGACGGACGAGGCCGTGCTGCGAACCTCCTGGCTGTATGCTCTGACGAAACGGATCAACACCACGCCGTCGCTGTACCTGAAGGCGGGAGCCATTCATGGCTGCGTGCTGTGCCGGGAGGACAGGCCGCTGGTCTACATGGAAGACGTCGGGCGGCACAACGCGGTGGACAAGATTGCCGGCTGGATGTTCCTCGAAGGGGTGGCACCGGAGGACAAGATCTTCTACACCACGGGCCGTCTCACTTCGGAAATGGTGTTGAAGTGCGCCCACATGGGCATCCCGATCCTGATTTCCCGTTCGGGCTTCACGGCCTGGGGCGTGGAGCTGGCGCGCAAGGTCAACATGACACTGGTGGGGCGCGCGCGCGGGCAGCGCTTCATTGCACTGGCCGGAGCACATCGGATCGTGTTCGATACCGATCCGGAAGCGGTCGGAGAAGAGGATTCGAAATACCGGCGCAAAGGGGCGGAAGGGAAGGCATGAAAGAAGGAAATGCGGTTGCCGGCGTGGTCCTGGCCGGTGGTCTGGCGCGACGCATGGGGGGACGGCCCAAGGCCTTCGTGGAAGTCGCGGGCAAGTCTCTCGTGGATCACGTGATCGGACGGCTGGCTCCGCAGGTGAGGGCACTGGCGCTCAATGCCAATACCGATCGGGAGCAACTGGCCTCGCGGGGGCTGCCCGTCATCGCCGACACGGTGGAAGGCTTTGCCGGCCCTCTGGCAGGGGTGCTGGCCGGCATGCTCTGGGCGCGCAGGGAGGTGCCGGATGCCCACTGGCTGGTTTCGGTAGCAGTGGATACGCCCTTCTTTCCGGAAGACCTGACGGTCCGCTTCCTGCATGCCGTGGAAGAAGAGGACGCGGAGCTGGCCTGTGCGGCCAGCAACGGGCGGATGCATCCGGTTTTCGGTTTGTGGCCGGTGGCTCTGGCGGAGGATCTGGAGCATGCGCTGAAGGAGGAGAACCTGCGCAAGATCGACCTGTTCACCGCCCGCTATCGCCTGGCCACCGTGACCTTCGATACCGCGAATGGAGATCCCTTCTTCAATATCAACCGGCCGGAGGACGTGGAACGGGCCGAAGAGATGGCAGCCCGGCATGCGGATTGAGCCCCCTGCCCTGAAGGTTGCGGCTTTCAGCCGTGACGAGGCAGCAGTTTCTCGCCGGCCAGCAGGTCCTCGACGAAATAGGCCACCAGTTCGCTGCGGCCGCGCAGGCCGGCCTTGCGGTAGATGGCGTTGCTCTGGCTCTTGATTGTACCCGGCCTGGTATTGCGGATCTGCGCGATCTCGTTTACCGACAGCCCCTTGATGAGCAGCAGGGCAATTTCACGCTCCGACTCGCTCAGTTTCCATTCGTCGAACTTTCGCGAAATGGTCTTCAGAAGCTGGCCGGAAGCGGTCCGCACCGTCTCTTTGTAGCGGCGATTCTGACGTATATGATCCACCAGGATCCAGCCGAGCACGAACAGGGAAACCGTCATGGCAATGACGGCAATCAATTCCATCAGACTGTGATCGAACCAGGGAATGTACAGATCGATATAGAAAATGTCGGCCAGCACATCCAGCACCATGAAGCTCTGGCAGATCAGCAGCACGACGAAGGACGCACCCAGAACGTGGAAACGCCAGCGCCTGAACTGACCGGCAAATGAGGCCGTCCGCCCGCCTTCCTGTGGCATGACCAGCGTCATCCCGCCATTCTCCCGACAGTCTTCATTCTCTGTGCTCCAACGGGCATGATAGCATGTTCACAGGAATTTGCACATTTCATATGGGAAAGGTGCCGCCCGCCCTCAATGGAGGAAAAGGACAGACGGCACCCAAGAGACCCCCGAAGGGACCTTTCACGTTTCAGTCGTCATCATCATCGTAACGCCGACGCTCGTAATAGCCATCCTTGCGCTCACGATATTTCCGGTACTTGTACTCATCGTCATCATCATAACGCTTGCGCTTGTACTTGTACTCGTCATCATCATAACGCTTGCGCTTGTACTTGTACTCGTCATCGTCGTAGCGCTTGCGCTTGTACTTGTACTCATATTTCTCCTTACCACCGTAATATCCGCCATACTCGTACTCTTCGGCTTCGTATATTCCAGTATCCGCATACCGGTGGCAGGCCTTGCAGTTGGCTTTGGAGCCGACCTTCGGGTCCTTCCATGCCCGGGCCGGCACTTCTTCCTCATGCTCATGCTTCCAGTAGGGAAGTTCGGTGATGCGCAGTGGCGTCCAGTCCTTGCGCACCCCGCGCATCATCTTGCTGCCCCAGCGCCTGTCGGCCGCATTGGCCATGAGATACTTCTTGATGTGTTCCGTCTTCTCCTTGGACAGAGAAGCATCCTCACCGAAATGGTCGGACAGGTTGTCCATGATCTTCTCCCAGGACCGGGCCGGCAGGAAGGCCGGCTGGAAGGCCATGTGGCAGTCGCCACATTCCTTCTTGGTCATGGCATCAGTTACCGGCGGATACCTTTCATCGGAAATGGCCGCCGTGGCCAGCCCCGCGGCGACCAGCGCCGCAGCGGCCGCACTCAGGGTAATGATACGGGTCTTCATGGCATTCCTCCTTCTTTCATGCCGTGTCCGGCTGTTCTCACTGGCTGATCATGTAGGTGAGGAAATCACCCTTCTCGCGGGGTGTGCATTCCCGCCCCAGCACGCTTCTGCAGTTCCTGCGAAACCACTTCTCCACCTTCTCCGGATCGGAATAGCGGTCCGGCGTCTTCGACAGTGCCATCGGCTGAATGACCTTGCCCGTCCGGGTCTTGCCGGCCTTCAGCGGTGAATCGGTATGGCATGTGGTGCAGGAAGGCGTGGCCGGTTTGCCGCCCTTGTGCCTGGCCAGATAAAAGGCCTTGCCGCGTTCCGCCGAGAATCCTCCGGCGGGGAAATCGCCAGCGGCTTTCGCCTCGGCCTCATAACGCTTCAACATCTCCTGTGGACTGGCGGCTTCCGCCGCTCCCGCAACGAACAGCACTGTCGCCAGCGTCAGTCCGGAAATGATTGCAACGTCTCTGATCATGGTTTTTTCTCCTGAATTGATGAAATTTCTGTTCAACGGGTTTCCCTGTCGCTTCGTATCCGCATGAGGCACCTCAGCTCTGCCCTCCGGCAGCCTGCGCTTTCCTGGGAATACGGATGGCGGCATCATCGAAACGGCCGGTTTCCGCATCCCCGTGGCAGGCATTGCAATTGGCCGGCGATCCCACTTCCGGGGATGCGAAGACCTGCTGCGGGATGTTCTCGTGGCGCATTTTCCACCAGGAAACGGAAGAGATGCGCAGATCCTTCGTCTTCGCCCGCCCCAGGCGCACGGCTGCCTCGGTGTCGAAGAACTCCGCACTGTTCGCCTTGAGGAATGCGAGAATTTCTTCCTCGTTCCTTTTCCCGATGGTGGCATCCTCCCCGTAGTGATCCTCCAGTCCACGGACGATGCGTTCCCACATGTCCGCAGTCCTCAAGGAGGGATGATGCGCATGATGACAATCCCCGCAGTTGTCCGAATAAGCCTTGATGTAGGTGACCTGCCGCCAGCGGGTATCCGGCGTGGCCGACAGGCCGTTCCACACCACGGTGAAGAGCCCCAGCGCCACCAGGAACACCACCAGACCGCGTAGCGCCATGCTGCCACGCTCCGCATCCTGCGGCGGTACCGGCATGGTGCCCCGGGTCATGGCCCGCAGCAGCGGATGGCCGAAGACCTTCGTCTCCATGAATACCCCAGCCAGATGCCCGGCAATGGCAGCCACCAGCAGCCAGGCGAGCAGCTCGTGCACCTCCTCCGCTGCATCGCCGAGGCGATAGCTCACCCAGGCCCGCAGCGGCCCCAGATCCTCCTCGCCACCCAGAGCGACAATTCCGGTCAACGTCAGGCCGAACAGCAGCGTGATGAGGATGATGATCATCCATGCACCCGCCGGGTTGTGCCCGGCCAGAAGCGGTGAACGCCCTGCTGCAACATGGCGCAGGTGCTCCATCACCCGGCGCGGATTCAGCGGATAGGCCGAGAAACGGCTGTAGCGCCCACCCACGAACCACCACATGATGCGGAAGAGGATCAGCACGGCCACCGCCTGTCCTGCCCAGACATGCACGGTAAGCAGGTTCTCCTCACCAAAAAAACCGGTCAGCAGCGCCACGGCCACGGCGGCAACCAGCGACCAGTGAAAGATCCGCACCGGCAGATCCCGCACCAGAACCTCCCGGACATCGCCATGTCCGCCATTCTTGCCATTCGTGTTCGCCGTCCCGTCGGTCAGCATCTCTCTTTCCCCTGCCTGCCGCCCAGGACCGGGAGGAATCGCAACGCACCTCCGTGCATTCCGCATCCCCGCCGGGTAGGCGGTCGTTCGCAACTTTCGGGAAGGAGAATGGACCGCCAACTGACGTTCCACAATCAACCGAGGAGGCATGAATCGGCCCATGAACCAAGGTTCATGTCCGATTCCTGCCGTTTTACGGGGAATTCAGGCCTTCTGCGGACTTTCCGAAGCCTCCGGCCCTTTGCCTTCCTCCTCCGGCTCGTCCAGTCGCGCCAGACCAAAGTCGTCGAGGATGGCATAGACCGAAGGCACCACCAGCAGCACCAGGAAAGTCGCCGCCAGCAGGCCGAACGCCAGCGAGCTGACCAGCGGAGTGAGGATCTGAGCCTGCAGGCTCTTCTCCGTCAGGATCGGCAGCAGGCCGACGAAGGTGGTCATGGACGTCAGCAGGATGGCCCGGAAGCGGGCGCGGGAGGCCAGCGGGGCTGCCTCGCGCACACTCGCCGTCTCGCCGTGATAGTGCTTGATAAAGTTCACCAGCAGGATGGAGTTGTTCACCACCACACCGGAGAGCGCCACCAGCCCCAGCAGCGAGGGCATCGAGAAGTTCAGTCCCATGACGAGATGGCCCACGATCGCGCCGACGAAGGCGAACGGGATGATCGACATGACCACCACCGGCTCGATGTAGCTGCGGAACTGGAACGACAGCAGCAGATAGATGCCGATGATGCCGATCACGAAGCCGGACAGGATGGACTTCTGCGTCTTGCGTGCCTTGCGGTCGGCGCCCTCGAGTGACACCCGCACGCCCGGATGTTTCTCCAGCAGCTTCGGCACGAAACTGCCCATGGCGTTGGTGACGATCTCGTTGGCGTTGGCGATGCGGGTGTCCACGTCGCCGGTGATGGTGATGGCGCGCTGGCCGTTGATGCGGGTGATGCGCGAATATCCGCGATCCCCCTTCACCTCGGCCACGGCTTTCAGCGGAATGAGCCTCCCGTCGGGCAACGCGATGTCGAAGTTGTCCAGATCCCCCACCGACTCGCGGTCGCGGTCGGAGAGCTGCACGTCAATGTCAATGGAATCGCCGTCACGCTGGACGGTATTCACCGTCATGTAGTGGAAGGCGGCCCGCAGCTGGTCGGCCACCAGCCGCCCGTCGAGGCCCAGCATGCGCGCTCCGGGTTTCAGGCGGATGCGGAATTCCGGCTTGCCGGGGCGCAGGTCGTCGGAGATGTCCACCGCGCCCACGTAACCCTTCAGCCAGGCCATCAGCTCGTTGGAGGCGGCCTTCATCTCCTCCAGATTATCACCCTGCAGGCGGATCTCGATGTCCAGTCCCGCCGGGCCGATCTTCGTCTCGGAGAAGCGGATCCATACCACGTCCGGCAAGTCCTTCGTCTTCTCGCGCCACTTGGCGAGTACCTCCTCGATGCGGATGGTCCGGATCTCGGCATCCAGCAGATCGGCGGTGATGGTGGCCACATGCGCACCCGACTCGCCGGCCGTGTCGTTGCGGTTGTATTCCACCGTGATGTTGCGCACGAGGTCCTGCTGCTCCGGCTGTCGGGGCTTCTCCTCGCGGTTGATTTCGCGCAGCGCATCGATGGCACCGGCCACGGTGCGCTCCGTCAGCTCCAGCGGTGAGCCCGCCGGCAGCAGGATGCGGGCCGCGATGGTGTTGCCGTCGAGATCGGGAAAGGCCTCGAATTTCACCTTGCCACCGGCCATGGCTGCTACCGCAAGCAGGAACAGCATGGCCGCGAAACCGAAGGTGAAGTAGCGCCAGTTGACCGCGAAACGCGCCACCGGCTCCACCGCCCATTTGCTGAAGGATTCCAGTCTGGCGTTCATCCAGTCCTGAAAGCGGCCGCCCATCTTTGCCGTCTTCACCTTCTCCATGGTGTGCAGCAGGTGGTGCGGCAGGATGAGAAAGGCCTCGACGAGAGAGACCGCCAGCACGAACAGCATGACGATGGGAATGACCCGCAGGATCTGCCCCAAGTCGCCCTTCAGGAAGGCCAGCGAACCGAAGATCACCGCCGTTGTAATGAACGAGGCAAACACCGAGGGCAGTACCTGCGTCACGCCGTCGATAGCCGCCTGCACCGGCGTCTTCCCCTTGGCCCTGTGGGCGGCGATGTTCTCCGATATGACGATGGCGTCGTCCATCAGCAGGCCGATCACGATGAGCAGGCCGATCATGGTCATCATGTTGATGGTCATGCCGCCCCACACCATCAAAAGCCCGCCGCCGAGGAACGAGATGGGAAGTCCCAGAGCCACCCAGAACGAGTAGCGCAAACCGAAGAACATCCACAGCGTGGCAAAGACAAGGATCAGGCCCTGCACGGAATTGGTAAGGATCAGATCCAGGCGGTCGCGCACCTGCGAGGCTTGGTCATTGGTGATCTCCAGCACCACGCCCTTGGGCAGCCGGGCCTTCTCGTCCTCGATGAAGGCCTTGACCGCATCCACCACCCGCAGCACGTCGTCCTGCGGTGTCTTGGTCACGTCGAGAATGGCGGCGCGCCGGCCGTTGAAGAGATACTTCTCCTCGTCCAGCTCGAACCGGTCGGTGATCTTCGCGATGTCGCCAAGGCGCACTTCGCCACCGGTGGAGCTGGCCACCACGACAATGTTCTCGTAATCGCGCGGCCGCTTGCCCTCATCGGCATAGCGGATCAGGATGTCCCGCTCCCGCGTCTGCAACGACCCGGTGGGCAGATCGAAGCTGGAGCGCATGACCGCATTGGCCACATCCTGCACCGACAGGCCGTAGGCCCGCAACCGGCCAGAATCCAGAGCGATGCGGATCTGGTGGGTGGAGAATCCGCGCACCGTGACCTTGGGAATCTTTCCGGTGCGCTCCATGCGATCCTTGATGTCCTCCGCCAGCATCTTCAGATCGACGGGGGAGGCGGCAGGCGCCGAAAGCGCAACCGAAGTCACGAAGTCACGGGTGCCGAGCTGCCGGATGACAGGTTTTTCCACCAGGTCGGGGAAGTCGTCGATGGCCTCCACCTCCGTCTTGATGTCGGAGGTGAACTTCTCGAAGTTGGCACCCTCCACCATCTCGACGGTGGTGCGCGCCACGTTCTCCATGGCCACGCAGGTGATCTCGTGCACGTTGTCCACGTTATGCACGGCGTCCTCGACGCGCTGACAGATGGCCTGCTCCACGTCTTCCGGACGCGCTCCGGGCCAGGCGACGGTCACCTCCACGTTGCGCGGCGCGATCCGCGGAAACGTCTCGCGCTGCATCTTCGGCAGGGCCATCAGGCCCGCCGCGACGATGGCCAGCATCAGCAGGTTGGCGATCGTCGGATGGGTGACGAAGTAGCGGATGATCGGTCTCATCTGGCCACACTCCCGGCCGCCTCACGGATCACCATCCGCGCCGTCTCCTCATCCATGACCGGTTTCAGAAGCTGCCCCTCCAGCACCGGCACCAGATCACTGAGAATGATGCGCTCGCCGGGTTTCAGGCCCTCGCCGACGATCACCAGATCCCGCAACCGCGCCACGACCTTCACCGGACGAATGACAAGACGGCTTTCTTCGCTGACCACGAAAACCTTGCCGCCGTGTACCGCAGCACGCGGAATGGCCAGCACGTTCTCCACCTTGCGGGTGAGGATGTCCATGCGCACGAACATGCCCTTGGTCAGGGGTGGCTTGCGCCCCGGTGTCACGTGCGAATAGGGATCGTCCACCTCGCCGATCACGCCGACCGTCCGGGTCTTGGGGTCGAAGGTGTCGGACATGCGGGCAAACCGCCCCTTCCAGACCATCGGAACATCGCCCTCCTCCAGTCTGACCTCCACCGAGAGACCCAGACTGTCGATCAGCTCCCGCGTTTTCGCCGCATCCAGCGTCACATCAGCAGGAATACCGGAGACCAGCCGGATGATGGACCGCATGCGCTGCAACGGATATTGCGCCTCGATCTCGGCCTTGGCGATATCGTCCGCTGCCGCAAGCTGTTTTCCGACGGGGGCGAACTGCTCCACCTCGACGCCAACCAGCGAGATGCGGCCATCGAACGGCATGCGGATATGCGTGCGCTCCAGATTGAGCTTTGCCGTGGCCAGCTGGCTGCGGTAGGTGGCGAGCTGCTCCTGCAGCTCCTTGCGCTGGACGGGCAGCAGCCGCAGGGTGTTTTCCAGCGACTGCACCAGCTTGCGCTGGGCAATGAGAGCCTTCAGCGCCGTCTCCAACGTGGTGGCGGCCACCGTTCCCTGTTCCTTGAGCCTTTTCTTGCGCTCATAATCCCGGCGCGTGATTTCCAAAGCCTCCCGCTCCAGCTTCAGCAGGCTGCGGGTGTTGCGCTCCGTGACATCCATCTCCGCCAGCTTGGCCTCTGTGGCGCGGATACTGGCTTCGGCCTGGGCCACCGCCAGCCGGTAGTCGTCCGGCGAAATGGTGATGATTTCGGTACCCGCCGGGATGATGGCGCCCTTCTTGAGGTTCGGATGCGTGAAGATCACCTTGCCGCCCACCTGCGCAATGGCATTCCACACGCGGGAGGGTCGCACTGTGCCGAAACCGGTGATGCGCGGCTGCAGCGTCAGCGGACGCACCTCCATGACGCGCACCACGCGCATCTCCTCCTGCGGGGCCTTGCGCGCTGGCGCCGGACGATTGTTGACGACGAAGGCCAGCACGGCGACACCGAGGGCCAGAGGGGGAATGAAAAGCAGCTTGCGCCACATGGTGTGTCTCGCTCCAGTAAAAAGTCCGATTGCGTTCCCGCACAAAGGGACGGCACCGGGCCGTCCCTGTCCGTCATGCGACCGCGTCAGGTCAGGAAGCCTGCCGGCGTGCCTTTCCGTGCCACTTGCACAGGGCCCAGGCGGCAGCCAGCCAGAAACCGCTGCGCAATGTCATCGCACCCACCGTGCGCATCTCGAAGGGCGTGCCGGTCATGGCCTTGAAGCCAAAAATGACAAAGACCACCACCGTCGCGGCGGCAATCCCTGCCCCCAGCGCACAGGCCCACGCCCTGCCCCGCCACATGGCCCAGGCAGCCGCGACATAGGCAAAGCCGGCAAGGAAATTGAACCACACGACGAAAGGCATGTACGCCCCCGCGGCCATCCGCGCCTCCTCCGGCCCGAAGAGCACCTTGCCGCCCGAGACCAGCGTCAGCAGTCCGAACAACCCCGCCGCCACCGCCAGTATCCGCATCCAGCGCGGCACACCACCGTTTCCACCCCGTCCAATATCCGTCATGACATTCCGCCTGCGTCGCCAATATAGTTATTGACTAATTGCTAATGAAACGCTGCAGCCCTGTCAACCCGCGTTTCGCATGAATCACAATTCGGGCTTGAATCTCCCATCCTCCGACACACGAAAAAGACCCGCAAGCCAAAAGGCCTGCGGCTCATCGCTGGTTGCAAGAGCCTGACCTGCCACTGAACTTTCATCCAGACGGAATTTGAGCCTTCTGGTTTGACTTGCCACGTGGCGCAGATTGTGCAACCGACTCTCGGCAAATGCCTTTGGTGTCTGATAGCCGAGCGCCGAATGGGGTCCTCTTCATTGTGGCCATCGCCGCAGGCCCGAATGAGGGCGCAGACATACGCCATGGTGCGGATCAGCATCTGAGCTTGCCTGAGCTGGCACGGGAGCTGGGCAATGTGGCCGAGGAGCACCGCTACTGGGAAGAGGAATGAGCTGCAACCTATCGGATTTCCCAGGTTAGGGAGACATCTGCCGTGACGGCGCGTTCGCCGGCGGCCACGGGAACGGGAATGGCCTCGGCCGCCATGGCCTTGACACGTGGGGCCATCATCGGACGGCGAACGGGCATGAAGTCGCCACGTTCCGACATGGTCAGCACCGGGCCAAGGATGAATCCGGCCTCCTCCGCGTAAAGACGCGCCTTGCGCAGAGCGTCGCGCACAGCGCGGCGGCGGGCCTCGTCGCGCAGGGGCTGCGGATCGTCGATGGTGAAGGAGATGCCATTGATGCGGTTCGAGCCGCTGCGTACCAGATCGTCGAGGATGCCGCCCAGCGCCTTCAGATCACGCACCCGCACCGTCAGCATGTTGGAAACGCGATAGCCCACGAGTTTCGGCCCCTGCTCCCGTTCGTAGGACTTCTTCGGATAGACATACTGGGGCGTGACGGAAAAGCCGGAAGTCATCATGTCCTTTTCCTCCACCTTCCAGCGCTCCTTCAGCACGGCAAAGACCGCCGTCATGGCCTCCGAGGCCGCGCGCAGAGCCTGTCGCGCCTCGCGAGCCTGCTTCTCCACGCCCAGCCGGATGATGGCGATATCCGGTTTTGCCATCACCTCGCCATGGCCGCTCAGGGAAAGCGTCCGGCGCGCCTGCTCGCCAGCCTGCGCCGGCATACCTGCAATCGCCGCAAACACCAAGGCGAGAACGATGGAAACGACCTGTCTGCGCATGGAGAATCCTCCCGGTTCATGTTGCATGATTCCCCCCTCTCCGCCCGTCAGGGTTGCTCAAAAACTCCGGTAGCGCAAGCCCGCCTCTTCTGATATTAGGGGGGCGTGGCGGGCCTGTAGCTCAATTGGTTAGAGCCGCCGGCTCATAACCGGCTGGTTGCAGGTTCGAGTCCTGCCGGGCCCACCATTACAGGCTTTCCCGTCATACCTCCCCGCAGGCAACGCTATCCTCCCAGAGCCCTGTCCACCTAGCGTGGCATAGCAGGGACATGCTTCATGAAGACCTCCCGTCCCGTACCCGGCATACCTCGATAAAAGGAAAGCCCGTGGCACACGGTTGCTATTTACACAACCGTCAAGCAGCGGACTCAATCCCCCAGGAAGCTGCGGAGCTTGCGGGAGCGGCTGGGGTGCTTGAGCTTGCGCAGGGCCTTGGCCTCGATCTGGCGGATGCGTTCGCGGGTCACGTTGAACTGCTGACCGACCTCCTCCAGCGTGTGGTCGGTGTTCATGCCGATGCCGAAACGCATGCGCAGCACGCGCTCCTCACGCGGCGTCAGCGAGGCCAGCACCCGCGTCGTGGTCTCGCGCAGGTTGGCCTGAATGGCCGCATCGATGGGCAGCACAGCGTTCTTGTCCTCGATGAAATCACCGAGGTGGCTGTCCTCCTCGTCGCCCACCGGTGTCTCCAGGGAGATGGGCTCCTTGGCGATCTTCATCACCTTGCGCACCTTCTCCAACGGCATGGAGAGCCGCTCGGCGATCTCCTCCGGCGTCGGCTCGCGACCGATCTCGTGCATCATCTGCCGCTGGGTGCGCACGATCTTGTTGATGGTCTCGATCATGTGCACCGGGATGCGGATAGTGCGCGCCTGATCGGCGATGGAGCGGGTGATCGCCTGACGGATCCACCACGTGGCATAGGTGGAGAACTTGTAGCCGCGACGGTATTCGAACTTGTCCACCGCCTTCATCAGGCCGATGTTGCCCTCCTGAATCAGATCGAGGAACTGCAGGCCGCGATTGGTGTACTTCTTGGCAATGGAGATCACCAGCCGCAGGTTGGCCTCCACCATCTCCTTCTTGGCCTGCGCGGCCTCGCGCTCGCCTTTCTGCACCATCTGCACGATGCGGCGGAATTCCTTGATCGGCAGGCCGACGACGGAAGCGATCTCGTGGATCTCCTCGCGGATCTTGCGGATCGTCTCCTTTTCCTCGGCCACGAACTTCTTCCAGCCATGGCGGGCCAGCCGGCCGACGCGCGCCGTCCAGTTGGGCTCCAGCTCGTACCCCCGGTATTCCTTCAGGAAATCGGCGCGCGGAATGCCATGGGATTCCGCCAGACGCATCAGCTTGCCCTCAAGCGCGCCGAGCTGCCTGTTGATGTCATAGAGCTGTTCGACCAGCGCCTCGATGCGGGCGTTGTTCAGATGCAGCGACTTCACATCCGCCACGATGGCGTTGCGCAGCGTCTTGTAGCGCCGCTCCTGTGCCGGGGTGAGGCGCGTCTTGTCGGTGATCTCGATGTCCTGCAGCCGCCGCAGCGCCTTGTAGTTCTTGGCGATGCGATCGAAGGTCTCCAGCACGCGCGGCCGCAGCTCCGCCTCCATGGCAGCCAGCGAGAGACTGCTCTCCTCCTCTTCCTCCTCGTCATCGCCATCTGCATCGGCATCGGAGGGTTTGGTCTCCGTGTTCTTGCTTTCCTCGACCTCCTTGGCGTCCGGACCAGCAAACGTAGCCTCCAGATCAATGATCTCGCGCAGCAGGATCTTGCCCTCGTTGAGCTCGTCGCGCCAGATGATGATAGCCTGAAAGGTCAGAGGACTTTCACACAGTCCGGCGATCATCGCCTCGCGGCCGGCCTCGATGCGCTTGGCGATGGCGATCTCGCCCTCGCGGGAAAGCAGCTCCACAGAACCCATCTCGCGCAGGTACATGCGCACCGGGTCGTCCGTGCGCTCCACCGGCGAGGCGGCACGCTTGACCTTCGTCGGCACGTTGCCGGTGGCCTGGGCCACGGCGTCTTCCGTCTCCTCCTCGCTTTCCACCACGGAGATGCCCATCTCCGCAAGCATGGCCATGGTGTCCTCGATCTGCTCGGAAGAAAATTCTTCCGAGGGCAGGACTTCGTTCAGCTCGTCATAGGTGACGAAGCCGCGCTTCTTGGCCGCGCGGATCATCTTCTTGACGGCCGCATCGTTCATGTCGAGGATCGGACCGTCCGTCTCGCCCTCGCCTCCGGCATGCATCTGGGAAGTGCGCTTCTTCGCCTCTTGCTTCGCCATGTCCGTATCTGTGTCCTGGTACATTCCTGGCGCGGCAGGCATGCCGCGACGCGCAAGGGGATCCCTCCCCGGCGCAGAGATTTACACCCGCAGGGCTTAACCGGCGATTAACCACACGGCAATTCTTCCTTTCCGTGCTGCACCGCACCAATGTGCACCCTGCACCCGTTCCATATCGCGAAATTGTCCGAAAAGGCTCTTCCTGTCAGTTCCCGGCATCCGTTGCCGCATGCAGCTCTTCTCGAATCCGATTGATCCGAGCGAAGTTCTCCTCCGTCGGTTCCAGTTCGAAGGCCTTTTCCGCCGCCCGCAGATCACGTTCCAAAACGGCCGTCCTGCGTAATATTGCGACGCGCTCGGCAAAACTTTCCAGAGCATGTGCAATGTCCAGGTCCGGCAAAGACGTATGGCGGCCTGTCGTAGAGGTGCCTGCCAGCTTCCTGACAATCTCTCCTGCACCTGCCTCCCTGAGGTGGGCATGCAGTCGAGCACTGTCAAGGTCGGCATGACCGGCGGCAATATCTATGATTTTTCTGCGCAGCGAGTCAAGCTCCTGCGAAGAAAACTCCAGTTCCGCCAGCTCTTCTGCCACCTTGTCCAGTATTTCCGGCTGGCGGAGCACGATTCTCACCAGTTCCTTTTCATGTACAGCCGTCGCCGACAGCCCCCGACTGAGAGAGACGAGACGCGAGGTCACATCGGCAATCCGGCCCGCATGTCCCGCAGCCCCCCGCGCGAAGCGACCTTCCCGTTGCCCCGATGCGCGCCGGCGGCCAACTCCGGAAGACATGGCGGGGCGCCACAGCTCCCGCAGTCTGGCGCGAAGCTCGGACCTGTAGTGCCCGCGCACGCGCTCCTCGCCAATGCGTCCGGCCAGCTCTTCGAGCCGCGCCTCGAGTTGCGCGCGTTCCTCTGGCGTGCGGCGTGGCGAGGTCTCCAGCACATGCTTCCACATCAGATCAATGAGCGGCATGGCGGATTCCGTCAGCGCCGCGAAAGCCTCCGGCCCTTCCTGCCGCACAAGATCATCCGGGTCCATACCTTCAGGCAGCAGCACGAAGCGCAGGGAATGGCCCGGCGCCAGACGCGGCAGCGCCAACTCCAGCGTGCGCCACGCGGCCGAGATGCCGGCGGCATCCCCATCGAAGCACAGCAGCGGTTCCGGAGCCATGCGCCAGAGCATGGCGAGATGGTCCTCCGTCAGCGCTGTGCCCAGCGGTGCAACCACGTTCTCGAAGCCAGCCTGCACCAGGGCGATCACGTCCATGTACCCTTCCACGGCGATCACCGAGGTGCTGTCGAAGGCCACCTTGCGGGCCTGATCGATGTTGTAGAGCACTCGCGACTTGTGGAAGAGCTCCGTCTCCGGAGAGTTGAGATACTTCGCCCGCGCATCACCGAGAGCCCGCCCACCGAAAGCGATGACCCGCCCCCGCATGTCGCGGATCGGGAACATGAGACGGTTGCGGAACCTGTCGTAGGCGGAACGACCATCCTCCGGAACGGCCACGAGGCCGGCCTCGATCATCAGCTGGCGCGGCACCTCCGCCTGCTCCAGATGCCGCAGAAGGGCATCACGGGCATCGGGTGCGAAACCGATGCGGAAACGGCGGACGGTCTCCTCCGACAGACCCCGCGAAGCCACGTATTCCCGGGCATGAAGCCCGGCCGGCCCGGCGAGCTGCTCCTCGTAGAAACGGGCGGCCATTTCCATGACCTCCGCAAGCGTGGCCCGCCGCTGCTCCCTGCGCTGCACGGCGGGATCGGGCTGCGGCACGGGTAACCCGGCCTCCGCGGCCAACTGCTCCACCGCCTCGGCAAAGCTCAGCCCCTGCTTCTCCGTCAGGAAAGTGAAGATGTCGCCCTTGGCGTGGCAGCTGAAGCAGTAATAGAAGCCCTTGCGGTCGTCGGCATGGAAGGAGGGCGTCTTCTCGTGATGGAACGGGCAGCAGGCCCACCAGTCGCCGCGCCCCGGCTTCGAACGCTTCCTGTCCCATTGCACGACACGCCCCACCACCTGCGAAACGGGGACGCGGGCGCGGATCTCGTCGAGAAATGAGGCCGGAAACTTCATGCGGCAGACCTTATGCCGTCCGCCACCGCGCGGCAAGAACGGATCAGGGATCAGCGCTCATGATCGGTTGGCGGAAGAGGAGGTCCGTCTCCATATCCACCCGCAGGATTCATGCAGCCACCCCGTTCGAGTCTGTCGATGCGGATGGCAATCTCCCGGAGGCTGTCATGGAATCCCTGCTGGACCTTGATCACCGTATCC
>JAJRRY010000175.1 GCA_024279095.1 Alphaproteobacteria bacterium
CATGAAGCTGCTGGGCGCGGAGGTGGTGCCCGTCTCCTCCGGCTCGCGCACCCTTAAGGACGCCCTGAACGAGGCCCTGCGCGACTGGGTGGCCAACGTGGAGGACACCTTCTACTGCATCGGCACCGTGGCCGGGCCGCACCCCTATCCGGAGATGGTGCGCGATTTTCAGGCCGTCATAGGCCGCGAGGCGAAGGAGCAGATCATGGAGCGCGAGGGGCGGCTGCCGGATGCGCTGGTGGCGGCCATCGGTGGCGGGTCCAATGCCATGGGACTGTTCTACCCGTTCCTCGACGATCTGGACGTGCGCATGTACGGCGTCGAGGCCGCAGGCCGCGGCATCGACACCGGCCTGCATGCCGCCTCCATAACCGGCGGCCGGCCCGGCGTGCTGCACGGCAATCGCACCTACCTGCTGATGGATGACGAGGGCCAGATCACCGAGGCCCATTCCATCTCCGCCGGGCTGGACTATCCGGGCATCGGACCGGAACATTCGTGGCTGCATGACGTGGGGCGCGTGGACTACGTGGCGGCCACCGACGACGAGGCGCTGGAGGCCTTTCAGCTGTGTTCGCGGCTGGAAGGCATCATTCCGGCGCTGGAGCCGGCCCATGCGCTGGCCCATGTGATGAAGATGGCGCCGGAGATGGAGCGCGACGAGATCGTCATCATGAACATGTGCGGGCGCGGCGACAAGGACATCTTTGCCGTGGCGGAGCATCTGGGAGTGAGGCTGTGAGCACGAGGACACGCATCGATGCGCGCTTCGCGGCGCTTAAGAAGGAAGGCCGGGCGGGACTGGTGACCTTCATCACTGCCGGCGATCCCGATCCCGAGACGTCGCTCGCCCTGCTGAAGGCGCTGCCGGCGGCGGGCACCGACATCATCGAGCTGGGCATGCCCTTTACCGACCCCATGGCCGATGGCCCGGCCATCCAGCTGGCCTCGCAGCGGGCCCTGAAAGCCGGGCAGACCATGGCCCGCACGCTGGACATGGTGCGTACCTTCCGCAAGGAGGACGACGAGACCCCCATCGTCCTGATGGGCTACTACAATCCGGTCTACGTCTACGGCAACGAGCGGTTCCTGAAGGACGCGAAGGAGGCTGGCGTGGACGGTCTGATCATCGTTGATCTGCCACCGGAGGAGGACGAGGAGCTGTGCATTCCGGCCATGGAGGCGGGACTGAACTTCATCCGCCTGGCCACGCCGACCACGGACGACAAGCGCCTGCCGAAGGTGCTGGCGAACACCTCCGGCTTTCTCTACTACGTCTCCGTCGCAGGCGTTACCGGCACCAAGGAGCCGGACATCGCCGGTGTCGGCGAGGCCATCGCCCGCATCCGCGCCAGTTCGGACATTCCGGTAGCCGTGGGCTTCGGTGTGAAGACGCCCGAACAGGCCGGAGCACTTGCGAAGGTGGCCGATGCGGTGGTCGTCGGCTCGGCGCTGATCTCCGTTCTGGCGGACACGCTGGACGGCGACGGACGCGCCACGGAGGAGACGGTCGCAAAAGTGACAGAATTCACCCGTTCGCTGGCCAGCGGGCTGAGAGCCTGAGAAGGTGGACGAGAACCGGGGGCAGGACCTTACGACCATGAACTGGATCAAGAATTTCGTCAGACCGAAGATCCGTGGTTTTCTCGGCACCCAGAAGCGCGAGATGCCGGAAAACATGTGGATCAAGTGCCCGGAGACGGGCAAGATGGTCTTCTACAAGGATCTGGAGGCCAATCTCTGGGTAGTGCCTGATTCCGGCTGTCACATGCGTATGCCGGCGGTGGAGCGCCTGAAGCACATGTTCGACGGCGGGGAGTACGAGGAGATCGAGCTGCCCTCCGTGCCTGCCGATCCGCTCAAGTTCCGTGACAGCAAGAAATACGTGGACCGGCTGAAGGCGGCCCGTACCAAGACCGGGCGTGATGACGCCATCCTCGCCGGCGCCGGCAGGCTGGACGGCATGGAGACGGTCATTGCCGTGCAGGATTTCGAGTTCATGGGCGGCTCCATGGGCATGGCCGTGGGCGAGGCCATCATCACGGCGATGCGCGAGGCGGTGCGGCGCAAGGCACCTTTCGTCTTTTTCGTCGCTTCCGGCGGTGCCCGCATGCAGGAGGCCATCCTCTCCCTGATGCAGATGCCACGCACTACCATCGCGGTACAGGAGCTGAAGGAAGCGGGCCTGCCCTACATCGTGGTGCTCACCCATCCGACGACGGGCGGCGTGACGGCCTCCTATGCCATGCTGGGCGATGTGCATCTTGCAGAACCCGGAGCGCTGATCGGTTTCGCCGGGCCGCGGGTGATAGAGCAGACCATCCGGGAAAAGCTGCCGGAAGGATTCCAGCGCTCCGAGTACCTGCTCGAGCACGGCATGGTGGATGCAGTGGTGCCGCGCCACGAGATGCGCGCCACCATTTCACGCCTCATCTCGGTGTTGACGCACCAGGAGGCGCAGCCGTTCCGGCCTCCTGCCAGGCAGCGGAAGAAGGAGGCGGCGGACGTGGATGCCGGGGAGGCGTCAGAATCCTGACGGCCTGCCGGACATCCCGGAGAAAGGCAGTAGGATGACGGCCGACGACGAACGCAATGATGATCGATCCGGGCGGTTGGAGGACCTGCTGGTCAGGCACAGGCGGCGGCGTCCTCTGACGGCCTGGCTGTCGATTCTTCTTCTGCTGGCAGCCGTCGGCGCTCTCGGCTGGTTCGCCTGGACGGCGGGCATGTTCGCCTCGAAGAAGGTGCAGCTGCCGAATCTCGAGGTGCACACGCTGGATGCCCGCACCATCGAGGTACGCAACACGAAAGTCACCGGACTTGACGAGGAATCGCAGCCCTTCGTGCTGCGGGCGAAGCTTTCCCGACGTCCCGATGCGGCGAAGAACAAGGTTTTCCTGGAAGACGTGAGCGGAACCCTGCGCAAGACGAATGGTGAGGTCATTGCCTTCCGGGCGGACCGGGCGGTCTATTTCATCCGCGAAGAAGAGGCGGAGCTCATCGGCAATGTTCGGATCAGCTCGAAGGGGCGTTACGAGTTGACAACGCCCCGTGCACGCCTGATCCTGCGCACGAAGGAAATCGAAACCGATGCTCCGGTCGTCATGCGCTCAGGCTCCGGCGTGATCCGGGCTCACGGCATGAAGAGCGGCAAGGGTGCCGGAGGCGTGACATTTTCCGGAGGGGTTCAGGCCACCTTCGGAGCCGAGGGTGGGGAAGCGGACATGAAGACCGGGACGCAGCCGGCACCTGCGGAAAGAGACGGCAACCGGAAGAAGGAAGCACGATGATGCGGAATGTCGAAATGCGGTTCTCCCCATTCCCGGGGCTCCTGATACTTTGTGCCGGAGTGCTGCTGGCAGGTGCCCTGTTGCAGGCCGGCCCGGCGATGGCCGGAGCGGAGACGGTGGACACGCGCTCCATGAAAAAGGCTCAGGAAACCAGGCGTGTGGATGTCACGGCCGATTCCATGGAGATCCAGGACGAAAGGAACCGCGCCATTTTCACCGGAAACGTGAAGGCGGTTCGGAATGATGTCACCCTGTATACCGACCGTCTCGTCGTGGAATACGGCAAGGTCAAGGACAAGGCCGGCAACGAAAAGACGGAAGCCACCTTTCTGACTGCCGAAGGCCATGTGAAAATCGTTTCTCCCGAACAGACCATCACGGGCAACCGGGCGAAGATGGACGTGAAGAAGGAGCTGCTGTGGGTCAGCGGCAACGTGACCATTCGCAAAGGCAAGACGACCGTCCGGGGCGCAAGGCTTTTCGCCAACCTGAAGACCAACGTCTCGCGTGTCGAATCCGGTGGCAAGAGGCGGGTGCACGGGATTTTTTCCACGAAGTGAACCCGAAGCGGATCAGGGAAAACGGGCGATGAAATTCCCTTCCGGCATCTTCACGCATTCTTAAGCATGTTCCTGTTGAATCACTGTCGAGCGGAAACCGGATGGACACGACACGGACCAATGACGAAGCCGTCCTGACACGGCACTGCGGGCCTGCGGAAGGCATCGTCGCCACACGGCTGGTCAAGACCTACCGGCGCCGCCCGGTGGTGAAGGGCGTGTCTCTTTCGGTCTGCCGAGGGGAGGCTGTCGGCCTTCTCGGCCCTAACGGCGCGGGCAAGACCACGGTGTTCTACATGATCACCGGTCTGGTCGCCGCCGATCAGGGCACGATCGAGCTCGACGGAGAGGATGTGACCCTGCTGCCCATGTACCGCCGCGCCCGCCTGGGCATCGGCTACCTGCCGCAGGAGGCATCCATATTCCGAGGGCTCACGGTGGAGGAGAACATTCGCGCCATTCTGGAGCTGCGCGTGAAAAGCCGCTCCGAGCGCGAACGTCAGTTGCGTGAGTTGCTAGATGAGTTTCAGATATCGCACCTACGGCATTCGCCGGCTGTTGCGCTCTCTGGCGGAGAGCGTCGCCGGGTGGAAATCGCCAGAGCCCTTGCTGCACGTCCCCGATACATGCTTCTCGACGAACCCTTCGCCGGGATTGATCCAATTGCGATCAGTGATATACGCCAGCTGGTGCGAAAGCTTACCTCTCGGGGAATCGGGGTGCTTATTACGGATCACAACGTACGCGAGACCCTCGAGCTCATCGACCGCGCGCTCATCATCCATGACGGGCGGGTTCTGACCGAGGGCAGCCCCCGGGAGATCGTCGAGAACCCCGACGTGCGTCGCTACTATCTGGGCGAAGGCTTCTCGCTCTGACGAACGGGCAATCCACGCGAAAGCTGCGCAGCGAGGCCGTTGCCGGAGAAATGGAACGGTTTTTGCAAGGCGGATGCGCAATTCTTTACGGCTTGTAAGGCCCTTCGGTTATAATGTGGCGACCTGCCGGCGGTTTCCGGCGGTCGCCATGTTTGCAGGAGCAAGGGCACAGCAGGCAGATGTCATTGCGTCAGAGACTGGAAATCCGCCAGGGTCAGACCCTGGTCATGACGCCGCAGATGCAGCAGGCCATCCGGCTCCTGCAGATGTCGAACATCGAGCTGCAGGCCTTCGTCGAGGCGGAGCTGGAGCGCAATCCCCTGCTCGAGCGAACCGAACTGGAAGAGCCGGAAAACAGGCGTCGCGAGCCGGAACAGGAACCGTCCGGCGTTTCTGAAGGACATGATGACGGCGACGGCGCCAGGGAGGTGCCGGACCTTTCCGAGGCGATGAGCGGCCCGGCGGATGTCGGCGAGCGCATGGCGGAAATGGATGCCGACGTCTCCGAGATGTTCTCCTCCGACAGCCCTCAGGATCTGCCTTCTCCTTTGCCTGCGGGCCTGCGCGATTCCGGATGGTCGAACCTGGGCGGTGGGGGAGGGGGCATGATTCCCGAAGGCGAGGGGCGCTCACTTGAGGAAACGATCGGCAGCGAGACGACGCTGGCTGCGCATCTCGAAGAGCAGCTTCCGCTGGTCATCGAGGATCCGGCAATGCGGATCATCGGCCATCATCTGATCGGCCTGCTGGACGAGGCGGGATACATGCGCGAACCGCTGGAGGCCGTGGCCGAACAGCTCGGTGCGCCGCAGGAGCTGGTGGAGCGGACGCTGGAACGCATGCAGACCATGGATCCGCCCGGTGTCTTCGCTCGCGATCTTCGCGAATGCCTGATGCTCCAGCTCCGGGAACGTGATCGGCTGGATCCGGCCATGGAGAAGCTGGTGGACAATCTGGAGCTTCTCGCCGCGCGGGACTTCGACCGCCTGCGCCGGATCTGCGGAGTGAATGACGAAGACCTGCGCGACATGCTGGAGGAAATCCGCGCGCTCAATCCCCGTCCTGGCGGTGTCATAGGCCCGCTCACGATCCAGCCGGTCGTGCCGGACGTGTTCGTGCGCATGGCGCCCGACGGATCGTGGATCGTGGAACTCAACACCGAAACGCTTCCCCGCGTGCTGGTGAACAACCGCTATTACGCCATGGTGCAGGCGTCGGCGACACGGGAGGAGGACAGGGAATACATCAGCGCCTGCATGAACAGCGCCAACTGGCTGGTGCGCAGTCTCGACCAGCGGGCCCGCACCATCCTTGCCGTGGCTCGCGAGATCGTGCGCCAGCAGGACGCCTTCCTGACAAAAGGCGTGGAGGCGCTCAGGCCGCTGACCCTGAAGCAGGTGGCCGAGGCCATCGGAATGCATGAATCAACCGTCTCCCGCGTCACCTCCAACAAGTACATGGCAACGCCTCGGGGCGTCTTCGAGATGAAATACTTCTTCACCACCGCCATCACCACCTCGGCGGGTGGCGAGGCGATCTCCGCCGAAAGCGTGCGTCACCGGATCCGCCAGCTTATCGATGCGGAGGATCCGAAAAAAGTACTCTCCGACGACAAGATTGTTGACATACTGCGTTCCGAAGGCATAGAGATCGCCCGGCGCACCGTGGCGAAATACAGGGAGGCCATGGGCATTCCATCCTCCCTCCAGCGGCGTCGGGAGAAGAAGCTGCTGGCTGGGTGATTCCGACCACATGACATCCACGAGACCCGGCGGCGTCGCCAGTCCGCAGTCTGGAAAAGGCGACCCGTTTGGGACATAATGTTTGCGTGCGGGTCCGATACGCTGAACCGACGGATCGCACACGGCACATCGTCTCAGGACGCAAGAAGAGAAGAGACAGTCCATCATGCAAATTCATACCAGCGGCAAGAACCTGGACATCGGCGAAGCCTTCAGGAAGCACGTGGAGGAACGCCTGACGGACGGGATCCGGAAGTATTTCGACGGCGCGGTCAGCGCCCAAGTCGTGGTCGAGAAGCAGCGCGGGCGGTTCTGGACGGAGTGTACCGTCCATCTGCCCACCGGTCTGGTCCTTCAGGCCTCCGGCACCGGAGGTGATGCCTACTCCAGTTTCGACGAGGCGCTCGAGCACATGGAGACGCGCCTGCGCCGCTACAAGCGACGTCTCGTCAGCCATGCGAAGAAGCGCGCCAAGCCGATGGAGGCATTCCCCGCGCAGTCCTTCGTCATCGCTCCACAGGCCGAGGACGAGGAGGCCGGCGGCGCGGGGGAAGAGGAATTCGTTCCCACGATCGTGGCGGAAACCACTTCCAGGATCTCCGAGATGAGTGTCGGCGAGGCGGTGATGCAACTGGAACTGGGCACGATGGCCTTCGTGCTGTTCCGCAATGCGAATCATGGTGGAGTGAACATTGTCTACCGCCGTGATGACGGCCATATTGGATGGATAGATCCCGGCCCCTGCGAAGTCGCGAAAGGCTGAGGCCGAAGCCTCTCACACCGCGAGGCGTGAGACCGGATCGAGCAAGCGCCCTGATGTGAAGACGGAACACGTCAAGGCGGTGGAGAGCAGTGCTTTCTTCACCGCCTGCCGACAAGGACCTTTCGCAAAGGGCGACAAAAGTATAAAAGGCACCCATGCAGCTATCCAAGATCATCAGCGCCGACAACGTCCTGCCCGCCGTGCAGGCCGGCAGCAAGAAGCAGCTTCTGCAGCTTCTTTCGGACAGGGCGGCAGCCTTCACCGGCCTGAACGAGCGGACCATATTCGATGCACTCATGCAGCGGGAGAAGCTCGGCTCCACCGGACTGGGCAATGGCATCGCCATTCCGCACGGCAGGTTCTCCGGCATCGACCGGGTGCATGGGCTGTTTGCCAGACTGACCCGTCCGGTTGATTTCGATACGCCGGATCATCAGCCGGTGGACCTGGTCTTCCTGCTCATGGCGCCGGAGGGGGCCGGTGCGGACCACCTGAAGGCTCTTGCCCGGGTTTCCCGCCTGCTGCGCAATGCCCAGCTCGTGGACAAGCTGAGGGCCACTTCGGATCGAGATGCGCTTTATGCGCTGATAACGGAACAGGCATCATCGGAAGCTGCCTGAGCGGCCGATCCGGGCCGGCCCTGCATTGGACGGATCACGGGCGGGGCCGGTGATTGTCCCGTTGCGGGGTGCTGCGGACGGACATTTTCCGCAGGCAGTCTCGCAGGGCCTGTGCCAGCGGCGGAGAGGACTGTATCCGCAGGTCCGTGTCGTGAGCGGCGATGTCATCATTGGGCCAGCGTTCGTTCCACCAGGCAAAGCCGATGAGGCGTGGCCGGCTGGCTGCCATGGCCCGGCAGGCTTGCCGCATCCAGGCAGCGGCGTTCGTGAATCCGTTGCGCGTGTCTGTGCCCATTTCCACCACCACCACGGGCTTTTCGGGGGCGAGGCGGGCGAAGCGTTCCATGACGCCATTCAGGGCCTGTGCAAAATTCACCCGCTCTCTCTCCTGTGGCGACAGGGCGGAATAGATCGAGACACCCACAACGTCCACCCAGGCACTTCCGGGATAATAGGCCTCGAAGCGGTTCCACGGACGCCCGGGATCATCCTCGTGATTGACATGAAAGACCCAGATGACGTTGTCCGCTCCGGCGGCACGCACGGTCTTCACGATATGCCGCCAGGCGGCGACAAAGCGTGAAGGGCCTTCTCGGCGTCCGTTCCACACGGCATTCCAAGGGAACCAGCGGCCGTTCATCTCGGTGCCGAATTCGCACAGGATGGGCGTTCCGAAGGCTGCCGCCGCCCGCCCCCATGCCCGCAGATCGGCATCGAAGCGGCCGGCGGCG
Source organism: Alphaproteobacteria bacterium (assembly GCA_024279095.1). GTDB lineage: Bacteria > Pseudomonadota > Alphaproteobacteria > Rhizobiales > Aestuariivirgaceae > Thermopetrobacter. The sequence continues at coordinate 8,585 of JAJRRY010000175.1, forward strand.
ATGGCCTGCAGGGTGAACAGAGGCTCGGCGTGATCCTCCTCGCTGTCGGAACGCAGCATGAGCCGGATCCAGGGGATGGCTCCGCGTTTGCGGATCCAGCTTGCCGTGGCGACAGGAAAGGCCCGCGAGCGATACCAGTTGTGGGAGAACATCACCCAGTCCACCCGCCGGCCGATCAGCCTCTCGTAGGAAGCCACGCCGGCGGGCGTGATGTCATCCTCTTCACCGCTGCGCCCGCCGGGGAAGACCCCGTGCCATAGCCCTCCGAAAGGCGGCTGCAGCCATGTAGGCGTACCCCGTCCGTCCACTTTCCCGTCCGCCACCATTGCAGCTCCGCAGACCATCAGAGCCAGCAGCAGCACGGTTGCGGCGCGCAGTGCCCGCCCCCTGTCTCACGCCCCCGTCGGCCCATGGCTTTCCTATCCCTGCGTTGCCGCGCTGGCGCCGTATTTCGCCACGATCTCGTCGGCCAGCCTTCCGGTCACTTCGGCCATGTGATCGTGCTCGAACTCGAACGTGCCTGCGCCAGCGGTGGCGGAACGCAGCTCGATGATGAGATTGCCGATCTCGGCCTCGGGCATGTGCGCCTCCACAGTATCCCAACCTTCCCAGCCTTCGCGCGGAGCAAAGCCCAGGATCTGCCCGCGGTGGCCGGAGATGATCTGGGTCACCTTGGATGTGGCCTCATTGGGAACGTGGATTTCCACCTTGACAACGGGCTCCAGAAGAACCGGCGAGGCCTCCTTCATGCATTCCGTCATGGCGAGACGGGCGGCCATCTTGAAGGCCAGTTCCGAGGAGTCCACCGAGTGGTAGCTGCCATCCTCGAGATTGGCGGCGAAATCCACCACGGGAAAGCCGAGCGGCCCTTTCTCCGCATATTCGCGGATGCCCGCCTCCACTGCCGGGATGTACTGCTTGGGCACCACGCCGCCGGTGATGGTGTCTGTGAACTCGAAGCCGCCACCGCGAGGCAGGGGACGGATTTCGATCACCACATCGCCGAACTGGCCGTGTCCGCCGGTCTGCTTCTTGTGGCGGCCGCGGGCCTTGGCCTTCTTGCGGATGGTCTCCTTGAAGGCGATGCGGCGCGGATGGGCCTCGGCGGTAACGCCGAACTTGTCCTTTAGTTTCTCCAGCGCCACCCGCAGATGCATCTCGCCCGTACCCCACAGCACCATCTCCTTCGTATCCGGATCGTGCTTCAGGGTGAGCGAGGGATCCTCCTCCAGCAGCTTTGCTATGGCCGCTGAGAGCTTCACCTCGTCCTTCTTGTCCGGTACCATGAGCGCCACGCCATAGACGGGCATGGCGGGATCGGGCACGAGAATCTCTGGAACTTCGTCCTTGTCCACGGAAATCGCCTCGCCGGTGCGGATGCCTTCCAGCCGGCCAAGCGCCACCGTGTCTCCGGCGGATGCCGCACCGACCTTCCGGGTTTCCTGTCCGAACAAGGTGAACATGCCGCCGATGCGGGACGACTCCCCGGCCGCGTTGAACACGGTATCTCCATCCTTCAACGCGCCGGTCAGGATACGGGTGAGGGAAAGTTTGCCCTGCTGGGAATAGAACGTCTTCATGACGTATCCCGCTCCCTTCAGGCCGGCATCGACTCCCAGACGTTCGCGGGTCCGTTCGATTCCGTCCACGTCATGGCGCAGCGTCTTCAGCAGACGCAGGATGCCGTTCTCGTTCTCCGCGGATCCGAGCAGAACCGGTGTGATCAGGCCTTCCGCCATCTCCTTGTGAAGATCCTC
>JAJRRY010000176.1 GCA_024279095.1 Alphaproteobacteria bacterium
CAAGCCACAGAATGAAGAGCGCCGCCAGCCGACTGCCCGTGACGGGCATACGGCCCGTCCAGTTGGGAACCGCCGTCAGAACGAATCCCGTCATGGCAGCTGCCAGATAGCCGTAAAGCATCTCGTGAATGTGCCATTCGCGCCCTGAAACATAAGCTGGCAGATCGGCGCCTGAAACGAACAGATACAACCACAGCGGCAGCGCAGCCGCACCAAAGGCCCCGGCAGCGAAGAAAAACGGCCTGAAGCCGCGCTCGAAAAACACCGGGCCCGTGTAGGCGCGGATGGAAGATGCGGTACCCATGGATTTGTCTGCTCCGTACGAGATAATTCCTGATACGGTTGGTTGGTCTTGATGCCCGTGTCAGTTTGAACCGTCCTTGACAAAAGGCAAGTCCGCAGAAAGACGCGCCCGTTCCTGAAGGCGGTCTTTCACATGGTGGATTCCTCAACCCTCCATCCCCTCATTGCGCCTTTTAGGGCCGCGCAACGACAATCCAAATTCTGCAACCTACCTGCGTATTGTCAATAAAATGCCACTTTCCCGCTAAGATGGTATACAGAATGTCTGCCACCCGGAAGTTGATGGTGGTTGCAAGCGGGGCACGATTCATGAGCGGAAAATTTCTGCGGTACAGATCGGCGACTCTGATCCTGACCGCCGCGGCCATGCTTCTTGCGATGGCCGGGACAGGGAGCGTGGCAGCAGACGAGACGGGAGAGAGGATTCTGCTGGGACTGGAGCGAATCCGGGTCACGGACCGCAATTATTATCGCCCGGCCCGGAATTTCGAGCTGGCCGACTATGACGGAGCCCTGTTTCTGCATCACATCTCTGCCATTCCACTGGAGACGGCGGGAGTTTTCGGTGCGACGGCCGTCATAGGCGTGGTCAACTGGGACTGGGGCAACAGCGGATTTCATTTTCAGAATGAAGGCTGGTTCGGACGCAAAACGGGATCCGGGGGCATGGACAAGCTGGGGCATGCCTTCACGGGTGCCTTCCTTGCCGACTTGTTCACCGACCGGATCCGCATGACCGCCGACAGACCTGAAGGGGCCGCCGTCACCGGTGCTCTGCTGTCTTTCGGCGTGATGACCATGGTCGAAGTATTCGACGGCTTCGCCACCGATCACGGCTTCTCGTACGAGGACATGCTATCTGACGGAGCGGGCATTGCCTTTTCCCTGTTGCGCAATACCGTACCCGGGCTGCGCGAGAAGCTCGATTTCCGGCAGGAATATGTTCCCCGCTCCTACATGGGCGGCTTTCATCCCATTCTCGGCTACGAGGGCAAGCGTTTCCTGCTGGCACTGAAGCTGTCGGGTTTCGAGACCTTTCGCTACACGCCTCTTCGCTATCTGGAGATCCATGCCGGCTATTATGCGCGCGGGTTCTCCCGTGCGGCGCAGGAAGCCGGCGTGCCGAAAGTCCGGGAGCCCTACATCGGCATCGGCATCAACCTGAACGAGCTGTTCTTCGGCCGGACCCGGCGGGACGAGGGCGTGCTGAAATGGGGGGCCCGCTTCACGCTGGAGCATTTCCAGCCACCCTATACCAGCTTCGGCACGGGCAACAGGTACTACAAGACCTACTGAGATTCACATGTGAACGGGGCCCGACACACGGCCGGGCCCCTCGTTCATCTGCTTCCTGATGAATCACTTGGCCTTCACGGCGATCTTTTTCGCCTTCTTCTCCTCGACCTTCTTTGGCACGAAGATCTTCAGGACGCCCTTGTCGAAGCTGGCCTCGATGTTTTCCTCGTCAGCCTCCCAAGGCAGGTTGAAGCGGCGCAGGAAGGTTCCATAGGCACGTTCCATGACGTGATACTTCACGCCTTCTTCCGCCTCCTTGTCCTCTTCCTTCTCCATCTTGCGCTCGGCCTTCAGGGTGAGCACTCCATCGGCCAGCTCGACGGAGACGTCATCAGGATCCACGCCGGGGAGATCCGCTTCTATGGTGAGCCCCTTATCGTCCTCCTTCACTTCCACGACCGGGGAGAAGAAACCGTTCTCGGCCACTGCCGGAGCACTCTCCAGATCGCGCGCGAAAGTCTCGAGCATGTTCTCCATCTCGCGCCGCATCAGGGTGAAGGGATCGACACCGCGGCGCGCAACTCCATAACCACGTCCGAACGGAACCACGTATCTCATCTCTTCAGTCCTCCTGTCAGCAGGTATTTCGTCCTGGCCTCTGCCGGTTATCTGGTAACGTCCGGAAGCCATTTCAATATCCCCGATTCCACTTTCCATTTCCCCTCGCGGAAAATTCGCCTATCCTGCACGCTCAGGTTTTCACGGGAGGAATCACCACATGGTCCTGCGTCTGCTCGTCATCTGCCTTGCATGGCTCGCCCTGCCCACCATTCCGGCCTTGGCAGCAAACACGGCCGAAGAACCGGAAATCGTCCGCCTTATCCTGGAGGCCATGAAGAAAAAGGAGGGGATACGTCCGGAGTATCGATCCATCGAAATGGAAGACGACCGGATCATCCTGCGTGACGTCACTTTCACCCCGAAGGACGATAACGGCAAGGAGCCGGCACCAGTGGCCATCGGCACGGTTCTGCTTGACGGGCCGCAGAAAAGCGCAGACGGTCTCTATCGGATGAAACGGCTCGTACTGCGGGATTTCGTGATCCGTGATGGAGAAGCGGACACGGACGGTCTGAAGATCCGGGCCCCCGAAGTGCTGCTGACGGACGTCTCCTTCCTGCCTGCATCAGCGGCCCGCAATGCACGGGAGAAAATGGCGGCAGACTCCCTGCTTTCCTCTACTCTGACCATCGACACGATCTACTTCGAGAAGGAGGGCGGCGCGGCACTGGTACTGCGCGGTCTGCGCGGCGAATGGCGTGGAGATCGGCGCACCGGTACCGGCGAGGGACGGATCGATTTCGGCAAGCTGCCGGTTCCCGTCTCTCTCATAGCCGAGGAAAGCGGTGATACCACACTGCGTGACATGGGCTATGACAACATCATTCTCGGTGCTCTCGTCTCGTTCTCCAATCGCTGGGGCGAGGATGACAGAATGCATGTCAATTTCGCCTTGCGCTTCGGGGCCGACAACATGGGCTATCAGGAGATCGAGGTTGCCGACCTCGCCCTGCCTGCCTCCCTGATCCGGAAGATGGGCACGCGGGACGGGCAGGAGCGCATCGCGGAAGGCTTCCTCATGGGGGGCGGCACGGAGGAGCTGGGCAACATCACCCTGCGCGGCCTGAAGCTGAAGTGGATCGACCGGTCGCTGGCGCAACGCCTCGTGGACCATTTCGCAAAGCAGGAAGGGCTCGACCGGAAGACCTATATCGACAACATCGTGGCCTGGCCGCAGGTCATGCTCCTTCAGCTCGGCCTGCCCCAGCTTGCGGCCAGCGCTTCACAGGAACTGCGCAAGTTCCTCGAGGATCCGAAGACCCTGACGGTCTCTTTCCGGGCAAGGGCCCCGATGAGCTTTTCCACGTTCGTGACTCTCCTGGCGGATCCTGCCGGTCTCGTGGATACGCTGGGCCTGAAGATCGAAGCCAATGCGGAAGCCCCCTGACGGGCACTGCCGGAACGCTACTGTCGCGGAGTGCGTTTCTGGAGACATGCGTGCTCCGTGTCCGCCAGCCGTCGCAGCAGCTTCGGCGAGGAAGCGCGGACAGGGTTGATATCGATACCGCCACGCCGGGTATACAGACATGCCACGAAGAGCTCTTCCGGCTCGAACTCCGCCAGCCGGACATAGACTGTTTCCGCAATTTCCTCGTGAAAATGGTTTTCCGAACGCATGGAAACTACGTAACGCAGCAGGGAATCGGCGCCGGGAAGGCCCTCGCCCTTCATCAGGACGAACAGATCACCCCAGTCGGGCTGATTGGTGATACGGCAGTTCGAGCGCAAGGCGGACGTCCTGACCTTCAGAAGTGAAGTATCATGCCGTGATTTCCGCAACAGCTCCGGCCTTTCCCTGTCGCTGACGCATTCCAGGGAGGCAATGTCCACGATTTCTTCCAGAACCGCCCAGTCTTCAGGGTTCCGGACGAGATCCCGACGGGGTGCCGACCAGTCATGAGCGGGAGCATGCGCCACCTTTACTTCGGCACCAACGCATCGGGCGAGATCTCCGCGCACGGTTTCGAGGAAATCCTCGACAGCCTCTTCCGGTCGAGCTGCCCGTGAGCGTTCCATGTTGAAGGAATTGAAGTAGAGCTTGAGGCTTTTCGATTCGACGATTGCCGGCGAGTCTGCCGGATATTGCAAGCGCAGGATCAGATTGACGGGACAGCCGCCGGCAAGAAGGAAGGAAACCTCGTGGCAGTTCCAGACATCCATGCCCGTGAAGGGCAGGCTATCGCCGTCCAGCCCCAACCCTTCCCGATTCAGCTGCCGCGGGATGGCAACGAGCAGTCCGGGATCGTGCCTCTCCGGCGTCACGTAGGCGGCCCGCCGGTTTCCGCCCGCATTGCGCCCCAGATGTCGCCCGGCGATGTCGTCGATGCGGTCGCTTTCGTCAGACATGAGGTTCTGCCCTGTTCCGGCAAACTGCTGCAGCCAGATGAACCGTTCAGCTGTCCGACTGTCCGCCCGCCCCTTCTTCCTCGGAGGAACTCCCGCCACCATGGCGCATGCGTTCTTCCTCGTACTGGATGAACCAGCCAATCATCTGCCGCCACATGGCTTCCACAAGTTCCGGAGGCAGTCCTCTCTTCTCGGCCTTGGCACGAACCTTGTCGATGACCTGCTGGATGCGCCAGGGCACCGTGGCACCTTCGGAGGTGCCCATCTTGAGCTGCCAAGCACGATCCACGTAGGAGAACCGCTCCGCCAGCAGGTTCACCAGCGCCTCATCGATTCGATCGATCTCCCGCCGCACCTGATCCATGGCGGTGCATTCCGCAGCGGGGATGGGTGTCCTGTCGTCAGCCATCGCCCTGCCCTCCTTCCGCTGCCTTCTTTTTCGGCGGGATGATGCGGATGTGGAGTTCGCGCAGCTGACTGGGCGACAGTTCCGAGGGGGCACCCATCAGCAGGTCCTCCGCCTGCTGATTCATCGGAAACATCACCACCTCGCGGATGTTGGGCTCGTCCGCCAGCAGCATGACGATGCGATCCAGACCGGGGGCAATGCCGCCATGGGGTGGCGCGCCGTACTGGAAGGCCCGCCACAGGGCGCCGAACTTCTCCTCGACCACGGCCTCATCGTAGCCGGCAATGCCGAAAGCCATCTTCATCAACTCGGGAAGATGGTTCCGGATGGCTCCAGACGACAGCTCCACGCCATTGCAGACGATGTCGTACTGCCATGCCTTCAGGGCCAGAACGGGGCCCATGTCTCCCGCCGCCAGGGCCGTCTTCGCGGCCTCCAGGGCTTCCATGCCACCCTGCGGCATGGAGAAGGGGTTGTGCGAGAAGTCAATGCGCTTCTCCTCCTCGTTCCACTCGTACATCGGGAAATCCACGATCCAGCAGAACGAGAAGCGGTCCTTCTCCGTCAGCTCCAGCTCCTCGCCGATGCGCACACGGGCATCCGCTGCGAAGGGCGCGAACTTCTTCGGATCGCCGGCCACGAAAAAGGCGGCATCCCCGGCTCCAAGACCGAGTTGCTCGCGGATGGCTTCCGTGCGTTCCGGGCCTATGTTCTTGGCCAGCGGGCCGGCGCCACCGTCCTCGCGGAACATGATGTAGCCAAGTCCCGGCTGCCCTTCCTTCTGGGCCCAGTTGTTCATGCGGTCACAGAAAGCACGCGAACCGCCACCGGGCGCGGGAATGGCCCAGACGCGGTTGCGCACGTCCTTTTCCAGCATCTGCGCAAAGATACGGAAACCCGAGCCGCGGAAATGTTCGGAAACGTCCTGCATCTTGATCGGGTTGCGCAAATCCGGCTTGTCGGTGCCGTATCTGGCGATGGCCTCGTCATAGGGAATGCGCGGAAACTCGGCGGTCACCGGCCGGCCGCCGCCAAATTCGATGAAGAGATCGCGCAGCACCGGTTCCACCGCCTGAAAAACATCTTCCTGGGTGACGAAGCTCATCTCGATGTCGAGCTGGTAGAACTCGCCGGGCGAGCGGTCGGCGCGGGCGTCCTCGTCACGGAAGCAGGGCGCGATCTGGAAGTAGCGGTCAAAGCCGGAGGCCATGATCAGCTGCTTGTACTGCTGAGGAGCCTGCGGCAGGGCGTAGAACTTGCCCGGATGCAGCCGCGAAGGCACCACGAAGTCGCGTGCCCCCTCCGGAGAGGAGGCGGTGAGGATGGGAGTCTGGAACTCCGTGAACCCCTCTTCCGTCATGCGCCGACGCAGCCAGGCGGTGACCTGCGAGCGCAGCATGATATTGCGGTGCATCTTCTCCCGGCGCAGGTCGAGATAGCGGTGACGCAACCGGATCTCCTCCGGATAGTCCGGCTCACCGAACACCGGCAGCGGCAGCTCCTTTGCCTCGGAGAGTACGTCGATGGCAGTGGCGAAGATCTCCACCTCCCCGGTCGGCAGCTTGGGATTCTCCGTGCCCTCGGGGCGAGCGCGCACATAGCCGTCCACCCGGATGACCCATTCCGCATGAAGCTTTTCTGCCGTCGCGAAGGCCGGTGAATCGGGATCGGCCACCACCTGCGTGATGCCGTAGTGGTCGCGCAGGTCGATGAACAGCACGCCGCCATGATCGCGGATGCGGTGCACCCAGCCGGACAGGCGGACCGTTTCGCCGATGTGCGAGCCGCGGAGCTCGCCGCAGGTGTGCGTTCTGTATTCGTGCATCGATATTTCCCCGAGGGTGAAGCAAATCAGCAGTCGCCCGGAAAAGCGCACAGGGGGGGCGGAATGTCAAGGTTTCACACCGGCGCGCAACGCATGTCGGTGCGGTACAGGTTTTCATGTGGTCACGAGGGCCCGGATGAAAGGAATGATGCCCCAGCCCGCAAAATTGTCCTACTTCTTGCTCACAATCTTCGCGTGTAGAGCGAAGTGCAGGCTTTTAATTTTCCGTATATACATTTATTATTCCGATGGATCCTTTCGAATGGGGCGAAAGAAAGAGCGAGAGGAACTGCCGACTGCGCGGTTTCGGTTTCGAACTCGTTCGCGAATTCGACTTTTCCGCCGCCCTCGTCGTGCCGGACCTGCGCAAGGACTATGGAGAAGCACGATACAGGGCGATCGGCCGCATCGAGGGCGTGCCATACATGGTTGTGTTCACGCCCCGGGAAAGAAGGCTCCGCATCATCTCGATGCGCCGCATGCACGAAAAGGAGGCCGCACGCTATGGCATCTGAGAAAAAACCCGATCCCTTCCTCATCGACGAGGAGACGGCTCCCCTCACTGCGGAGGAGGTATCCGCGTTGCGCCCTGCGAAGGACGTGTTGTTGGAGATGGGGATCGAGCCGCCACGACCTCGGGGGCGGCCAAAGCTGGCGCATCCGAAGGAAGCGGTTTCCATCCGCCTGGATGCCGATGTCGTGAAGGCGCTCCGTTCCTCCGGGCCGGGGTGGCAGACGCGAGTCAACGACATGCTGCGCCAGTGGCTGAAACTTGAAGAGAAAGAGAAGAACGGGACCTGATCCACGCTTTCCCGCCTTCCCTGTTCCCCCTTTCTCCACAGGGCCATCTTCGCAGTCCACCGGGTTTTCTCCGCATGTGGATCGAGGATTTGACCGGAAGGCAGGTCCGGCGCATATTGCCTCCGCCACCGGTCGGTCATCCATACACGTCCATTTCGGCGGGGGGAATCACTTTCCATGGAAGTCATCTCGACAACGGAAGAGCTTGCCGCGTTCTGCAAAAACATGCGTGGCGAGGAATTCGTCACGGTCGATACCGAATTCATGCGGGAAAAAACCTTCTGGCCGATCCTCTGCCTGATCCAGATGGCTGGAGAAAACCGGGCCGCCATTATCGACCCGATGGCAAAGGGCATGGATCTTTCACCCTTTTCGACCTCATGGCGGATGAAGCTGTTCTCAAGGTCTTTCATGCGGGACGGCAGGATATCGAGATCATCCATCATCTTTCCGGCGTCATCCCGCATCCGCTGTTCGACACGCAGATTGCAGCCATGGTCTGCGGCTTCGGCGATCAGGTGGGATACGAGGCCCTCGTGAACAAGCTTGCCAAAGCTCATATAGACAAATCTTCGCGGTTCACCGACTGGTCGCGCCGCCCGCTGACGGACAAGCAGCTGAAATATGCCCTGTCCGACGTGACCCATCTGCGCGTCATCTATCGCAAATTGTGCGATCAACTGAAAAGAAGCGGGCGCGAACCCTGGCTGAAGGAGGAAATGGATATCCTCACCAGCCCGAATACCTATGCCCAGCATCCCGAGGAAGCCTGGAGGCGCATCAAGTTCCGCCCTCGCAATGCACGGCAGCTTGCGGCCCTGCAGGAACTGGCTGCCTGGCGGGAACGGGAAGCTCAGCGCCGCAACCAGCCACGTCGCCGCATCCTCAAGGACGAGGCCCTGACGGAACTGGCCACCCAGATGCCGGAGACGGAGCGGGAGCTGGCCCGAATGCGGACCATCTCCGACAGTTTTGCGAAATCCCGCAGCGGACGGGAGATCCTGGATACCATCGCGCGGGTGAAGGCTCTGCCGAAGGAAGAGCTGCCTGCAATGCCGGAGCGACCACGACCGGGGCCGGAAGGAGCTTCGGCAATGGCTGACGTGCTGAAGCTCGCACTCAAGATCGTGTCGGAACGCGAACACATCGCCCCCCGCCTGATCGCACCGGCAAAGGATGTGGAACGGATCGCGGCAGGTGATCATGACGTGCCTGCCTTGAAAGGCTGGCGCCGTGAAGTCTACGGGAATATTGCCCTTGCCCTCCTGCAAGGGGAAAAGGTCATCGCCATTCGTGACGGAAAGCCGGGCATCTATTGACGAGCATTGCAGGTCGCACGCGGGCGTTCCTGACAGGGAAAATCCTCAAAAGGAAAAGAAACGAAACGGGGCGGAACATGCCGTTCCATCCCGTTTCGTACCTTTGCAGGGGTCAATACTTCGCTCTGAAATTCACTTTGGCGCGAGATTCCGCAGCCTCATTGTCAGCGGCCTTTCTCTCCCTCTCGGGGGAAGCGGTCGCCTCCAGTTCATCCTTTGTCGGCGTGGAACGCACCACCGGCTCCGGCCCCCCGGCAGGATCCACTCCTGCCTTGCCCTTGCCAAGAGTGGCCGCATCCGCAAGATCCCGTCCCGGAAGGGATACCGGCCTGCGTCTCGGCAGCGGCGGCCGTGATGCAACCCTCCGTGGTTGCAGGTTCATGCTCTTGCCGTCATATGTTCTGTAAAGTTCCTTTGCGGCACCGCCCCCCTTCGGCACACCATCTTCCGCCGCCTCCCCGGCTCTTGCGGGCAGTCCCGCAAGGACGGTCATGGCCAGCACTCCCGCAGGGAGAGCCAGAAGCTTCCCTCTCATGATCCCCACTCCCGCTTTGACGCCCCTCCTCCTCTCGTACCGGCGGAGGAGGTGTTTCTGATGCAACCGAACTTACCCATGACCAGACGTTGCGTCAATTGAACTTTGCCCGAAATGCGACAGAAATTTGCTGAACGCAACGTACCGTTGCATTCCAGCCACAGTCCCCATAACTGCAAAGGAGTGCGGAAGCCACCGGAAATGCCGGTCCCCGATCTTCAGGTTCTGAGGAGTCCCGTGCGGCCCAGAGCGCGGCCGAGCTGGGCAAGACGTTTTTCTACCGTCTCGCCGGCCAGTGCAGCATTCTCTCCTTCCAGCCGAAGGACGAGATGTCCATTCTCCAGCTCCAGTGGAATTCCCGGCAGAGCGCCCGGCATGGCGGCGGAGAGGGAATAGGCAAGACGGAAGAGCCCGGCCAGCACGCGCGCCCTGCGGATGGCCTTGTCATCCACGAGGGCGGCAATCTCCGCCGGCGGCGTGGCGAAGACGCCCTGATAGCGGAAGAACACCGTCAGGGCGAGGAAGGCGCGGGAATAATGGTCGATACCCGTGAAATTGGCTTGCGACACGAGCGTGAAGGCACGCGAGCCGCGGTAGTCGGGGTGGGCGCGCCAACCGATATCGGCCAGCATGCAGGCGGCATAGCGCAGACGACTCCAGCGTCTGGTGCACTCGATTCCTTCCGGATTGCAGATCCGGTCCGACCAGTCGCACAGTTCCAGCTCGTGCTCCGGTGACCGGGAATAGCGGCGGGCGAAATCCCATGTGGCCGACAGCAGTGGATCGGACTTGCGCTTGCCTTTCGGCAGATTGGCGTAAAGCACGCCCTCACGCACCCCGAGTACCGAGAAGACGAGATTGCGCGCCCCCGACATGGCCAGCAGACGGTTCAGGACCATGGCCGCAAGGGGCAGTGTCTCCGCCCGGCGCTCCGAGACATCCGCCGCCTCCATGACATCCGCCGGCGACATGCGGGAGACCTGTTCGGTCAGGCGCAGGGCTTCGTGCCGCGGAATCGTGTAGTAATGGATGACACGCAGCGGATAGCCGGTGGCGCTCATGTGGATGCGGGCGAGATTGCGCCAGGCTCCACCGACGGCATAGAAGGCCCGCGCCTCCAGCTTCTTCAGGATGGGAGCATTGCGGAAGGCTTCCTCGACGATTTCCGCCGCCCGGGTCATTTCGCCGCCCGAGAGATCCATCAGGCGCAAGGGACCAAGCGGCAGGGTCACACCGGTTTTCACCTTTCCTTCCTTGATTGGCACCAGCTCCAGCGAACCGCCACCCAGGTCCCCGGTGACGCCGTTGGCATCAGGCATGCCGGCCAGAACACCGCAAGCCGCATAACGGGCCTCCTCCTCGCCGGTAAGAACATGAATGGTGTGCCCCAGTGCCTCTTCCGCAGCACGAATGAAGGCCTCCCCGTTCGCCGCATCCCGGGCTGCCGCCGTGGCCAGGGCAAAGACCTGACGGCATCCGGTCTGTTCCATAAGGCGACGAAAGCGTGTCAGCGCACGGATGGCCCTCTCCACCCCCTCTTCCGACAGCTCCCCGGATGTGGCCACGCCCTTGCCAAGTCCGGCCAGCACTTTCTCGTTGAATACCGGAGCCGGTGCTCTGCGCATGCCATCGTAAATGACCAGACGCACCGAATTGGAACCGATGTCCACGACGGCAACCGGCTTCAGCCGTCCCGGTTTCGTTTCGTCGATCTTGTCAATGCGAAAGTCGGAAAGCGAGATGCGTGTCATGTGTGCCTGCCCGTCCTCTTCCGTTTTTTACCCGGGATGCCCGGTCTTCCGGAAGACGGGCCCGGCCATGTCATCGGTCATGAACCTCACCTTTTCTTTCCGTTTTTCTTCTTCTTGTTCTTGCGCGTGCCGGGCGGAGCGGTGCGCAGGAGTGCCTCGCCTCGTCCGGACAGAGAGGGATTCTCCATGAAATAGCGATGCGCGATAAAGGCTTCCTCTCCCGGCCCCGGCACGATGCGGCAGGTGGCTCCGTCCGCCATCATGACCCAGCTCTGCCGGTTGTCACGCAGGTTGGCCACCATGATCTGGTCCAGCACCTGCTCGTGCACCGTGGGATTTTCCAGCGGCACGAGCGTTTCCACCCGCCGGTCGAGATTGCGCGGCATGAGATCTGCTGAAGAAATGTAGACTTTCGCTTCCGGGCTCGGCAGGCCGCGACCGTTGCCAAAGCAGTAGATGCGTGAATGCTCCAGAAAACGGCCGATGATGCTCTTGACGCGAATATTCTCGGAAAGCCCGGGAATTCCAGGTCTCAGACAGCATATGCCACGCACCACCATGTCGATCCGCACGCCTGCCTGTGAAGCTTCATAGAGCGCGTCGATGATTTCCGGATCGACAACCGAGTTGCATTTCATCCAGATTTGCGCCGGTCGACCGGCACGGGCATGTCCGATCTCCTCCCGGATGTCCTTCAACAGACGCTCTTTCAGGTTGATGGGCGATATGGAGATCTTCTCGAGGTTGGCAGGAGGCGCGTAACCCGAGACGAAGTTGAACAACCGGGCGGCATCACGCCCCATGGCCGGATCGCAGGTGAAGAACGAGAGATCCGTGTAGATCTTCGCGGTGATAGGATGATAGTTGCCGGTGCCGAAATGCACGTAGGTGCGCAGGCCGCCCTCCTCGCGTCGCACCACCATGGAGACCTTGGCATGTGTCTTCAGTTCCAGAAAGCCGAATACCACCTGCGCACCGGCGCGCTCCAGATTTCGGGCCCACTGGATGTTGGCTTCCTCATCGAAACGGGCTTTGAGCTCCACCAGCGCCAGTACGGATTTTCCGGCCTCCGCAGCGCGGGTCAGCGCCGCCACGATGGGGGAATTGGCAGAAGTGCGATAGAGCGTCTGCTTGATCGCCACCACGTCCGGATCCTCCGCCGCCTGACGGATGAACTGCACCACCACGTCGAAGCTCTCGTAGGGATGATGGACGATGAGATCCTTGCGGGCGATGGCCGCGAAGATGTCGCCGCCGTGCTCGCGGATGCGCTCCGGATAGCGTGGCGTATAGGGTTTGAATTTCAGGTCCGGCCGGTCGCCGGTGATGAGCTGTGCGGTATCGGCATATCCTACGACACCATTGCAGATCACGACGCCTTCTTCCGGCACGCCCAGCTTCTCGGCCATGAAGCGGCGCAGGGAATCCGGCGCCCGTGCGTCCACTTCCAGCCGGATGACCCGGCCACGGCGGCGGCGCTTGATGGCATATTCGAACAGCCGCACGAGGTCCTCCGCCTCCTCCTCGATTTCCAGGTCGGAATCGCGGATGACCCGAAAGGCCCCCTGTCCGATCAGTTCGTAGGATGGAAAAAGCCGGGAGATGTAAATGGAGAGCATGTCCTCCAGCGCAATGAAACGCACCAGTCCCGCGCCCCGGGCTTCCGGAAGCCGGATGAAACGGTCCAGCTGGTGCGGAATGGGCAGCAGGGCGTTCATGGCCCGATCGTCCGCCTTGCGCCGCAGCTGCAGAGCAATCACGAAACCGCGGTTGGGAATGAAGGGGAAGGGATGGGCCGGATCGATGGCGATGGGGGTGACCACCGGCAGGATGATGCCGAGGAACATCCTGTCCAGCCACTCGCGGTCGGTTTCCAGAAGCTCCTCGGGAGACAGCAGATGAATGCCCTCGGCAGCCAGCTCACCCACCAGCTCTGCCCAGCGCTCGTCCTGCATGGTCATCAGGCGTGAAGCATACTCGCGCACCCGGCGCAGCTGTTGTGCGGGTGTCAGACCATCCTGCGAAGGCTCGGTGATGCCGGCGCGCACCTGCCCCACGAGACCGGCGACGCGCACCATGAAGAATTCGTCCAGATTGTTGCCGGATATGGACAGAAATCGCAGACGCTCCAGCAGCGGATGACGTCTGTTGCAGGCTTCCTCCAGCACCCGCATGTTGAAACCGAGCCACGAGAGCTCGCGATTGACGAAGCGCCGGGGGCTGTCCATGGAGATGGAATCACCCGGGGTCACCTCATCAAAGGCTGGCGTGCAGACCCTTTCGTCCTCGTCGGGAAGTGTCCAGCCCTGTGCCGGATCCAGTCCGGAAAGTTCGGTCATGCCCTGCCCTCCTCGATGACAAGGATAGCCCGGCCCCGCAGGAAAGCAAACCTTCCGGAAATGCGGCACACAGGCGCAATGCCGCCTCGCCAATACGATACGGGCGCTTATCCGGAACAGGCGGAAGCATCGCGCCGGCGCATCAGCCGGGCCACGAAAGGACGGGTCACGTTGACTTTTTCTTCCAGTGCCCTGCGGTCGATCTCTTCAACAAGCTCGCGGGCGGTGGCAAGGGAACGCTCCATCCGCGAGAGCATGTAGGAAATGACGCCCTCTCCGACCTTGAGCTGCCGGTCCGTGAACAGCTTCACCAGCACTGCCCGCAGAAGTGCATCATCCGGCGGCCCCAGCTCCGCCACCTGCGCCGCCTTCAGGCGGCTGCGCAGGTCAGGCAGCGTGACGTTCCATCGCGAGGGAAATTCCCGCGAGGTGAGCAGAATGGCGGCGCCGTGCTCCCTGGCCATGTTGACGAGATGGAACATGGCGGTCTCGTCCAGTGCGTCGCCCGGCATGTCCTCGATCACGAGACGGCCGACGGAAAGCAGGGCCGGCAGGTTTTCCGCCATCACGTCCTGCGGTGCAGCCAGCAGGGCCGATGTGCGCTCACGCCAGATTGCGGCAAGGTGGCTCTTGCCGGATCCTGCAGGCCCCGTCAGCACAAGCAGTGGTGAACGTTCACCGCCGGTCGGCCAGGCATCCACCATTTCAAGGGCTGCCCTGTTGGCTTCGGTCACGAAGAAATCCTCACGCCCCATGCCCGGCTCCTGAGGCAGGTCGAAGGCGAGCTGTGCAGGCCTGTCGTTCATTGCCCTTCCCCGGTCTCGATGCCTTTTTCTTTGTCGTCACCAAGATAGAGCGAGCTGTTCAGGTATTGCCCGAGGGCGTAACGGACAATCACTCGGATGGCGGCGGCCAACGGCACGGCCATGAGCAATCCCACGAAACCGAACAGATAGCCGAAAGCCATGAGAGCGAATATCATCCACACCGGGTGCAAACCGACCCGGCCACCAACCAGCTTGGGAGAGAGGAAGTTGCCCTCCAGGAACTGACCAAGCCCGAAGATGGCGGCGATCAGCAATATCTGCACCCAGTCCGGCCAGAACTGCACCAGTGCCATGCCGATGGACAGCGTGCCACCGATGATGGATCCCACGTAGGGGATGAAGCTGAGCAGGCCTGCCGTGATGCCGATAAGCAGGCCGAAGTGCAGCCCGGAAGCCACGAGCGCCACGGCATAGAACGCCCCCAGAACGAGACAGACCGTACCCTGCCCGCGAATGAACCCCGCCATGGCGCGGTCGATGTCACGGGCAATGCCCCGGATGGTGTCCGCATGGTGCCGTGGCAGCCAGCCATCCACGACGGCAACCATGCGATCCCAGTCGTTGAGCATGTAGAACAGCACGATGGGCGTGACCACAAGCAGTGAGAGCAGGTTGAACAGCGCCATGGATCCCGTCCATACCGATTTCAGCACGGCTGCCAGCCAGCCCGCCGCCTTCGCGGCCAGTTCCGGCGCGTTTCCGCCATTGTTGATGGAGGTGCGTTCCAGGGCCTCCTTCAGCCATTGCGGCGCATTCTCGTTGAACAGACGCACAAGCGTCGCCACGTAACCCGGCAGACGGTCCATGAACTGACCGACCTGCTGGGCCAGAAGCGGCGCGAAAAGCAGAAAGATGGCCAGGAACAGGACCACCGCCAGGGAAAGGATGAGAGTTGTTGCGGCCAGTCGCGGCAGACCCCACTCCTCCAGCTTGTCGGCGACGGGATCGAGGAAGTAGGCCAGCGCCATGCCGGCAATGAAGGGCGTCATGACATCGCCCAGAAGCCACATGCCCAGCACGAGCACACCCAGCACGCCCAGCCAGAACATGATCTGCATCTTCAGAGTCATGATTGCTCCCTGCGGGGTTGATCGCCCTGCCACACCGGACGACGGCTCAGTGCGTTCCGTTGGCCTGCTGCGCCATGTGACGCAGCCAGTCCCGCAGATATAGCGCGCCCGAAGCCACCGTGAAAGCCGCCACGAGCGGCGCACCGAAAAAGACCAGCATTCCCGTGTCCCATCCATAGCCGCGGAAGAACAGGAAGGCACCGGCAAAGATGATCTGCACCGTTGTGTTCACCTTGGAGATCCACAGCGGTTTCATATCCATTGGGGCGTCCATGAGCCAAGCCAGCACCACGCCGCCGACAATCAGCAGGTCGCGTGAGACAACCAGTATGGCTAACCAGGCCGGGAGCTGATCCAGAATGCCCAGCGTCACATAGATGGACATCAGCAGGAGTTTGTCGGCCAATGGATCGAGATAGGCGCCAAGCGTGGTGCGCATGTCGAAGCGCTTGGCGATGAAACCATCCACGCCGTCGGATATGCCCGCAAGAATGAAGACGAAGAAGGCCAGCTCATGACGGCCCGTGATGATGAGCCAGACCGTCAGTGGCACCATCAGAATCCGGGCGATGGTGATCAGGTTGGGCAGATTGACAGGCACTGGCATGCGGGCTCCCTCATACGACATCGGCGGTTTTTATCATGAAAACCGCCGGCACAAAGACTTTTCGTCGGCCCGCACGCCGTTGTCAGTAGGCATTCTCCATGTTCTGGGATGAGAACAGTGCAAACGGCGTCTTGAACAGGATGTAGAGATCGAACCAGATCGACCAGTTGTCGATGTATTCCAGGTCGTACTTGACGCGGTTCTCGATCTTCTCGTAGGTGTCCGTTTCGCCGCGCCAGCCGTTGATCTGCGCCCAGCCGGTGATGCCGGGCTTCACCTTGTGGCGCGCGAAGTATCCGTCCACCACTTCGTGGTACAGGGCATCCGCAGCCTTGGCCTGGGTCGCATGCGGCCGCGGTCCGACCAGTGAAAGCTCGCCTTTCAGCACATTGAAAAGCTGCGGCAGCTCGTCGAGAGAGGTCCTGCGGATGAAACGCCCCACCCGCGTGACGCGGGGATCGCCCTTCGTGACCAGCCTGCTGGCCGTGGAGTCGCACTTGTCCACGTACATGGAGCGGAACTTGTAGACTTCGATCAGCTCGTTGTTGAAGCCGTAGCGCTTCTGCTTGAAGAACACCGGTCCCCTGCTCTCCAGCCTGATGGCCAGCGCGATCAGCGCCATGACCGGAGCAAACGCGATCAGCATCAGGGCGGCAAGTGTCCGGTCCATTGCGGCCTTGACAAAGCGCCCCCAGTCCGAAAGCGGAAGCTCGAAGACCGTCAGCAGAGGAAGATCACCGAGATAGTCGTAGGCGCGCGGCGACAGCTTCAGTTGCGAGGCCTGCCCGGAAATGCGGATATCCACCGGCAGCTCCCACAACTGCTTCAGCATCTCCAGTAGCCGCTTCTCCGCTGACAGCGGAATGGCGACGATGATCAGATCGACACGGTTCTTGCGCGCATAATCGTGCAGATAGGCAATGTTCCCGAGTTTGCGATAGCGTCGGATGTGATCCGGAGAGCGCGAGTCCTTTCGATCGTCGAAGATGCCGACAATGTCGATGTCCAGATCGTCAGAAGCCTCCAACGTGTTAATGGCCTTTTCCGCAGCTTCCCCTCCGCCCACGATGGCGATGCGGCGCCGGAAGGCTCCCGCCTGCTCGCGCGGCGCGGCCCAGATCCACAGCGGCAGCCGGCTCAGAGCCATCCATGCGGCCATCAGCAGAATCCAGTTGAAGGCGAGACGCCAGTCGAAATACCCCGTGTGCCAGTGCGCGAAGGCAAAACCGGCCAATCCCGTGAGCACGACCGTCAGAATGCTGAAAGGCATGGTCCGCTGCGGCTTCAGCAGCGCCTGCATCCTGTAGAGACCGGCCTCTCGCAGTGCAGCCAGGGAACCGAACGCGACCGTCAACGTCAGGGCGATGTAGAACACGTAGTCATAGTTCGTCGCACTCGGCGCGAACATCACGAGCAGCCCCATCGAGGAAAGGGTCAATGCGGCAAAGTCCGCCAGCTTGAGAAGCCTCTGGACAACATCCGGAGAGATGTAGCTCTGCATGTCCTTCCGGGTGCCGCCCTTCGCGGCAAGGATTTCCATCTGGCGTTTCACGGTCTTTTCCTGTTGCCGTTCTTTTCCTGCGTGCCGGACACATTCCGCATACGATCAGTACTCATACTACCCATCTCGATTTAAGGGCTTCTAAACATGGAAAAATTGTGAACCCGCCATAAATGCGCGAAAAGCGTGTAATTCTAGTGGTTTGCAGAGGATATGAAAAATTACCTCCGAAGCTCTCTTGACGAGCGGGCCACCGGGCCGTATATGCACTCACGCGCTGGCTCATGAGGGCCCGCACCCGCGAATGGCAGGGGCGATTAGCTCAGCTGGTAGAGCACTGTGTTCACATCGCAGGGGTCGCTGGTTCGAGTCCAGCATCGCCCACCATTCTTTCCATAGCATGGCTGGAAACGATGTGGATTTTCGCCGTATGCATGGCGAAAATCGTCAATCGTCATCTTTCTGTCCGTATCTCCGGAACAGCTTCAGCACACGCACCATTTCATCTTCCGGCAGCGTTTTCGGGTGTCCGATTGAGCGTGCAAGGATGTATTGCCGCGCCAGTCCTTCCACTTCTTCGGCCAGCGTCAGGGCATTGTCCATGCTCTTGCCGTGGACGATCACGCCGTGGTGAGACAGCAGGACGGCCCGCCGGTTTCCGAGCGCGCGCAGCATGTTGCGCGACAGCTCTTCGGTGCCGAAAGTGGCATAGGGCGCGCAGTCGATGAGCTCGCCGCCAGCCATCGCCACCATGTAATGGAAGGCCGGGATGGGCTCGCCCAGGCAGGCAAGGGCCGTGGCATGATCCGAATGGGTGTGAATGACGGCCTGCGCCTCCGGCCGGTTGGCATAGATATCCCTATGCATGCGCCATTCGCTGGAGGGTTTCAGGGCCCCTTGCACCGGATTGCCTTCCATGTCCATGAAGACAATCTGTTCCGGCTTCAGCTCCATGGCGTGTACGCCTGAAGGTGTGATCAGAAAACCCTCATCACAGCGTGCCGAGACATTTCCTGCGGCGGCCCGGTTGAGGCCACGTTCCACAAGATGCCTTGCGGCGTCCACGATCTGCCGTCTCAGAACCGTTCCGTCGGTCATGATGCGTCCTCCACAACGGTTCGGGCACATTCAGTCGAGCGATGGCGAAACAACGGCAATCTCCGGATCTGCCGTCCATGTGCCCACCGTCCTGCCGTTCTCCAGTCGGATCCTGCCCGAGGCCACGAGCTCCAGGGCCCTGGGGAAGATACGGTGCTCCTGCCGCAGCACGCGGGTGGCGAGGGTATCCGGGGTGTCATCCGGCAGCACGGGCACGGCCGCCTGAATGATGATGGGGCCGCCGTCGAGATCGGCGGTCACGAAATGCACCGTGCAGCCATGGATGCGCACGCCGTCCTCCAACGCGCGCTGATGCGTGTGCAGCCCCCGGTAGAGCGGCAGCAGGGAGGGATGGATGTTGAGCATCCTGCCCTCCCAGCGGCTGGTGAAGCCTGCCGTCATGATCCGCATGAAGCCGGCGCACGCCACCAGGTCAGCGGCAAAGACGAGCAGTGTCTCGTGCAGGACCTCCTCGAACGCCTCCCGCGAATCGAACTTCCGATGGTCGATCACCGTGGTGGCGATTCCCTCGCGTGCCGCCGTCTCCAGCCCCCCGGCATCCGGCCGGTTGGATATGACGCCGACGATCTCGTAGGGACATTCCGGCCGGCGGGCGGCGGCGATCAGGGCCTCCATGTTGGAGCCGCGCCCCGAGATGAGCACGCACACCCGTTTCCTGCGCCCTTCCGTCATGTGCCGAACTCCGCATGTCCTTTGAACACCACCGCCTCATCCTCACGCGAAACCAGCTTGCCCAGCACGAAAGGCGCCTCGCCCTGCTTTCGCATGATGCTCATGAAAGTATCCGCGGAACCGGCATCAACAACGGCGATCATGCCGCAACCGCAGTTGAAGGTACGCAGCATCTCCGCCTCCTCGACGCCGCCCTCCGCCTTCAGCCAGCCGAACACGGGCGGCACGGGCAGGACCGTCAGGTCGATGCGGGCCGCCACGTTTTCCGGCAGGACGCGAGGAACGTTCTCCACAAAGCCGCCGCCCGTGATGTGAGCCAGTGCCTTCACGCCCGCATTGTCGTTTCGCAGCGCCGGCAGCAGCGGCTTCACATAGATGCGTGTCGGGATCAGGAAAGCCTCGCCCAGGGTGAGACCCGGCGCAAAGGGTGCGGGCGCATCCCAGGACAGACCGGAGGCCTTCACGATGCGGCGGATGAGGGAATACCCGTTGGAATGCGGTCCCGAGGACGCGAGGCCGACAATCACGTCGCCGGGCTGCACGGCCTCCATCTTCGGCAGCACCTTGCCGCGCTCCACGGCGCCGACGGCGAATCCGGCCAGATCGTAGTGGCCATCGGCATACATGCCGGGCATTTCCGCCGTCTCGCCACCGATGAGCGCGCAGCCCGCCTGCCGGCACCCTTCGGCAATGCCGGCGATCACATCACGGGCTGCTTCCACGGAAAGCCGCCCCGTCGCGAAATAGTCAAGGAAGAACAGCGGCTCGGCACCCTGCACCACCAGATCGTTGACGCTCATGGCCACGAGGTCGATTCCCACCGTGTCATGACGCCCGGTGGCAATGGCCAGCAGCACCTTGGTGCCAACGCCGTCATTGGCGGCCACCAGCACCGGATCCTCATATCCCGTAGCGGCGAGATCGAACAGGCCGCCGAATCCGCCCAGACCGCCTTCCGCCCCCGGACGCACAGTGGAAGCGGCCAGAGGCCCTATGGCTCTCACCAGGTCGTTGCCGGCCTCGATGTCCACGCCGGCGTCGGCGTAGGTCAGGCCCCTGCCCTTGCTGCTCATGGCTTCTCGACACTCCCGGAAAACAGGTGACGGGGTGTATCCCCCACGCACTTCACTTTGTGCTATGTATCGGATATGGAAAGCGCCACGCGCAAGCCAAAATGCGTGGGAGAGCGGGACTTTTCCAGTCCTTTCCCATGTCGGAAGACGCGTGATGCATGCATGCACGGGGGCAAGCGGAGAATGCGGAACATGACGATTGCGCTGCGGGCGACGGTCCTTCTGGTGCTCGCCTTCTTTCTGGTCATCGGCGAAGCCCGGGCCGCATCGGACGACATCTTCACCATCCGTGGCGTCAAGGTCGATGTCACGGACAAGGATGCCGCGACGGCCAAGGTGCGGGCCATTCAGGAAGCCCAGATGAAGGCGTTCCATGCGCTGCTGACGCGCATTGCCGACGAGGAGGCCTGGCAGCAGCTCTCAAAACTCGGCCCCCGCAAGATCGGACGGATGATGTCCTCCCTTTCCATTGAAGAAGAGCATACGGGCGCGCGACGCTACATCGGCCGCCTGACCATCCGTTTCCGCCCCGCCCGCGTGCGGCAGGCGCTTCAGTCCATCGGCAAGGGCATCATCACCAGGCAGTCCCCGAAGATTCTCATCGTGCCCGTCTGGCGCAGCCCCGACGGACCCGTGCTGTGGGAAGACAATCCATGGGGGCAGGCCTGGAAGGAGATTCCATCGGAAAATACACTTGTCCCGATAGTCATCCCTGTCGGTGACATGACGGACCGGCAGACCCTTTCCGCCACTGAAGCGCTGGAGGGTGACGCCGCCCGTCTGGGTGCCCTGCGGCTGCGCTATGATGTGGATTCCGTTCTGGTGGCCATTGCCGAACCCGCAGGCGATAACGCCGTGCATGCCGTGATGACAGGAGATTCCCCGGTGGGGCGCATTGCTTTCGACAAGGTCTACACGGCGCAGGAAGGCGGGCTGGAAGCTGCGGCGCGGCAGGCCGTGGAGCGCTTCCGGTCCGTCATGACCTACAAGTGGAAGAAAAAGATCTCCGCGGAGCGTGCAGCCAAGGCTCGGGCGGCCGCCATGGCGACCCGCCTTCCAGTGATCGTGCCCTTTCATTCCCTGCGGGAATGGCAGTCCCTGCGTGCACGACTGGTTACCACCCCGGGAGTGGACAATGTCGATGTTTCCACGCTTTCCGGCAATGGAGCGGAAATCATCCTCACCTCACGCCTGCCTCTGAATTCGCTCCGTTCCGCCCTGCAGCAGAGCCGTTTTCAGCTCATGCGATCGGGTTCACGCTGGGTTCTGCGCACCTTCTGAACCTGTCCGGAACTTCCGCTTGTGGCCTGCCGGCCGTTTCCGCAACCTGGCGACATCGCCGCAACATATTGATACGAAAGTATTATGCGCTTTTTCGTCTCTTGAAGAGGCCTGTTTTCCTGTCCTATTCTCCGCAACGGCGATATCATCATTCCGCCAGTACATGCAGACAAGAACAACAGGGACCGCCGCGCATCCCGGCCATACACCTGCCGGTCACTGATGCGGATGCGCAAGGGCAGATGGCGGGCCACATCGTGCAGGTCCGCCCAGAGGGAGAGCCACGAAATGCGCCTGAAGTCATTCGCAGCCGGCCTGATGGCCGCCACCGCCATTGCCGTCTCCGCAGGTCTGGCGGATGCCGCCCCCGTCAAGCTCACCATTTCCAGCTGGGCTCCGCCCGGCCACGGCATGAACGCCCAGATGTGGCCGCAGCTCATCAAGATGATCGAGGAGGCCACGAACGGCCGCGTGACGGCACAAATCAAGTACAAGCTGGCCTCTCCGCCAGCCCAGTTCGATCTCATACAGGATGGCGCGGCGGACATCACATGGATCTTCCACGGCTACACGCCCGGGCGTTTCACCGTGACCAAGCTGATCGAGCTGCCGGGATATGAGGGGGGCGCGGAAGCCGCATCCGTGGCCTACTGGCGCGCCTACGAAAAATTTCTGAAGAAGGCCAACGAACACCGGGGGGTGATGGTGATTGGCCTGATGACGCACGGCCCTGGCCAGCTGCACACCGTCAAGGGCAAGAAGGTCACGCAGCTTTCGCAGATCAAGGGATTGAAACTGCGCCTCGGTGGCGGCGTATCCGGTGACGTCGGTGCTGCTCTGGGTGCCACCGGCATTCGCGTTCCGGCGCCGAAGGTCTACGAAACCCTTTCCTCCCATGCGGCGGACGGCGTGATGTTCCCCATGGAGAGCCGCAAGGGGTTCAAACTGGACGAGGTAGCCCCCAACGTCTACATGATGCCGGGCGGCTTCTACCGCGGCTCCTTCGCCATCATCATGAATCCCGACCGCTTCCGCTCGCTGTCTCCGGAGGATCAGAAAGCTCTGCGCGAGAAGGTATTCGGCGAACCGCTTTCGCGCATGGCCGGCCGGGTCTGGGAGACCAACGATACCAAAGCCATGAAGGCGGCGAAGGAAAACCCGGCCGTTTC
>JAJRRY010000177.1 GCA_024279095.1 Alphaproteobacteria bacterium
CAGTGCCGCGCACGCAGCATGACGTGTTTCGGCTGGGAACAACCTCTAATCGATGGGATTGACTGAAATCTGACCCGTTTTTTGCGGAAATATGGCGTTACGTCAGGGCGTCTCACAATGAAACAGCCTTATGGAAAATCCAACGGATTCCATAAAGGATTCGCAAACCATTTTTCGAGATGGACCTCTGCCGGGTCAGGCGGCCCGGGCGCGCAGGGCCTCGGTGATTTCGCCAACCGCCTGACGCACCAGATCCTCGTCGTCGCCTTCCGCCATGACGCGAATCACCGGCTCGGTGCCGGAGGCGCGGATCACCAGCCGTCCGCTGCCTTCGAGCATCACCTCGGCACGTGCAATGGATTCCCGGACGGCGGGATCCTCCAGTGGAGCGGAGCCGGAGTAACGCACGTTCTCCAGGATCTGCGGTACGGGATCGAAGACGTGGCAGATCTCGGAGACCCTGCGACCCTTTGTCACGACGACGGCCAGGACCTGAAGGGCGGCGATGAGGCCGTCGCCGGTGGTGGTGTGGTCGGTGAGGATGATATGGCCCGACTGTTCGCCGCCGACATTGTAGCCGCCCTGACGCATGCGCTCCATGACGTAGCGGTCGCCGACCTTCGTGCGCTCCAGTTTCAGGCCGAAGCCCTCCAGATAGCGTTCCAGTCCGAGGTTGGACATGACGGTGGCCACCACGCCGCCGCCGGCGAGCTGTCCCTTTTCCAGAAGATAGGTGGCAATGAGGCCGAGCAGCTGGTCGCCGTCCACCAGCCGGCCCTTCTCGTCGGCGATCACCACCCGGTCGGCGTCGCCGTCCAGCGCGATGCCGATGTCGGCGCGCATTTCGCGCACCTTCTCGCACATGCGTTCCGGTGCGGTGGAGCCGCACTTGTCGTTGATGTTGAAGCCGTTGGGTTCCGCGCCGATGGTGATGACTTCCGCGCCCAGCTCCCAGAGCACCTCCGGGGCGACGCGGTAGGCGGCACCGTTGGCGCAGTCGATGACCACCCGCAGACCGTCCAGCCTGAGGGTCCGCGGCAGAGTGCGCTTTGCGAACTCGATGTAACGGGCCTGGGCATCCTCGATGCGCTTGGCGCGGCCCAGACGATCGGGGGCCGCGGCGAGTTTGGAGACGTCGGAATCCATGAGCTCCTCGATGCGCAGTTCTTGCTCGTCGGAGAGCTTGTAGCCATCGGGGCCGAAGAACTTGATGCCGTTGTCGTGGTAGGGGTTGTGGGAAGCCGAGAGCATGACGCCGAGATCGGCACGCAGCGAGCGGGTCAGCATCGCCACCGCAGGTGTGGGCAGCGGGCCGAAGAGGAAGACGTCCATCCCTACGGAGAGGAAGCCCGCCGTCAGCGCCTGTTCCACCATGTAGCCGGACAGGCGGGTGTCCTTGCCGATGACCACGCGGGGGCGGTGGCCGGTGGAGAACAGGCTGCCGGCGGCCATGCCGCAGCGCATGATGGTCTGGGGATCCATGGGAGCGCTGTTGGCAAGGCCGCGCACGCCGTCCGTTCCGAAATACTTTCTGCTCATTTCCCGCTCTTCGGTTTCTCTCGTCTCAGCCGGTTCGTGCCGGCCCCGCTCAAGGTTGCCGTGTCCCCATCCATGTCACAAGAGTGTTTACATGGGACAAATTTGCAACCTTACCATGCGAAAAGCAACATCCGTACCATCTGCACCGTCTCCGCCACGTCGTGCACCCGCACGATGGCAGCGCCGGCCTGCGCGGCGAGCTGGGCCACGGCGAGCGATCCGGCAAGACGCTCCGTGGGTGCCTCGACACCGGTCACCGCGCCGATGAAGCGCTTGCGCGAGGCGCCGACGAGAAGGGGCACGCCGAGGCCGTGGAACAACGGTAGCCGCTGCATCAGGCGCAGGTTGTCGTCCGCCTCCTTGCCGAAACCGAGGCCCGGATCGATAATGATGTTGCGCTCCGGGATGCCGGCCTGAACGGCGTTGCGAACATGCGATTCCAGTGCATCAGCCACGTCCAGCACCACATCTTCGTATTCATGGGTGATGTCGGGGCGCACGGGCACTTCCCGGGCGTGCATGAGGATCACCGGCACGCCGGCCTCCGCCACCACCTTTGCGGAACGGGGATCGCCACGCATGGCGGTGACGTCGTTGATGATGGCGGCGCCGGCGGCGATGGCGGCCTCCATCACCGCGGCCTTGCGGGTGTCCACGCTGACTGTCAGACCGCGTTGTGCCAGCTCCCGCACTACCGGAACGACGCGGGCGATTTCCTCCTCCACCGGAACTTCCGAGGCGCCGGGGCGGGTGGATTCGCCGCCCACGTCGAGAATGTCGGCACCCTGTTCCGTCAGGGCCAAGGCATGGCGCACAGCCGAATCGGAATCCGCATGCCGACCACCGTCGGAAAAGCTGTCCGGCGTGACGTTGACGATGCCCATGATGCGGGGGCGGGAGAGATCCAGTCCGGCGATGGCGGGCCGGGGGGCGGTGATGCGCTCCAGACGGGTGCTCAGGGGCTGGCTGTCCTTTGCAAGGGAGGGCAGGTCGCGTGCGCTGACCCAGCGGCGGGAGATCTCGCCGGTGGTGGTGCAGCGGTGCAGGATCTCGGCGAGGGCGAAGGCGGCAGGGCCTCCGGCGAGTGGCAGGGCCAGTCCACAGTGCACGGCATGGTGCGCGGCTTCACCATGCAGCAGGCTGGCCGGGCGGATGTGAAGGCGGTCAGCCGAATCGTTCATGTCCAGTCCCCCGAAAGGCGACGGCGGCGCCTGGAAGATGCACCGCCGTCGGTATCGCTCAGGATGTCGCTCCCGTTCCGCCCCCTGGTTTCAGGCCTGCGGCTGGGGTTCCATGCCGTCGGCCTCCTCGCCGCCGTCCTTCTTCGGACGGGTCACCGGGACGGTGGGAGTGGACTTGGCCTTCGGCCCCTCGTCATCGTCACGCTTTGGCGGCTTTCCGGCCAGCAGGTCGCGGATCTCGTCGCCGGTCAGGGTTTCGTACTCGAGCAGGCCTTTCGCCAGCGTCTCGTGATCCTTCGCCTTCTCCGAGAGGATACGACGGGCGGTCTCGTAGGCTTCGTCCAGGATGCGGCGCACCTCGGCGTCGATCTTCTGGGCGGTGGCCTCGGAGATGTTGCGCTGGCGGGCCACCGACATGCCGAGGAAGACCTCGTCCTGGTTCTCGTCGTAGGCCACCAGGCCCAGCTCCTTGGAGAAGCCCCAGCGGGTGACCATGGCGCGGGCCAGCTTGGTGGCCTGCTCAATGTCGGACTGGGCGCCGGAGGTGACGTTCTCCGGGCCAAAGATCAGCTCCTCGGCGACACGTCCGCCCATCATGATGGCCAGTCGCGAGGTCATCTGCCGGTATTTCATGGAGTAGCGGTCGCCCTCGGGAAGCTGCATGACCATGCCCAGCGCGCGGCCGCGCGGGATGATCGTCGCCTTGTGGACGGGATCGGCGTCGGGCACGTTCAGGGCCACGATGGCATGTCCCGCCTCGTGATAGGCGGTGAGCTTCTTCTCCTCCTCGGACATGGCCATGGACTTGCGCTCGGCGCCCATCATGACCTTGTCCTTGGCGTCCTCGAAGTCTTTCATGGTGACCATGCGCCGGTTGCGACGGGCCGCCAGCAGGGCCGCCTCGTTGACCAGATTGGCCAGATCGGCACCGGAGAAGCCCGGCGTGCCACGGGCCAGTACCTTGGGGTCCACATCGGGCGCCAGCGGCACGTTGGCCATGTGCACCCGCAGGATCTTCTCGCGGCCCTTCACGTCCGGGTTGGGCACCACGATCTGCCGGTCGAAGCGGCCCGGGCGCAACAGTGCCGGATCCAGCACGTCGGGCCGGTTGGTGGCGGCGATGAGGATGATGCCCTCGTTGGCCTCGAAGCCGTCCATCTCCACCAGCAGCTGGTTGAGCGTCTGCTCGCGCTCGTCGTTGCCGCCGCCCAGACCGGCGCCGCGATGGCGGCCGACGGCGTCGATCTCGTCGATGAAGATGATGCAGGGCGCGTTCTTTTTCGCCTGTTCGAACATGTCGCGCACGCGCGAGGCGCCAACGCCGACGAACATCTCCACGAAGTCGGAGCCGGAGATGGTGAAGAACGGTACGCCCGCCTCGCCGGCCACGGCGCGGGCCAGCAGCGTCTTGCCGGTACCGGGCGGGCCGACCAGCAGCGCGCCCTTCGGGATCTTGCCGCCGAGGCGCTGGAACTTCTGCGGATCCTTGAGGAATTCGACGATCTCCTGCAGCTCTTCCTTGGCTTCGTCGACGCCGGCAACATCCTCGAAGGTCACCTTGCCGTGGCGCTCGGTGAGCAGCCGCGCCTTCGACTTGCCGAAGCCCATGGCCTTGCCGGAGTTGGACTGCATCTGACGCATGAAGAAGAGCCAGACGCCGATCATCAGCAGGATCGGGAACCAGGAAAGCAGGATGGAGGGCAGCAGCCCCTCGTCACCCTTCGGCTTGACGCGGATCTCCACATTCTTTTCGCGCAGGGTGCGGATGAAGTCGGGATCGCCCGGAGGCGCATAAGTGACGAATGGACGCCCGTTGGTGAGCTGGCCGGTAATCTGCCCGTCCTGCAGGGTGACCGCCTTCACCTCGCCCTTTTCCACCTTTTCGAGGAACTGGGTATAGCTTACCTCGGCCGAACCGCGCCTCTGCGAGGGGTTCTGGAAGAGGTTGAACAGGGCGAAGAGCAGCAGGGCGATGATGGCCCAGATCGCGATGTTGCGTATGTTGTTCAACGGAAAAACCTCGATTTCGTCCTTTGCCCGGTTCCGGCCGGGGATATGGTTCCCGCACGAATCCGGCTCTTCGGTTCCGTCCTCATGGACGGGCAATCGGGCATGGTCATGGCACCGGAGGCACCCGTCCTTGCCCGCCTAACATAGGATCTTGCGCGCCGGTTGCCAAGCGCCGAGGGGGCGGCCCTCCGCCCCATCATCCGGAAATGCCATTACAATTTCGAAAGATGGTTTCCGCTTCCAGGGAGCTTGCGTGAGGGGCATGCCAGCCGGCTGCAGGGCAGGCAAGCGGCCTGTGATCGTCGGCACCAAGGATCACGGGCAGTGTCCGCCACACGAATGCGGGCACGTCGGCGGGACGTGCCGGAAAGGTGGATGGCAGTTCGATGGTGTCGAGCGCCTGGATGACAAGCGATGGGTGCGGAGAGGAAACGCGCACGAGAAAGCGGCCGTCCCAGAGAGCGCCCTCCCGATCCGGATCCAGCCGTGTTTCCGCATGCAGCCGGCCGGGTTCGCGGCCGACCACGAGCACATGCGTGCGACGGGCCAGCCGGGCACCTCCCAGTACCCGTGTCCGGGAGATGCCGTGCATGCACCACTCGTCCAGCCGCTCGAGAGCGGCCAGCCGGAGGCGTCGTGGATGCCCGAAGGTGCGGATCAGGGCGGCCAGCACGCGCAGCCGGATTTCCTTAGGCAGTTCCAGAAGCGGCTGGAGTGCCACTTCGCCCCAACCATGTTCCGCATGGCAGACAAGATGCGTGGACAGGAATTCGGCGCTCCAGCGTTGCAATGCTTCGGTCGCCCGCCGCAGCCTGTGGCAGCTCAGACCGATGTCGCGTGGCGTGATGCCGGCCTGTTCGAGCACAGGCAGCAATTCCCGCATGCGGACGCGCTCGTAGGCGGCATCGGCATTGGAGGGATCCTCGATCCAGTCCAGTCCGGCCGCGCGGACGGTGGCGAGCAGGCGCGCGCGCGTGATGCCGAGAAAGGGACGCAGGAGCGGAATATTCCAGCCTTCCAGAAATGTTTCGTCGGCCATGGCGGCAAGACCATCCACTCCAGACCCGCGGGCCAGGCGCATGAGAAAGGTTTCGGCCTGATCCTCGAGATGATGGGCCGTGACCAGAGCCGCATCATGATCCCGGCACCAGGCACCGAGCAGGGCATAGCGGGCTTCGCGGGCCGCCTGCTGAAGGCCGCTGCGCGGCCTGGGGCCCTTGCGGTGCAGGATGCGGCAGGGGAGTCCCAAGGCTTCCGCCCGTTTGCGGACCAGCTGCACTTCCTCCCGTGATTGTGGGCGCAGGGCGTGATCGACGGTGAGAACGGTGAGGCGGGGCGGATCCGGAATAAGGTCGCGCCAGCGGGTGGCGGCCAGCATCAGGGCAGTGGAATCGGCACCTCCGGAGACCGCCAGCGCCAAGTGCGAAAAACGCTGCAGAGGAGCAAGAAGCAGCGCGATCTCCTCGTCGTGGAGTGGTGCGGAAGGGTCAGCCGCAGCGGGCACGTTTCATCTCCCGCGGAGCGCTGGTGCGGGCGGCGCGGGACTGCGGGTATTTCTCACGCAGCAGCTTCCATGTGCGGCAGGCCTCTTTAGTCCGCCCGAGCCGGCGCAGGCTCAGGCCCAGCCGATAGAGGGCCTGCGGGGCCACGGAGCTGCGGGGCCAGTCCTTGTAGGCCCGGATGTAGGCCTGTCCCGCCTCCTTGTAGCGTCCCTGCACGTAATAGGTTTCACCAAGTTCGTAGCGAGCTTCCGCAGCCTTCGGATGATTCGGGAACTGCCGCAGGAAGGCCTGGTAGCCGGATTCCGCCAGACCGTAACGCCGGGCGAGAAAATTGTCGCGCGCAGCTTTCATCACGAGGTCCGGGTTGCCACCGGTAGAGGCGGTCTTTGCAGCACCGGGTGCATCCAGCGGTGCGGTCTGTACGGTTTCGGGAAGGACCGGAGGAGGAGCGCTGACGCCGGGTGCCGGCTCCAGTGTCGCAGGCACGCCGGGAAGCGGCCGGGCACCACCGCTGGCACGCGGCGGGGGAGGTGCCGTCCGTGGAGGTTTCGGTCGCCCCTTTTCGTCCACCGTGATGCGACCGAGAAGCTGCTCGCGGGGCGGCTCTATCTCGACGCTGAATTCCGGGCCGCGCAGATCGCTGTTGGCAACCGGCGGCATGGGCGCACGCGGTGGTGCGGGAGGCTTCGCAGCGGATCCGCGAACCGTTTCTGCCGGTGGCTTGCGGTCTTCCAGCCTTGCCAGACGGGCCTCGATTTCGGTCAGGCGCCGCTGCATCTCGCGGCGCAGGTCGGAGATCTGACGCTCGATGGCACGCAGCCTTCGTCCGTCGGCCTTTCCGGCCTTCCCGGGCAAGTCGCGCAAGCTGCGCACCTCGTGCTCAAGGCGGATGATGCGGTCATAAAGGGCGTTCCACCGCGCATCCTGCGCCCCGGCCACCGGTGCCAGCACAGCCAGCATCAGCGCAACGGAAAGGCATGTGGAAACTCTCCTGCGCATGTGCATCATCCGACCGTCTCCCGTGAGCAAGAAGTGCAGGCTGCGGCTATTTGCCCGCGGCTCCGCCCGTGATGACCGTGACGGCACGGCGGTTCTGCGCCCAGCACTGTTCCGCGTCACACAACGCCACCGGCCGCTCCTTGCCGTAGGCGATGGTGGAGATGCGCGCCGGCGAGATGCCCTGGGACACCAGGAAGCGCTTCACCGTTTCGGCACGGCGGGCGGACAGGGCAATGTTGTATTCCCGGGTGCCGCGCTCGTCGGCATGGCCTTCGATCTGCACCGTCACGTTGGGATATTGCCGCAGCCAGGCAGCCTGACGGGTGAGGATCTGCTTCGCCTCCGGGGTCAGCGTGGACTGATCCACCAGAAAGTGGACACGGTCGCCGACGTTGAGCATGAAGTCACGCTCCGAACCGGGCACGATCTGACCCTGCCCGGTACCCGCCCCGGCCTCCAGGTCCGGCTTGTTTGCGGAAGAACAGGCCGAGAGCGCAAGGACGCCGGCGAGCAGCACGACAGTCTTCATGTTGGCGATGGAACGTAGCATCATTCTTCAGTATCCCGTAGTGGTTGTCTGATTCCGGCAGCAGCCCCTGTCACGATCCTGTCCTCCTGCCGGTGTTCATCCGGGCGCATGCCGCAGACGGCGGTCAGGAACGGAAAAAATCTGTCAGCATAATGACTTTCTGATCCGTTTCATCCATTTCTCCAGTGGTGAATCGGAGTAACCGGCACCGGCCGCTTTGGTGCAAGGATAGGCTTCCCGCTTCATTTCAGCAAGGGCGACCATGCCGGGTCGGAGGCGAAGCCCGGCGTGGGTACGCGCCGTTCATTGTAGCCGGTGAGATCGACGGTGAACAGATGCGGGCCTCCGTTGGGACCGCGTGATTCGCGGAAGAACATCAGCACCCGGCCGTTCGGGGCCCATGTGGGGCCCTCGTTGTGGTAGCCGGAAGTGAGAATGCGCTCGCCGCTGCCGTCGGGGCGGATGACACCGATGGCGAAGCGGCCCTTGTGCATCTTGGTGAAGGCGATGTAGTCGCCACGTGGCGACCATACCGGCGTGGAGTAGCGGCCCTGACCGAAGCTGATGCGCCGGGCCTGTCCACCGCCGGCCGGCATGACATAAAGCTGCTGGGATCCCTCCCTGTCGGATGCGAAGACGATCCAGCGGCCGTCCGGCGAATAGGAGGGGGCGGTATCGATGGCCGGAGTATCGGTGAGTCGGCGCAGCTGGCGGGAACGCAGATCCATCTCGTAGATGTTGGAACCGCCACCTTCCTGCAGGCTCATGATGATGCGCTGGCCGTCGGGCGAGAAGCGGGGCGCGAAGCTCATGTTGGGGAAGGAGCCGACGATCTCGCGCTGCCCGGTCTCGATGTTGTAGAGATAGACGCGCGGTTTCCCGCCGGCATAGGAGATGTAGGTGATCTCCTGGGCATTGGGCGAGAAGCGCGGGGTGAGCACCAGCGTGCGCCCGTCGGTGAGCCGGCGCATGTTGAAACCGTCCTGATCCATGACGGCCAGGCGCTTGATGCGACGGTTCTTCGGACCGCTTTCCTCGATGAAGACGATGCGGGTATCGAAATACCCTTCTTCGCCGGTCACCGCCTTGTAGACGGCATCGGCGATCATGTGCCCGATGCGCCGCCAATTGCGCGGGCTGGTAACGAACTGCAGGCCCAGAATCTGCTGTTGGGCGAAGACGTCCCACAGGCGGAATTCGGCACGCAGCCGTCCGTTGCCCTGCATCAGGACGCGGCCGGTGACCAGGGCCTGCGCCTTGATGATGCGCCAGTCCCCGAAGCGCGGCGGGTTGTCGAAACTGGTGATGCGCTCGATGAAGGAGGCCGGATCCAGCGGACGGAAGAGGCCGGAGCGCTCCAGGTCCGCGGCGATGACGCCGGCGATGTCGGCACCGAACTGCTGCTCCTTCGGCGAAGCCCCCAGAAAACTGGTGATGGCGATGGGCATGGGCTCCACGCGGCCGCGGGTGATGTCCACTTCCAGCACGGCGCGGGCTGGCGTGTAGGCGGCAAGCCAGGCCATCAGTGCCAGCACGACCACTTTCCAGATGGTGCGGATGTTTCCGGTCTGCAGTGTGCAATCAGCCTCGTGCGGATGCGTCATGTCGGGCCTTCCCATGTGTTTCCGGTGCCTCAGTTGACGGCGAGCATGCGGCTCGGGTCGAAATTGAGGATGATGTCCTTCCATGCTTCATATTTCTCGGGCGGCAGAAAGTCATATGGCTGGCAGGCCAGGACGGCGCGCACGGCGGAGCGGGCGGCGGCGTCGAAGGCCGGATGGGCCATGCTGTTGAGCACCTCCGGACCGCCGGTGATCAGCCCCTCGGGGCTCATCTGGAAGCGGATGCGCACCCGCAGTCCTTCCGCGTCACGCACGCCGGCGGGCACATTCCAGCAGCTTTCTATCTTCTGGCGCAGGGCATCCACCAGATCGGCCGACAGGGTGGCATCGGCGCCAGCCATGTCGGCGGGGCCGCGCCGCGGGGTGCCGGTTTCGTCGGCCTCGGGCGGCCGGGCCTTCGGGGTTTCGTCCACCTTGTTCAGAAGGGCGGCGATCTCGTCGATGGTGTCCTTGCGCTGCTTGCGCGGCTTTTTCGGCTTCTGCCGCTTCTGACGATGCAGGGCCGCCAGCTTGCGGATGGCGCGTGGGCGGGCCCGGGGCTTCGGTGCCGGGCGGGCTGCCGTCTTCGGCTTCGGTGCGGGGGCTGGTTCCACCTTCTCCGGTTCCGGCTCGGCGACTTTCTCCACCAGTTTCTTCAGATCGGCAGGATCCGGGGCAGGGGCCGGTTCGGCCTTTTTTTCAGGTGCCGGTTCCGGCTCGGGCGCGGATTTCGGCTCCGGCTGCGACTGCACCGTTTCGCGGGCCGGCTTGGGCTGCGGCTTCGGTTGTGGCTCACGGACTTTCGGTGCCGGTTTTTCAACGGGTTTTTCCGGGGCATCCCGGGTCATGGCCATGCGCTTCGAGACGTCTTCGATGTTGACGATCTCCACCGGCAGCGCTTCCTGCGGGGTCACGCGAAATTCCTCCGGCGCCGGCAGCACGATGATCGCCGCCAGCAGGATTCCCAGATGCAGGAAGAGGGATATGGGCAGGGTGTAGCGCATTCGTCCTTTCGTCCGCTATCTGCCGCGGCTGGCCTTGCCGCTCCTACGGCCTTTCTTCTTCCCGCCCGCGGCGGCATCCTTCGGTGCAGTGACGAGGGCCAGGCGCTTGAAGCCGGCTCCGGAGAGCGCCCCCATGACCTTCATGACCGTACCGTAATCCACATTCCTGTCGGCGCGCACGTATATGCGCTCGTCGTATCCGTTTTCCGAGATTGCCCGAACCTTGGCGGTCAGAGTTTCGGGATCCACTTCCGTCTCCTGGAGGAAGACCGTGCCGTCCGCCTTCACGGTGACGGTGACCGGCTCCTTTTCGCCCTGCAGGGGCTTTGCCTTCGTCTTCGGCAGCTCGATGGGCACGCCCACGGTGAGCATGGGCGCGGCGACCATGAAGACGATGAGCAGCACCAGCATCACGTCCACGAAGGGCGTGACGTTGATCTCGCTCATCGGCGCAAGTCGAGAAGAGCGCCTGCGCCCGCGCCGGCCGCCGCCTCCGATGGATCCGTGAAGTCCTGCCGCCATGCGCGTACTCCGAAAGTCTTCAATATGCGGCCGCATCCTCCAGCTGGCGCGAGAGGATGGCCGTGAATTCGTCGATGAAGTTCTCCATGCGCGCCCCCAGCCGGGCCACGTCGTGGGAGAACTTGTTGTAGAAGATCACCGCCGGGATGGCTGCCAGCAGGCCCAGGGCGGTGGCGAACAGCGCTTCCGCCAGACCCGGCGCAA
Organism: Alphaproteobacteria bacterium; assembly: GCA_024279095.1. Taxonomy (GTDB): domain Bacteria; phylum Pseudomonadota; class Alphaproteobacteria; order Rhizobiales; family Aestuariivirgaceae; genus Thermopetrobacter. Next base: position 11,092 of record JAJRRY010000177.1, read on the forward strand.
CCACCGCCAGGTTGGTGTTCTTGGAGATGGCGATGGCCTGAAACGAATTCATGATGCCCCAGACGGTGCCGAACAGGCCGACAAAGGGGGAGATGGATCCCACCGTGGCCAGCACCAGAAGGCGTCGTTCCAGCATCTCCGTCTGCCTTTGCAGTTCCACTTCCATCACCTTTTCGATGCGCTGTACCAGGCTGGCCAGATGACCGCCGGCCTGTGCCGACTGGGAGCGGCGCCATTCGTCCATGGCGGCGACGAAGAGCGCCGCCGTTCCGACAGGACGGCCGTGGGTGGCGGCGACGTAGATCTCGTCGAGCGACTTGCCGGACCAGAACAGGGTCTCGAAACGGTCGATGGCCCGCCGCATGCGGGCAATGACGGCGAACTTCTCGAACACGATGGCCCAGCATAGTACCGAGGCGAAAACCAGTCCCGCCATGACCAGCTTGACCACCAGCGAGGCTCGCAGGAACATGCCCAGAACCGAGAAGTCATGGCCGCCGGCCATCTGATTTGCGATTTCCACGTCCATGAGGTCCGGTTGCCCCTCTTGCGTCCCTGGATGCCGGCGATCGGCGGCAACCCCTTCCGTCTGCGGAAGACGGCCGCATGCTTGATCGCGGATCAAGTTGTCAAAACTTCGGCAGATGAAGGCATGTCCGTTCGCTCTGCCGGTCCATGCCGACACAAGCAGGTCAAGGTTAACATACCATTACCCGTCCGGCACGTTACGCAACATTCATGCCTTGGTCCGGCATGCGGGATCTGTACCGTCTTTCAGCGCATGTGAGCACGCAGGGCGGCGGCCGAAGCCACCGGCGAGACGACCACCGCCACCAGCACGATGGCGGTGAGAATGAGGAAGGAGGAGGTGGAGGTGTCCGGTCCGGAAACCGTGCCGGCTGATGCCGAGACGCCGAAGATCATCAGCGGGATGTAGAGCGGCAGGATGAGCAGGGAAATCAGCAGGCCGCCCTTGCGCAGGCCGACGGTGATCGCCGCGCCCATGGCCGCCAGCATGGACAGAGCCAGCGAACCGGTGATCATGGCGGCTGCCAGTGCCGGCACCAGTGCTGCGTCGAGGTTGAGCAGGAAGCCAAGCAGCGGCGCGGCCACGGCCAGCGGCAGGCCGGCGGTGATCCAGTGGGCCAGGGCCTTGGCCAGAGCCACCACTTCCAGAGGCGCCGGGCCCAGCGCCATGACCTCCAGCGAGCCGTCCTCGAAGTCGGCGCTGTAGATGCGGTCGGCGGACAGCAGCACCGACATCAGCAGGGCGATCCACAGCGCACCCGGAGCGATGCGCTGCAGCAGCGCCTGATCGGGACCAATGCCGATGGGCAGCAGCACCACCACGGTCAGGAAGAAGCCGAATGCGGTGCCGATGCCGCCACCGGCACGCAAGGCCAGCAGCACGTCGCGTCCGATCAGAGAGAACAACACGTTCATGCGATCTCCACCTCCGCCTGCCAGTGGATCTCGGAGAACTCGAAGATACGGGCCTGGGCCATTCCGAGATCGATGTGGGTGGTGGCGATGACGATACCGCCAGCCCCCAGATGCGCCTCCATCAGACTGCGCAGGCGGTCCACGGAGGCCACGTCCAGTCCAACGGTGGGCTCGTCCAGCAGCCACACGGGCCGCTCCACGAGCACGAGGCGGGCCAGCGCCAGACGGCGTTTCTGGCCGGCGGAAAGCAGACCCGCCGCATATCCCGACAGGCGGGCCAGATCCATGGCGTCCACCGCATCGGCGATGCGATCTTCGCTTCCGCCGTGGAAGCGCTGCCAGAACCGGAGGTTTTCGATCACCGTCAGTTGCGGCTTGGAGGCATTCTGGTGGGCGATGTAGTGGCTCTGCTGGCCGACGGTGAGATCGGGATCGCTACCCTCCAGATTCAGGATGCCCGCAGCCGGCGGGGCCAGTCCGGCGATCAGACGCAGCAGGGAAGTCTTGCCGGCACCATTGGGGCCGCGCAGGATCAGCATCTCGCCCGAGGAGACCTCGAAGGAGAGGCTGGAGAACACCAGACGCCCGCCGCGCCGGCAGGCCAGATCTTTGCCGGTCAGTTTCATGGCCGCCATCCATTGCCCGAAACGGGGCCGAAGACAAGAGCACAGATGCCGTTTTCGCCCCTTTTCGAACCTCACAAGACCGTGCGGCCAAGGTAGTCATGGCGCTTTCCGGGGCTTTTCTGCTACAAGGGAGCCGCTCATCGGACAAACAGGCTGCGAGGCGGAGGACGGAAGCGGGATCATCCCGCCGCCCCCCGGAGCACTCTCCACCATCCCCTTGCGCCATGAAAAGGGAGTGTTTTCATGACGCAGACGAGCGACAGCTTCGGCGCGCGCACCACGCTGCAGGTCGGTGATGCGACCTGGGAGATCTTCTCTTTGGAAAAGGCGGAGAAGAACGGTCTTTCCGGCGCCTCCCGCCTCCCCTTCACGCTGAAGATCCTGCTGGAGAACCTGTTGCGTTTCGAGGACGGGCGTACGGTCACCGCGGACGACGTGAAGGCCCTGACGGACTGGCTGGAAGGCCGCGGCACCATGGATCGCCGCGAGATCGCCTTCCGCCCGGCGCGGGTGCTGATGCAGGACTTCACCGGCGTGCCGGCGGTGGTCGATCTGGCGGCCATGCGTGATGCGATGAAGGATCTGGATGGTGATGCGAAGCGGATCAATCCGCTTTCCCCGGTGGATCTGGTCATTGACCATTCGGTGATGATCGACCGGTTCGGCAGCCCAGATGCGCTGGAATTCAACCGCAGGCGCGAATACGAACGCAATGCGGAGCGCTATACCTTCCTGAAATGGGGACAGGGCGCCTTCGACAACTTCTCCGTGGTGCCGCCGGAGACCGGTATCTGCCATCAGGTGAACTTGGAGTATCTGGCCCGCTCCGTGTGGACGCGGGAAGTAGACGGCGTCATGCAGGCCTTTCCCGACACGGTGGTGGGCACCGATTCGCACACCACCATGATCAATGGCCTGGGTGTACTCGGTTGGGGCGTGGGCGGCATCGAGGCGGAGGCGGTCATGCTGGGCCAGCCGGTCTCCATGCTGATTCCGGAAGTGATCGGTTTCGAGCTGACCGGCGAGCTGACGGAAGGCGTCACCGCCACTGACCTGGTGCTGACCATCGTGCAGATGCTGCGCGAGGAGGGCGTGGTTGGCAAGTTCGTGGAGTTCTGCGGCTCCGGTCTCGATCACCTGTCGCTGGAGGATCAGGCGACCATCGCCAACATGGCACCAGAATACGGCGCCACATGCGGCTTCTTCCCCGTGTCGCGGGAAACCTTGGACTATCTGCGCGTCTCCGGCCGCTCCGAGGAGCAGGTGGCGCTGGTGGAGGCCTACGCGAAGGCGCAGGGGATGTTCCGCGACGCCGAAACGCCGCGTCCGGAGTTCACCAAGTGCCTGACGCTGGACATCTCCACGGTGGAGCCCTCCATCGCCGGGCCGAAGCGTCCGCAGGACCGGGTGCCGTTGCGCGATGCCCCGAAGGCCTTTGCCGCAGCCATGGACGGAGAGTTCGGCAAGGCAGGTGAGGAAAAGCAGCGCTTTTCCGCTCCCGGTGCAGATTATCAGGTGGGCCATGGTGACGTGGTGATTGCCGCCATCACTTCGTGTACCAACACTTCCAATCCTTCCGTGATGCTGGCTGCCGGTCTGCTGGCCCGCAAGGCGGTTGAGAAGGGCCTGAGGCCGAAGCCCTGGGTGAAGACCTCGCTGGCACCCGGCTCGCAGGTGGTGACGGAATATCTGGAACGGGCCGGTGTGCTGGACGATCTGGAGAAGCTGGGTTTCTCCGTGGTCGCCTACGGTTGCACCACCTGCATAGGCAATTCCGGACCGCTTCCGGAGCCTGTGGCCCGGGCGGTGGAAGAGAACGATCTCGTGGCCTGCGCGGTGCTTTCCGGCAACCGCAACTTCGAAGGCCGCGTCAATCCGCTGGTCAAGGCCAACTGGCTGGCCTCGCCGCCGCTGGTGGTGGCCTATGCGCTGGCCGGAAATCTGAATTTCGACATGCTGAACGCGCCGCTTGGCGAGGATGCGCAGGGCAATCCCGTGTACCTGAAAGACATCTGGCCCAGTCAGCAGGAGATCCGCGAGGCGATCCGCGGAGCGGTGACCCGCGAGGCCTTTCTGGAGAAGTATGCGGACGTGTTCGCCGGTGATGCGCAGTGGCAGGCCATCGATGCCGGCTCCGGCGATACCTACGCCTGGGACGAGGCCTCCACCTATATCCGTCGACCGCCCTACTTCGACGGCATGACGCTGGAGCCGCCACAGGTGCAGGATATCGAGGGCGCGCGCATCCTCGGCCTGTTCGGCGATTCCATCACCACCGACCACATCTCCCCGGCCGGCGCCATCCCTGAGAACAGCCCGGCCGGCGAATATCTCAAGGCCCACGGGGTGGAGCCGAAGGACTTCAACTCCTACGGTGCGCGGCGTGGCAATCACGAGGTGATGATGCGCGGCACCTTCGCCAATATCCGGCTGCAGAACGAGATGACGCCGGACATCCGCGGCGGCTGGACGGTTCATTACCCCTCCGGCGAGCGCATGACCATCTTCGATGCCGCCATGCGCTATGCGCAGGAGGGTGTGCCGCTGGTGGTGGTGGCCGGCCGCGAGTACGGCACCGGCTCCTCCCGCGACTGGGCGGCCAAGGGGCCGAAGCTGCTCGGCGTGCGCGCGGCCATCGCGGAGAGCTTCGAGCGCATCCATCGCTCCAATCTGATCGGCATGGGCGTGCTGCCCCTGCAGTTCCGCGAGGGTGAAGGGCGCAGGAGCCTCGGACTGACCGGGGCGGAGACGGTGACTATCCGCGGCCTCGGTGCCGACATGAAACCGGGACAGGAGATGGAAGTGGTTTTCACCGCGCCGGATGGTACGGAGAAGCGCGTCCTGGTGATCTCGCGCATAGACACCGCCGACGAGCTGGACTATTTCCGCAACGACGGCATCCTGTCCTACATGCTGCGCCGGCTGGCCGGTGCGGTCTGAGGACGGAAGGTCCGGAACGAGGAATAATGAAAGGGGCGGCGCGCAATTCTTCGTGATGCGCGCCGCTCTCACCTGAACGTGAGTCGCCTTGCTGCGAGGCGCGAGGCTATCATCCGGGCATGAAAAGAGCACACACCATATCCCGCCGCACGCTTCTGGGCTCGCTGGCCGCAACGGGCCTGCTGCCGGCCTTTGCGCAGGCGGAAATGCATGGTGGCCATGGCGCCCGGAACAGGCTGGTGGTGGTGGAGCTGTTCACCTCTCAAGGATGCAATGCCTGTCCGCCGGCGGATGCCTTCATGATCGAGCTTTCGCACCGGCCCGACATTCTGGGGCTGACCTACAACGTCGATTACTGGGATTATCTGGGCTGGCGCGATACGCTGGGTTCGCCGGACTTCACCCGGCGTCAGCAGCGCTATGCCGCCTACCGGGGCGACTCCCGCGTCTACACGCCGCAAATGATCATCAACGGTCGCCATCATGTGATCGGCAACAGGAAGAAGAAGGTCCTGCAGTTGATCGAGAAGGAGAAGCAGCAGGGCGACTGCCGTCATGTGCCCATGACCCTGTCGGAGAAGGGCGGCATGCTGCGGGTGAAGACGGCCGGTGCACCGGACAAGCTGAAGGGCCGCGAGGCGACGCTGTGGGTGGTCACGGCGCTGAAGGAAGTGGAAGTAGAGATCGCCCGCGGCGAGAACCGGGGCCGGAAGCTGCGCTACTGCAACGTGGTGCGCAAGATCGTGCCGGCGGCCATGTGGCACGGCGAGCCGCTGGACCTCACCCTGCCGCGCTCCGAGCTGTTCATCGACGGCGCCCAGACCTGCGCCGCCCTGCTGCAGCTCGACGAACACGGCCCCATCATCGGCGCCGCCCGCCTGCGGATGTAGAGCATTGTTTACTCTTCCGGCCCTTGCCACAGCACGATTTCCAGTCCCTTGCGCATGTCCGGGGGCAGGCGTTGCGGGCGGCCCTGTGCATTGACCAGTGCGGCGGTGACGGAGGCGGTGAAGAGGACCGTGCCGGTGCGTTCCACTCTTTGATGAAGCTCGAAACGGGCGCCGCGCAGTTCGAGGAAGCGGGTGCGCACCTCCAGCACGTCGTCGATGGTGGCCGGTTTCAGGAAATCACAGACCATGCGACGCACCACGAAGCCCATGCGCCCGCCGCTGCCGCCCCAGTGCAGCGCGTGGTGATGCACGCCCAGATGGCGCAGGAAGTCGCTGCGGCCGCGCTCGCAGAAGCGGATGTAGCTGGCATGGTAGACGAAGCCGGAGAAGTCGGTGTCCTCGTAGTAGACGCGCACCGGCAGGACGTGTTCGCGACCGTCCATGCGCCCGGCGAGGTCCGGCCAGTTTTCCGGAATAGCGGAATTGTCGTTCATTCCTGTTCCCCGAAGAGATCCGGCTGGCCCGACAGCGTGGAGGGCACGGCCAGTCCGAGGTGGTGGAAGGCATGCGGCGTGAGCACCCTGCCGCGCGGGGTGCGGGCCACCAGCCCCTGCTGGATGAGGAAGGGCTCGATGACTTCCTCCAGCGCATCGCGGGATTCGGAGAGGGC
>JAJRRY010000178.1 GCA_024279095.1 Alphaproteobacteria bacterium
CGTGGCTCTTGGCACTTCGGCTCCGGAACTGGCCAGCTCTCTCGTAGCTGCCCGGCATGGTCATTCGGATGTGGCCTATGGCAATATCGTGGGAAGCAACATCATCAATGTCCTGGGGGTCGGGGGAGCAGCGGCCGTGGCTGGAGCCTTGCCTTTTCCGGCCGTCATGGCGGGCTTCGACGGACCTGTCATGCTGGCGGCCACCGTGCTGATGATCCTCTTTTTCCGCAGTCGCAGTGGACTGACGCGCATGCGGGGTCTTCTGCTCTTTGCGACCTATCTGACCTATGTCGGCATGCGGGCAACCATCATGCATGGATGAGGTTGCCGTTCTGTCCGGGGCAGAAAAAACCGCCGACCATTGGATGCATGGCCGGCGGATGGCGTGTGTTCCTGGTCTTTCCTCTCTCAGCGGCGCACAATGCGCACTCCGCAGCTTCTTCCGGAAGCCATCGCCTTCGCGCGAGCCTTGGCGCGGGCGGTGACTTTCGGGCCTGCCGTACGCAGCAATGCATAGTGCATCCTGCGCACATCTTCGTAAAGGCGCATCAATGCTTTCCGGTTGGTGGTGCCACAGCGCAGAAAACCGTAGTATTTCGCCGTCAGCGCAACATAACGCTCTTCCAGAACTTTTCTCTTTACATTTGAGCGTGGGGAACTTTCCGGTTTTCTGGAAATGACAACCACGGTCCGGGGTTCCGCCTGCCTGCCGGAAATCCTGGCGACAGGGCCGAAATTGGTATCTCTCTTCCTGCTTACAAGGGCAACGACACGCTCCTTCATGGCCTTTTTTGCCGGGAGGAGACGCACGTTGCGTTCCGGCTTGATCCGGACAACCTTCCGATGCGCCACGGGGCGTCGTGCAGGTGCGGCCCTGCGTGCCTGCCGCATGGCTTCCCGTGCCGCAGCAAGGGCATCCTGCACGAACCCTTTGCCGTCACGATCGCAGGCAGCCTTGCGGCCGGCTTCCATACCCCGGTTTACGGCGGCTTCAGCCGCCTTTGCGCCCATCCGCTGAGCAGTCACGATCTCTGCGCGAGCCGTGTAGCCTGCCAGTTCGTCATGCGCTGCCCCTTTCAGAAAACCGCAGCGGGAATCCATCGTGCGGGCCTGCGCCAGAATGCTCAGAGCTTCGGTCGGCGCCATGGGGCCATTGCCGGCCTGAGCCGGAGCGGAAAGCGTGTTCATCAAGAAAAATCCCGCGAGGGCCACGGGAATAGCGAAAGAACGGTGACGAAACATGTGTGTCCCCCAATCCTGATGTCCTGACGTTGCCAGCTGTCAGTATGAGGGGCGGGAATTTAAGGTTTTCTCAAACGTCGCAAAAAGACAAAGGCATGGTTAACGGATTGCTGACGGCACTCCCGACACGACGGGAAATGTGCGACGCCCTCTTGCCTTGCTGCGGCAAATCGTTATCTAGAACGGCACGGTTGTCCGCGCACGTCTCCGACATGTCGGAACCCTTTCGGAGGGGTGGCAGAGTGGTCGAATGCGGCGGTCTTGAAAACCGTTGAGGCGAAAGCCTCCGGGGGTTCGAATCCCTCCCCCTCCGCCATATCCCGACCGTTGAACACGAAAAAGGTCTCCATTGAACAGCAGCATCCGCAACGGCTCATCCCCCCGCATCGGTATCGTTTCTCTCGGTTGTCCCAAGGCCCTGGTCGATTCCGAGAGGATCATCACGCGCCTGCGGGCGGAAGGATACGAGCTTTCGCCCGACTACGAAGGGGCGGATGCTGTAATCGTGAATACCTGCGGCTTTCTGAATTCGGCGAAGGCGGAATCCCTTGCGGCCATTGGCGAGGCTTTGGCGGAGAACGGCAGAGTGATCGTCACTGGCTGCATGGGCAGCGAGGGCTCGAAGATCCTGGCACGGTATCCGGATGTGCTGGCGGTGACCGGGCCACAGCAGTTCGAGGCCGTGATGAAGGCGGTGCATGAAGCCGTGCCTCCACCTCACGACTACAAGCGGGATCTCGTGCCTCCCGCCGGGCTCAAGCTCACGCCCCGCCATTACGCTTGGCTGAAGATCTCCGAAGGCTGTTCAAATTCGTGCACTTTCTGCATCATTCCCCGGCTCAGGGGACCGCTTGTTTCCCGTCCCGTGCGCGAGGTTCTGCTGGAGGCCGAACGTCTCGTGGAGTCGGGTGTGCGCGAGCTTCTGGTGATCTCGCAGGATACTTCGGCCTACGGACTGGATCTCAGGTATGCGGTGGAAATCTGGAAGGATCGGGAGGTGCGTGCGCATGTCACGGATCTTGCGCGCGAGCTGGGGCGCCTCGGCATCTGGGTGCGCATGCACTACCTGTATCCCTATCCGCATCTCGATTCTCTAGTGGAACTCATGGCCGAAGGACTGGTGCTGCCCTACATGGATCTACCGCTGCAGCATGCCGCACCGGCTGTCCTGCGCGCCATGAAGCGCCCGGCGGACGAGGAAAAGATGCTCAGGCGAATCGAAAGCTGGCGCAAGATCTGCCCCGATCTGGCCATCCGCTCCACCTTCATTACCGGCTTTCCCGGGGAGACGGAGCAAGACTTCGAGTATCTGCTCCAGTGGCTTGAGGAGGCGCGGCTGGATCGCGTCGGCTGTTTTGCCTACGAGGATGTGGATGGTGCCGCCGCCAATGCCCTGCCCAACAGCCTTCCTACGGAAGTGCGTGCGGAGCGGCGGGCTCGACTCATGGAGCTTCAGGCGAAGATTTCGGCATCCATTCTTGCCGCCAGAGTGGGGCGGACGACCGAAGTACTGGTCGACAGCATCGACGAGGAGGATGATCTCGTCATCGCGCGTTCACGCTGGGATGCACCGGAAATCGACGGGGAAGTGTGGATATCACGGGCGCTTGCGTCGGGAGCACAGCCGGGCGACATGATGAAAGTTCGGATTACCGGTTCGCAGACATACGATCTGGAAGCTGAACCGGCGTAAGCAGCAGCACGGGGTCTGGCCGCTCCATGGCCTGAAATGTTTTCGCTGTGCGCATGACCGGCTTGGTCCCGCCTGTCTCTTCGGGAGTTTTCAGAGCGAGTCCCGCACCGACCATGACGAGAATGGCGACACTCCCGAGACCGAAAAAAGTGGCGCTTCTGCGACGTTCCTGAGACATGAGACGTTCTCCCGTGGTCTTGTTGTTCCGTATGATGATGCAAAAGCCTTGGGATTCCCTTTCCCGAAACGGGCAAATTGCGCATATTTCATAGCCGCTGGAACAGAGACCGGGGAGATGCATGCCGGACCTGTCGAATGTGTTTCACGCGCTGCCGGAGCTCGCGATCCGGGCATGGCATGCACTGTCCGTGTTGGTGGACAGTTGGCCTGTGCGGATGACTCTTCAGATCGCCCTTGCCGCCCTTGTACTCGAACGCATCCTCGGCTGGCCGCAGTTCATGCAGAATCTGACCGGTCACCCCGTGGAGTGGATCGGTGGGATGATTGAGCGTTTCGAGCGTCGCTTCAATCGCTGGCGCATGTTTCCTCCGTTCATGCTCAAACTGCTCGGGGCGGCAATGGTGGTTGGCCTGGTAATCTTCTGGGGGGTTCTCGCCTGGATGGTGCACAGGGCGCTGTTCCAGATTCTCACACCGCAATGGGGATGGCTGGCAGAGGCCCTTCTCGCTTCCGTCTTCCTGGCCCAGAGCTCATTGCGCGACCATGTGCGCGCCGTCTGCATGGCCCTGGAAAGACATGGCGGGAACCTGGAACCGGCACGCAGCGAAGTGGGACGCATCGTCGGGCGGCATACCGCAGAACTGGATGAAACAGGCATCGTCAAGGCTGCGGTGGAAAGCCTTGCGGAGAATACTTCCGACGGCATCGTCGCACCGGCTTTCTGGCTTGCCCTCTTCGGTCTGCCGGGGATTGTCATGTACAAGGTGGTGAATACCTGCGACAGCATGGTGGGCTACCGGTCGGAACGCTTTCATCATTTCGGCTGGCTGGCGGCCCGTCTGGACGACGTGCTGAATTTCATGCCGGCGCGTCTCACGGGCTTGATGCTGGCCATGGCGGCCGGATTTACCAGCCCTTCCGCAGGCACTCGTGCCCTGCACGTCATGTGGCGGGACGCCCGCAAGCACGTTTCTCCCAATGCCGGCTGGCCGGAGGCTGCCATGGCGGGGGCTCTGGACATCTCCCTTGGTGGTCCGCGCAGCTATCCCGGACTTGTGGTGGATCTGCCGTGGATGGGTGACGGTCGCAAGCACCTGGTGCCGGAGGATATCCGCCGTGCCCTTTCTCTTTATGGGCAGATGCTGACCCTTATGCTGGTCATCGGCTTTTTCTTCTGGCTCTTCATGCCGGACTGAAACCGGGCCGCTGGTGCGTCATTTCAGGCGCATGGGCAGACCGGCCACCATGAAAAGCACTTCATCGGCTTCGCGGGCCAGCATCTGGTTGGCAAAACCGGCCTCGTCACGGAAACAACGTCCAAGCGGAGTATCAGGAACGATGCCCAGTCCCACCTCGTTCGACACAAGGCAGATGCGGCCGGGCAAGGCCTTCATCACATCGCACAGGTCGGCAACTTCCGAGCCGACGTCCCGTCTGGCCAGCATCAGGTTGCTCAGCCACAATGTCAGGCAGTCCACAAGGACGAAAGCATCCTCCGCCGTTGCCGTACGCAGGGCGGAAGTCAGCTCGAGAGGTTCTTCAATGGTCGTCCACTCGTCTTCCCGGCGTGCCCGGTGCGCCTCGATGCGCATGGCCATTTCCTCGTCGCCGGCCTCTGCCGTGGCAATGTAGACCCTGCGACCGGGATGGGTGGCCGCGAGTTCTTCCGCATGCCCGCTCTTTCCGGACCGTGCGCCACCGATTATCAAAATGGTATGGGCCATTTTCCAGTTTCTTTCACCTGCATTTTCCTGTTCCCAGCATACACGCTTTTGCTATGACAGGCATCATGAAGACGGAATCCGACAACAGGAGCCTGCGCATTGCCTTCATGGCCTCGGATGTGCCGGAGGCGCAGGCGGCAAAGGCCGAGCTCGAAAAACGGTATGGCAGCGTGCCTTTCGATGAGGCCGACATCATCGTGGCACTTGGCGGTGACGGTCTCATGCTGCGCGCCATGCACGAGACGGTCTCCAGCGGCAAGGCCGTCTTTGGCATGAAACGCGGATCGACCGTGGGATTTCTGCTCAACGACTATTCTCCGGACAATCTTCTCGAACGTCTCGAACAGGCGGAGGTGACGGAGATTCATCCCCTCAACATGGTCGCGGAGGATGTTTCCGGAAAAGAGCATGAAGCGCTCGCCTTCAACGAGGTATCCCTCTTCAGGGAAACGCATCAGGCGGCGAAACTGAAGATTTCCATTGATGGTCGGGTCCGCATGGAAGAACTGATCTGTGATGGTCTCATCATTGCCACGCCGGTCGGCTCCACGGCCTACAATCTTTCCGCCCATGGCCCCATCCTGCCCATCAATTCGCCTTTGCTGGTCATGACGCCCATCAGCCCCTTTCGGCCGCGTCGCTGGCGCGGGGCCATCCTGCCCAAGGAGGCTTTCATACGTATCGATGTTCAGGAAGTTCGCAAGCGTCCTGTCGCGGCAGTGGCCGACAACCGGGAATACCGGAATGTGAAATGGGTGGAGGTGACGCAGGACGAGACCGTTTCCGTAAAGCTCATGTTCGATCCCGGAAGGACGCTGGCGGAGCGGGTCATTGCCGAGCAGTTCTTCTTCTAAGACAATATCTTGCAGCCATTTTTGGAGAAGCTGATTCTACTGCTGAGACCAGGTTCGGCAGAACCGTGGCACCGCGGGAGTACCGATTAGGAATGCATTAAGGCCGTTCGGGTTATGCACTTGCCCGTGAGTTGCGTAACCCGTGCGAACGATGTGTCGGCCGGGAAGAGTACCCTTTCAGGGAAGCGCCGGCGCGGACAGTCGTCCGCCCGGCCTTTTCTGTTCCGGGGTGCCTTTCTGCCGTTGGAGCAGAACCCTGTACCGGGGCAGCGGCTTCCGGCCCCACGGGAAATTCCTGCGGAAATCCGCTGCCGTTTGCACCTGCAGCATGCCATTCTCTCGCACATGAAGAGCATGTGCGCCGCGGGCCCACAGGTCGAAACGGTCGATCCGCACCGGGACGTTTTGGCACAGTCTGCGCAATGGAAAGTCGGCAATCACGATATCCGCCTCCTTGCAGGCCGCTTTCAGGTTGGACCACCAGGTGCCCTCCGGTCGTGGCATGTTCTGCCGCTCCCGCCAGGAGCGTTCCCGGACGTGGACGATGCGCAGTTCCCGCATGCTGCCCTGTGGCTGGAAACGGGCGCGGCAGATTCGCCGTTGGCAATGCCAGCCCCGTCGGGTTCTCGCTTCCCGGGGCGTTGCGTCATCTCCATCGCTCAGCAGCCAGCGCGAAAGAGCGAATCTGCCAGCCCGGCCGGGAACGGGTACGAGCCTGCCTTCGGCATTGCGGAAGGCGGTCACCCTGCCCTGTGGCTCGACGAGCACTGCGGGACGTTCTGCAGGTGGCAGAAGCAGGCCTGCCAGAACGGGAACGAGACCTGACATGCGCCATGCATCCCGCCTCAGGATCAGCACGCCCAGCCCGGCAAGGATCAGGCCGGCAGAGACGGACGACATGGCCGGGACGTGGACTACGGATCCGGGACGTGCCGATATCATGGCACTCCATTGCAGGATAATTTCCAATCCCTGCCGCATGACAAGCAGAAATGGCTCGTCGAGACCGAACGGCATGAAGATCAGCGCCAAGATCCCGGAGGGCATGACCATGAGTGTCAGAACGGGCAGTGCCACAAGGTTGCCTGCAATCGAGAATGCCGCCAGACGATGGAAGTGCCATGCGACCGGCAGCATGGTCATCAGGCCTGCGATTGCCGTGCTGACGAGCACACCTCCGAGAAACACGGCTCCCTTGCGCAGGGTGCGCCATGTCCGCGAATGCATGACATCCACTCGTTCCTTGCGTTGCCGATACCATCTGGCGGTTTCGTAGATGGCTACAAGTCCGGCCACTGCGAGGAACGACATCTGGAAACCGGCGCGCACGGCCATGTGGGGCTGGAAGAGCAGGATTAGCCATGCGGCAACGGCAAGGCTGCGCATGGTCAAGGCAGGACGGTCGAGCATCACCGCCATGGTCACCACGGCAAGCATGACAAAGGCGCGGCGTGTGGCCACGGAATTTCCGGAGATCATGAGATATGCCAGTGCCGCGACAAGGGCCGCAGCCGCAGCGATCCTGCGTATTGGCCAGTGCAGCGCCGCGTGCGGGGACAGTGCGAGCCCTGCTCTGACCAGCCAGAAGACCAGCCCGGCGACCAGCGAAAGATGCAGGCCGGATATTGCCAGTATGTGCGCAAGCCCCGCCCGTCTCAGATCTTCCCGCGTCTCCTTGGGCAGATGCCCGCGCGCACCGGTCAGCAAAGCCGTGGCCAATGCCGCGGCGTGCCCTTCTCCGTCGTCCATGATCGAGAAGATTCTTGCATCCACTGCTCTGCGCAGTCGTTCCAGCATACGGGCCACTTGCAGGTGTAAACCGCAGCCGGTGCAGTTCCTGTTGCTGTGGATCTCCAGATCCCGTGAGAACAGAAAGCCGGTCGCCGTAATGCCTTCGAACCAGAGACTCCGTGCAGGATCATGCCCGCCGGGTTCAACCGGGCCCGGAAGGCGGGACAGACGGGCGATGGCAAATATCATGTCACCCGGCAGAGGATGTTTTCGGCCTGCATCCCTGCGACTTTCCATCAGGGTCAGGCGTACCGTGCGCGGGGCGTGCTCCGGGCGGATGCGGGAGATTTTCGCAACTTCCACGATCAGGCGAAGCCGTCTTGGAGTGCTGCGCCAGATACGGATTACCTGTCCTTCCAGCTCCACCTTACCGACATTTGCCGGTAGAGGGCGCGGACGTGCGTCATCGGCGATATCGCGGTCCATCCAGAACAGCCCGGCCAGCAGCGAGGCCGCCAGTGCCGGTGCTGCGTGACCGCTGCGGAGCGCGGCTGCGGCCAGGAGGAAGGCTGCGGGAAAGGCCGCTGTCAGTGCCAGGGTCGAGGGAGGCTGTGGGATGAGCAGTCGCAGGATGGCTCCACAGGTGAAGGCCAGTGCAAGCCAGGCTGCCGCATCCCCCCTCAGGGGCGCAGGGCCGAGTGGAGTGGACATAAGAGACGGCAGGCGCAGGATGCCGGTCATGACGCCCTGCCCATGCCGCGTTTCATCCGGACTGCCGGAATGGTCGTCCCGGATGCCATCCTTTCCCATTGCGGCCCCCGTGGAAAACTGGCAATAGCTGAAACGGACACTAGCACCGGGCGGCCCGTGTGCGCTCTGTGCATGAGACCATATTCCGGCGACCTCTTCCGGTTGTCGTTTCTCGGGAAAGGATGGCATGAGCAAGGTCGTTACCCGTTTCGCCCCCTCGCCCACGGGCTTCCTGCATATCGGCGGAGCCCGTACCGCACTTTTCAACTGGCTGTTCGCGAAGCATCATGGCGGACACATGCTTTTGCGCATCGAGGATACCGATCGCGAGCGTTCCACGGACGAGGCCGTGGCGGCGATCATCGAGGGCATGAAGTGGCTGGAACTGGACTACGAAGGCGAGCCCATCTCCCAGTTTGCCCGCGCCGACAGGCATCGCGAGATCGTGCAGCGGCTGCTCGACGAGGGGCATGCCTATTATTGCCAGTGCACGCCGGAGGAACTGGCGGAAATGCGCGAGAAGGCAAAGGCGGAAGGCAGACCCATGACCTATGACCGTCGCTGCCGCGATCTGGGCCTGTGCCCTCCGCATGAGCGGCCGCTGGTGGTGCGCTTCAAGGCTCCTCGCAAGGGCGGGATCGTCATCGACGATGCCGTGCAGGGGCGGGTGGAGTTCAAGGCCGAAGCCATGGATGATCTGGTCATCATGCGGCCTGACGGTACGCCGACCTACAATCTCGCCGTGGTGGTGGACGATCATGACATGGGCATCACCCATGTCATCCGCGGCGTGGATCACCTGACCAATGCCGCCCGCCAGACCATGATCTACCGCGCCTTGGGCTGGGAGCCGCCGAAAATGGCCCACATTCCCCTCATCCACGGGCCCGACGGCGCAAAGCTCTCCAAGCGTCACGGTGCACTCGGCGTCGAAGCCTATCGGGCCATGGGCTATCTGCCGGAGGCCATGCGCAACTATCTGGCTCGCCTTGGTTGGAGCCATGGCGATGACGAGATCTTCACCACCGAACAGCTCATCGAGTGGTTCGATCTCGATGCAATCGGCAAATCTGCAGCGCGATTCGATTTCGCCAAACTGGAAAGTGTCAATGGCTGGTGGATCCGCAATCTGGATGATGAACGCCTCCTGTCGCGCTTCATGGAGTTTCTGCCCCATGCGGAGGAGGAACAGCGGGCGCTTGCCGATGCGGCCCTCGCGGCCCTGGAGACAGAGGCCGGCCGTGCCCGCTTCCTCTATTCCATATGCTCTAATTTAATTGAAATCTCTACCATTTCATCAATGGTTTTGTCACTCCAATCAGCTGATTGGTTTGCTGGAATTTCAATTTTATGCCTTTTAACA
>JAJRRY010000179.1 GCA_024279095.1 Alphaproteobacteria bacterium
CACCGATCTCGACATGGAGGTGGTGGAGGAGACCGGCAGCGCCACCATCGTCGAGGAAGGGGCATCGACCGCGCCGGCACATCTGCTCCACGACATCGTGCGCAAGCTGCCCGACGGGGCCGAGCTGTCGCTCGAACAGCCCGACGAGGGCCGTCTGGCCATCGTGGCGGGCCGCTCGCGGTTCATGCTGCCGGCCTTGCCGCCGGAGGACTTTCCCGACCTGGCCGCCGGACAGCCCAGCCACGAGTTCACCATCGCGCCGGCGGATCTGAAGTTCCTCATCGAGCGCACCCGTTTCGCCATCTCAACGGAAGAGACCCGCTACTATCTCAACGGCATCTATTTCCACCACATCGAGACGGAAGACGGTCACATGCTGCGCGCCGTGGCCACCGACGGCCACCGGCTGGCGCGAGCGGAGATCCCTGCACCCGAGGGCTGCCAGAACATGCCGGGCATCATCGTGCCGCGCAAGACGGTGCTGGAGCTGGTCAAGCTCATCGACGCAGCAGACGGCGACATCGCCGTGGCGCTCTCGGAGACCAAGATCCGTTTCGCCATCGACGGCGTGCTGCTCACCTCGAAGCTGATCGATGGCAATTTCCCCGATTACGAGCGGGTGATTCCGGTAGCCAACGACCGACGGCTGGAGGTGGACACCCGCCTGTTCGCCCAGGCCGTGGACCGTGTCTCCACCGTCTCCTCGGAAAAGGGTCGGGCAGTGAAGCTGTCCATCTCGCAGGACCGGCTGGTGCTTTCGGTGAACAACCCGGAGGCCGGATCGGCGGAAGAGGAACTGGCCTGCAGCTATTCCGCCGAACCCATGGAGATCGGCTTCAACTCGAAGTACCTTCTGGACATCACCGGCCAGTTCGAGGGCGACACCACCCTCTTCCTGCTCAACGACAGCGCTTCGCCCACCATCATGCGTGACCTGGCGGATGAGCGCGCCATCTACGTGCTGATGCCCATGCGCGTCTGATCGCGCCGCACGCACCACGCAGACCCTGTCGCATCGACACAACGGCGCCGCGAAAACCGCTCCGTGGCGGGAGGGAAAGAGTGCTTTTGCGCCTTTTCAGCATCCGCCTTGCCTGCTATGACCTGCGCAACGAACAACAGGCAATGACCAGAGGGCGCGGATGAACACCCTGAAACTGGCAGTGGCCGGCGCCGCCGGACGCATGGGGCGGGCAATCACGAAGGTCATTCTGGAAACCGACGGTGTCGAAGTCATCGGCGGTCTGGAGCCCAAGGGCTCCCCGCACATCGGCCAGGACATGGGCGTATTGGCCGGGGCTGGAGAAATCGGGGTTCCCGTCACGGACGATCCCCTGCCGCTGTTCACCCGCATCGACGGCATCATCGATTTCACGACGCCGGAAACTTCCGTCTGGCTCTCCGAACTGGCAGCACAGGCCCGCGTCATCCACATCATAGGAACCACCGGATTCACACCGGAGCAGGAGCGGGCCTTCGAGGCCGCCGCGCGACATGCCCGCATCGTCAAGGCCGGCAACATGAGTCTCGGTGTCAACCTGCTGGTGGCGCTGACCCGCAAGGTGGCCTCGCTTCTGGGCGAGGAATTCGACATCGAGATCGTCGAGATGCACCATCGCCACAAGGTGGACGCCCCTTCCGGTACCGCCCTCATGCTCGGCAACGCCGCCGCCGAAGGACGCGGTCTCGACGATCTGCGGGAGAACGCCGTGTTCTGCCGCGAGGGCCACACCGGCCCGCGCCGGGAGGGGGCCATCGGTTTCGCGACATTGCGGGGCGGCTCCGTGGTCGGCGACCACACGGTGATCTTCGCCGGGCCGGAGGAACGCATCGAGCTGACGCACCGCGCCCAGTCGCGCGAGATCTTCGCCCGCGGCGCCGTGAAAGCCGCCCTCTGGGCCCGCGATCGCCAATCGGGACTCTATTCCATGGCCGACGTGCTCGGCCTGAACGACATGCAGGGGACAATCGGACAATGACGGGAACACTGGTTCTGGTCCGCCACGGCCAGAGCGAATGGAACAAGAAGAACCTGTTCACGGGCTGGAAGGATGTGGATCTCACCGAGCAGGGCATTGCCGAGGCCCACAAGGCCGGGCAGCTGCTGAAACAGGCCGGAATCCGTTTCGACGAGGCCTTCACCTCCTCCCTGAAGCGGGCTCAGCACACGCTGGACATCATCCTGAAGGACATGGGCCAGACGGACATTCCCGTCATCCGCGACCCGGCCATCAACGAACGCGACTATGGCGATCTCGTCGGCATGAACAAGGATGACGCCAGGAAGAAATGGGGCGAAGAACAGGTGCACATCTGGCGCCGCTCCTATGACGTGCCGCCACCCGGCGGCGAGAGCCTGAAGGATACCGCGGAGCGCTCCGTGCCCTACTTCCGCGAACACATCCTGCCGGAAGTGATGAAGGGGCGCAACGTGCTGGTCTCCGCTCACGGCAATTCCCTGCGTGCCATCATCATGTGGCTGGAAAACCTGACGCCGGAGCAGGTGCTGAAACTGGAACTGGCCACCGGCGTGCCCATCGTCTACCGCATCGACGAGAACGGAAAGGTGATCGAGAAGCAGGTGCTGAAACCTGCCGATGGTGAAGGCAGCAGCTGGCGCACCACCTTTCCCGGCGCATGAGCGCCACCATCCGCATACGCATCGTCCGCACCGGCCACGGTCGGGGGCTTCCCCTGCCCCGCTACGAGACCGACGGAGCCGCCGGCATGGATCTGCGGGCGGCGATCCCCGAGGACGAGCCCTTGACGCTTGCCCCCGGCCGGCGGGCATTGATCCCCACCGGCATTCGCATCGCGCTCCCTCCGGGATACGAGGTACAGGTGCGGCCCCGTTCCGGCCTCGCCCTGAAACACGGCATCACCTGCCTGAACGCGCCGGGTACCATTGATGCCGACTACCGCGGCGAGATCGGCGTCATCCTGATCAATCACGGTTGCGAGCCGTTCACCGTGACGCGCGGCATGCGCATCGCCCAGATGATCGTTGCGCCAGTGACGCGGGCCGTATGGGATGAGACGGACACTCTGGACGGAACGGAGCGGGGCGATGGCGGATTCGGGTCATCCGGACACTGATTTTCCAGCCGGACTTGCAAACCGGACTTCCGCATCCGACATGGAACGCAAGACTTTCCCTCGACAGCATCCGGAAGACATCATGACCGACCACACCCCCACAGAACGTCCTGCTCGCCGGGATATCGGAGACGATCTGGTCCTGCCTTTCACCGTGGACGCACTGGATGTGCGCGGCCGCATGGTGCGTATGGGCCGTTCCGTAAACGAAGCCATCCGCCAGCACGCCTATCCCGAGCCGGTCTCCCGGCTGCTTGGCGAAATCATGGTCCTGTCCGTACTGCTTGGCACTTCCATGAAGTTCAACGGCAAGCTGATCGTCCAGACGCAGACCGACGGCCCGGTGAACATGCTGGTCGCGGACTTCACCACCCCCGGATACGTCCGCGGCCTGGCCCGTTTCGATGAAGCGGCCGTGAAGGCCCTGTCGGACGAAGAGGCACGCGATCCGGTCCGGCTCATGGGAAACGGGCATCTCGTTTTCACCATCGACCAGGGGCCGAACACGGAACGCTATCAGGGTGTCGTCGCACTCTCCGGATCACTGGCGGAAGCGGCGGAGAACTACTTCGCACAGTCCGAACAGATCCCGACACGCGTGCGGCTGGCCGCCGGAGAGGTGAGTGATGCACAGGGCTCCGGGTGGCGCGCCGGTGCGGCCATGATCCAGCACCTGCCACCTGCCGCCGGAAGCCGTCCGCCGGAAGAGGAGGGATCGGCAGCCGACAACTGGCCGCGCGCCATGGCCCTGTTCGACACCATCGAGGATCACGAACTGCTGGATCCGGATCTCTCGCCGGAGCGCCTGCTCTATCGCCTCTTCCACGAGGACGGTGTGCGCGTCTTCGATCCCGTGCCCGTGGAATGGCGTTGCAACTGCTCCCGCGAGCAGCTGCTGGAGACGATCCGCCGTTTCTCCGAGGAGGAACGGGCCGCCATGGTGGAAAACGGCCGCATCACCGCCACCTGTCAGTTCTGCTCGGGCACCTACGAGTTCACGCCCGAAGAGGTGGGGCTGACCGGCGACGCACCGGAGGCGGAAGGAACCGGGGACGACTGAGCCCGGATACAAAAAAACAGGGCTTCCGGACATATGCCGGAAGCCCCGATTTTTCATGGAGGCCGTGATGCAGTCCCGTCAGGCGGCGCGGTTGGCTGCAGCCTCGGCTTTCGCCGCAGCCTGATCGAGAACCTTCTCCAGATCGGCGATGGCGGTCTTCTCGTCCACCTTGCGCACTGCCGCCACCTCGCGGGCGAGCCGGTCGAGCGCCGTTTCGTAAAGCTGCCGCTCGGAGTAGGACTGCTCCGGCTGGCGCTCGGAACGATAGAGATCACGTACCACCTCGGCCACGAACATGATGTCGCCGGAGTTGATCTTCGCCTCGTACTCCTGGGCGCGGCGCGACCACATGGTGCGCTTGACCTTCGGCTTGCTGCGCAGAACCTTCAGAACTTCCTCGATCATGTCCTTGCCGGAGAGCTTGCGCATGCCCACCTGCTCGCTCTTGGCGGTCGGCACACGCAGACGCATCTTCTCCTTTTCGAAGTCGATGACGTAAAGTTCCAGCTTCATGCCGGCAATCTCCTGCTCCTCGATGTCGACGATCTTGCCGACGCCATGAGCAGGATAGACAATGAACTCGCCGGGCTTGAAGGTCAGCTTCTTCGCGGTTGCTTTCTTTTTTGCCGCCATGATGTTTTCCCTGAACCTGGTTTGACGCCTCTTCACGTCACCTGACAATCCTGCAATGGTGAAATCATGCAAACGTCATGCATCCGGCCAGACCGTCGGCGTGACGATGCCCCCCGGCTCATGCCATCCTGCGCACCGGCCGGCTCAACCGGTTCGAACACCGGCAGGAGGGGGAAGATTCTGCCACTCGCCCCGGCATGGAAGCGGACGTAAAAAACCCGGACTCGGCACTGAATGGAAGAGTCCGGATGTCGCCTCATGATTTCATCATTTTGTCTTCATAGCATATTTTAACGAAAAATTAAAGGCTTGGAAGCACCGCAAGCGGCCTGCAGGCCTGCAAATCCTCCGGCATGGTAAATGCGGGCATGATTGCACCCCCACGATGCTCCCCATTCCGCCGCACCGGGGGACATATCGTCGCGGAAATCCGGTGTTAGGTCTCCTGATCCAGTTCAAGCCGCAGCCTGCGCAGAGCCTCCTTCGCCGGCCTCATGCCGGGCCAGACGGAAAGTGCCGCTTCATAAGCCGCCATGGCCTCCCTGGGCCTCTTCAACTCTTCCAGAATTGCACCTTTCATGAACAATGCCTCGAAATGCCGGGGCTCCAGTTCCAGAACCTGGTCCAGATCCTTCAGGGCGCCTTTTGCATCTCCCATCATGTAGCGCGTCCCTGCCCGCCGGTTCCACGCTTCCACATAGCCGGGCCAACGCCGCACGACCAGATCAAGAATGCGCAGCGCCGTTTCCGCATCATCTCCCTTCAGGGCCTTTCCGGCCTGCAGCACCAGCAGATCGGCAGTTGGCGAATCCGATTCCGCCCACAGTTCGCGAATGCTGCGGGCAATGGCTTTTGCCTCCGGCGCATCTCCGGCCAGATGCAGACGGGCCAGCAATCCGTCCAGCAGATCGGTCCGGGAAGGTTCCTCTGCACTGACTTTCGCATCCCTTGCCACTTCCCCGGCGGTTTTTTGTGAGGCGACCGCACTCGCCCCTTCCTTCGCCAATGAGGAAGCAGTGTAAGACCCGCCTGCAAGAGGCAGGGCCAGCAGGACCACAAGCAGCAGCGCCCCGCCTGTGGTGACGAAGGAAAAGAAAGGCTGCCTCATGGCTGATCACCACCCCTGTGGAAGGGAGGCCGCCCGCCGGTGCGCTTCTCCGGCAGGTATTCCACCGAAGGCACCGCCCGGGTCGGTTGCGGATAGAGGCTCATCAGCTCGTAGACCTCCTGTGGCATGTCCGTGGAGATCTTCAGACCCAGTTCCTTCGCTTCGTCCGGCAGGATGGGATAGTCATGCGTCCAGCGCCCCTCGGAAAGAGTCTTTGCGAGACTCTTCGCCTTTCTTGTGTCCATCTGCCCTTCCAGAAGAGTCTGAGCCGTGCGCTGCAGCTGTGCCACGGCCTTCTTCGAGACATCGGCAAGGATCAGCGTCTCGTCATCGATGTCCTTCGGCTCCTTCATCTCCAGCACCTTGAGCACCGATGCCGCCGGCTTCTGCCCCAGTTGCGGATCGATCGGCCCCAGCACGGCATGCGGGCTCATGACGATCTCGTCAGCCGCCAGCGCCAGCAGCGTACCGCCGCTCATGGCGTAATGCGGCACGAAAACGGTGGTCTTGGCCGGATGGCTTTTCAGGGCCCGGGCAATCTGCGTGGCCGCCAGAACCAGCCCGCCGGGCGTATGCAGAATGACATCGAGCGGCACGTTGTCGTCGGTCAGCTGAATGGCCCGGATGACTTCCTCCGAATCCTCGATGTTGATGAAGCGCATCAGCGGAAAGCCGAGGAAGCTCATGGTCTCCTGCCGATGCACCAGCAGGATGACGCGGGAGCCGCGCTTCTTCTCGATCTCGGCGATCTTGCGCTGGCGCATCGCCTCCAGCAGCTTCTTCTGCATCACCGGCTGCAGAGCCGAAAGGATGAAGAACAGCCAGAGCAGATCCATTGCCGTCATGGAAATGACCTCCTGAGAATTCCCGTCATGCGCCGAGCCTACCGCGCCGTGTCGCTTCTGTCACGCCTTCCGTCCGGACAGCACCCCCATGCGCCTTCATCGGCCTGCAAAGGCCGGTAACGTCGACCTTCACGCCCCCAGATCCCGGCGATCAGCCAGCCGATGACGAAGCCGCCCACATGGGCCCACCACGCCACGCCGCCGGCCTCCTGCCGCACCGACAGCGAGGCCATGCCCTGCATCAACTGGGTGAGGAACCAGAAACCGGCGAAGACGAAGGCGTAAAGCTCGAAGAAAAACGGATAGAAGAACACCGGCACGAGAACCACCACCCGTGAATGCGGAAACAGACGCATGTAGGCTCCAGTGACACCGGCAATGGCTCCCGAGGCGCCGATGGCCGGCAGGGTGGACGCGGGGTTCATCCATGCATGGGCGAAGGAGGCGCCGACACCGCAGGCAAGGTAGAACAGCAGGTAGGAGACGCTGCCCATCCGGTCTTCCACCGCCGGCCCGAAGATGTAGAGCGTCCACATGTTGAAGACGAGATGCAGGATTCCACCATGCAGGAAGGTGTTGGTGAGAAACGGCCGCCAGTCCGTGGGATCAAGTCCGTGCGCCAGTGCCCAGTCGGGCACGAAATAGCGCGCCGGCACCAGCCCCCAGTGATAGAGAAAGGCCCGCAGACCGGCCTCGCCACCCTGCACGTAGTGCCCGGATTCCCATATGTATGCCAGCACGTTGAGGGCAATCAACGCCCACGTGACAAATGGCGGGAAGCGCACGGCGACAGTTGTCGATATGGGAAACACGGTTCTCGGATTCTCCCTGATTTCCGAAAAATCTACAGCATTTCACTCCACCTTTGAACCGTTTCTGCCAAGCACCTGCCGCATCACCCCTGGACGAACCGAAAACATGTGACTGGTCTCATTCCCCGCAGCCTGTCGGCCCATCCGGGACTTCCGGTCATCCCGCACAGGGTGGTAAACTGGGCTGGACAGTGCGCCGGCAACGTCCGGCACCCATGTTACATGCGACAGGATGGAGACACCCATGAGCTGGCAGGGAAGGCTTCTGCGGATCGACCTGAACCGCGGAACGTGCGAGACCGAACCCCTTCGCGAGGACTGGCGCGATGCCTATATCGGCCAGCGCGGCCTGGCCACGAAATACCTGTGGGAGGCTGGCGCGGCACGCATGGATCCGCTGGCGCCGGAGATGCCGCTGATCTTTGCCACCGGCCCGCTGACGGGAACCTCTGCGGCCACCGGCGGTCGATATTCGGTCATCACGAAGGGCGCGTTGACAGGCGCCGTGGCCTGCTCCAACTCCGGCGGCTACTTCGGCGCCGCCCTGAAGTTCGCAGGCTGGGACATGATCATCGTCACCGGCCGCGCCGAAACGCCTGTCTACCTGTGGATCGATGACGGCGAGGCGGAGCTGCTGCCGGCGGACGGCTTCATCTGGGGCGAGAGCTTCTGGGATACCGAAACCGCCCTGAAGGAGCGCCATGGAAAGGACGTCCGGGTGGCCGGCATCGGCCGGGCCGGCGAGGCCCTGGTGCGCTATGCCTGCATCATGAACGACCGCGACCGGGCCGCCGGCCGCTCCGGCGTCGGAGCGGTCATGGGGGCAAAGCGCCTGAAGGCAATCGTCGTGCGCGGCACCGGCGGCGTGAAGGTGCACGATCCGGCCCGTTTCGCCGAGCTGGTCATGGAAGGTCACGCCATGCTCGCCGCCTCACCCGGACGCCAGAGCCTGACCACCTACGGCACCAATGCCATGATGAGCAAGACAGGCTCCTTTGGCTCCCTGCCCACCCGCAACTGCCTGGACACCACCTTCGAGCATTACGAGGACATCTCCGCCGAAGCCATGCGGCGCAGCCCCGGCCCGGGCCGGCAGCCTAACCTGATCACCAACAAGGCCTGCTTCGCCTGCACCATCGGCTGTGGCCGGGTGGCGAAGATCCAGCCGGACCATTTCACGGCTACAAAGGGTGAGCGCTACCGTCTTCCGCAGGGCGGCCTGGAATACGAATCCGCCTATGCCCTAGGCGCCATGGTCGGCGTCGGCGATCTGGACGCCGCCACCTTCGCCAACATGGTCTGCAACGAGGACGGCATGGATCCCATCTCCTTCGGCGCCACGCTGTCCGCCGCCATGGAGCTGTTCGAGAAGGGCGTCATCGGAACGGACCAGACCGGCGGCATCGAACTGACCTTCGGCAATGCCGAAGCACTGGCCGAGATGGCCCTGAAGACGGCCACGGCGGAAGGCTTCGGCGCCGACCTCGCCCTTGGCGCGCAGCGCCTGTGCGAGAAGTACGGCCACCCGGAGCTGGCCATGACCGTGAAGGGACAGGAATTCCCCGGCTATGACCCGCGCGCCATGCAGGGCATGGGACTGGCCTATGCCACCAGCCCCCGCGGGGCCTGCCACATGCGCGCCGATCCCTACCAGAGCGATTTCACATCAGCCGATCCGTCCGTCAAGGCGCCCATCGTCAAGCGCACCCAGGACGAGGAGGCGGCCCTCGATTCGCTCGGCATCTGCGCCTTCACCACCTCCGCCTGGGATCATGGCTACATGGCCCGCCTGCTGGATGCCGCATGTGGTGGAGGCTGGACGCTGAAGCGGATGCTGGAGGCCGGCGAACGCATCTGGACGCTGGAGCGTCTGTTCAACCTCGAGGCCGGCTTCACCACCGACGACGACACCCTGCCGCGCCGCATGTTCGAGATGCCTGCGCCTTCCGGCACCTTCGCCGGCGAGGTGAACCACCTCGACGTCATGCTGCCCGCATATTATGCCCTGCGCGGTTGGACGGAGGACGGCCGCCCCACCGACGATCTGCTGGCCCGCCTCGGCATGTCCGGCGATGGAAGTGCGGAATGACGGGCCCGGTCAGCCATGCGCTGACACGGGCCGTCCGCAGCGGCCGGCTGGACGACGACGCGGCACAGAAGCGGGTTGCCGCGCGCATGGATGATCTGGCCCGCCGCCTGAAGGGCTACACCCCGGCAGGCGATCGAGGACTGCTTTCGCGCCTCTTTCGCCGCGGCGAGAAGACGTCCGCTCCGCGCGGCCTGTATGTCTGGGGCCGGGTGGGGCGTGGCAAGACCATGCTCATGGACCTGTTCTTCGAGGCCGCCCCGGTGCACGAGAAACGCAAGCGCCGGGTGCACTTCCTCGCCTTCATGCAGGACGTGCACAAGCGCATCCACGACATCCGCGCCAAACAGGCCGACGGCCGCATCTGGGAGGATGCCGATCCGTTGGAGGAAGTGGCGAAGATCATCTTCCACGATGCATGGCTGTTGTGCTTCGACGAGTTTCAGGTCACCGACATCACCGATGCCATGATCCTCTCGCGGCTGTTCGGCTACCTGTTCGATCTCGGCATCGTCATGGTGGCCACCTCGAACACTCCGCCGGACGAACTCTACGCGGACGGCCTGAACCGGCAGCTCTTCCTGCCCTTCATCACCCTGCTGTGTGCCCGTACCGAGGTGCTTTCCCTGGATGGTGACACGGACTACCGCCTGTGCGGTACCGCCGGAGACGAAGTCTGGACCTCGCCCCTGGGGCCGGCTGCGGATGCGGCCATGGAGCGCATGTGGCTTTCAGCCACCGGTGAACCGTCCCCGTCACCGTATCCGCTCGATCTGGGCGGGCGTGTGCTGATGGTACCGCGCGCCAGCGGCAGAGCGGCGAGGTTCACGTTCTCCGATCTGTGCGAAAAGCCGCTCGGCGCGGCCGACTATCTGGCCATCGCCGAGCGTTTCGACATCGTCTTCATCGACCGCATTCCGATCATTGCCCCGGAGCAGCGCAACGAGCTGGTCCGCTTCGTCACGCTCGTCGATGCGCTCTACGAGAAAGGTGTGCGGCTGGTAGCCTCCGCTGCCGGAGATCCGGGCGAGATCTATCCGGAAGGCCCTCTGCGCAAGACCTTTCTGCGCACCGTCTCCCGCCTGGAGGAGATGCGCCGCACCGGATGGCCCCCCGCACCCGGTGACGGCAAGACCCGGGACGCCTCCGCATGAGGATCCGTTCAGCGCACGCAGGTGATGCGCCGGAAGCCGTCGCAGAAATCACCGGAGCAGATGCGGCCGGAACCGATTACCCGTGTCGGCTCCCAGCGTCCCACATCCACCGCCTTGCGATAGCCGATCGCCCGCCGGTATCCACGGGCACGGCAGAAGGCATTGGCCGCCGGAGCACCGCACTGACGCGCCCAGAAACGGCACCAGTCGAGACGTACGCCACCGATGCGCGGCGCATAGAACGTTCTGGTCCTCGGCAGGACAGGCCTGCGGCACTGCCGCAGCATCTGCCGGCGGATCCGGATTTCGCGACGGGCCTTCCAGCGCGGCTGGGTAACGCACCATGCAAAATGCGCCCCCCAGTTGCGATGCCAGCGCGGACCGTAGTATCCGCAGCCGAGACTGCGGTTGCGCAACTGCTGCATCAGTGCCCGATCCGCATAACGTGCACAGAATTCGGGATTGGCTGCAATTGCATCGGTTGTGTCAGCAATCGAGAAAGCCGATACCGTCATCAAGACGGCAGCGGCAAGAACGAGCGGTTGCCTGTTCATGAGCAGATTCCTCCTTTCCTGCAGTTCAAGCATCCGCCCCGACCCCGCATGGGCATTCTTGTATCGATCATCCTGAACCCGTGCTGAACGGCTGGCATCATTCCTGCAAATCGCCCGCTGGAGGAGGTGCCAGACGCACGGAAAAGCCCCAAACCGGGACAGGCGAAGCAATGACCCCGGTCCGGAGGACACAGATCATCGGCAACGAAAGAGACATAAGGCAGCAGGTCCGGGCGGAGCTGGACGCCGCCCGCCGTCTGGAGGCAGAACATCACGACGCCATGCTGGCGGTGCGTGATGCCGCCATGCTGCGCCTGTTCACCCTGAAACAGGAAATTCTGCCCTACGTGGAGGCCATGCCCGAGGCTGAAGGCTTTATCGACATCGCTCTCGTGCCCGGTCATCCGCCACGGCTGTGGATCGACCTTTCCTCCCATGTCCTCATCGCCGATGACGGCCGCAGCTGGCGGCTCGTGCAGGACACCGCGGACGACCGCGAGGTGCTCTTCGAGACCGACCGGCTGGAGGACATGACAGCCTTCCTGCGCAAGTTCATCGCCCATCGCGTCGTCCGCCGGCACCGTCTGGTGGCCTCCTGCCGGCCTCCCGAAGAGAAGGCGGAAACCTCCGACACAAAGCCTGCGGAGGCGCAGAACTTCTCCCTTCTGCTGCTCGTCTGGGCTTCCGGCATCCTGACCGGAGCTGCGGGGCTCGTCGCCTGGCTCGTGCTCACCGGGCGCCTGTAACCCCTCGCCGGACGTGCACCGCGCCATCGTTACAAATTGAAACACAGTTTGATTTCGGCTCGTACCCCCGGAATGGTATCTCTCTGGCTTGAAAAAGGGTGCAGGATGCGGACCGCATCCGGAAGTTGCGGATGCGACGGCCGCACCGTTCGAAGAACACCCGCAAGAACAGCAACCTGCAAGACGGATGACCACTGGAATGCATATGGTGTCTCGCTATGACGGAACAGCTTCGGCCGGTAACGGAGAGGATGCCCTGCGCCTCCTACCCGTCCATGTCGAGGGTCAGCCCCGCCGGGCCGGCGGCTTCTCCACCTTGAGCGAGGGGCTGGACTTTGCCGCCAGGGGCGGAACCGGCTTCAACTTTCACTCCCCGCGCGGTCGGCTGGAACACGTGCTGAGCTATGCCGAACTGCGCGAGCGGGCGCTGGTCACGGCCGGACGCCTGGCCGCCGCCGGCATTGCCCGGGGTGATCGTGTGGCCATCGTTGCCGAGACGGGGCCGGACTTCATGGCCGCCTTCTTCGCCTGCCAGTATGCAGGCATCATTCCCTGCCCCATGCCCTATCCCATGCAGATCGGCGGCCGGGACGCCTATATCGCCCGCATCGCCGCCATGATGCGTGCCGCCCATGTGCGCGCCGCGCTTGGCCCCGCCGATCTGGCCGGCCATCTTGCCGATGCCGCACGCGCCGCCGGCATACCCGTTGTGCTTACCCATGACGAACTGCGCAATCTGCCGGAAAAGGAAGGCGCCATCGCCCCATTCCGGCCCGACGAGGTCGCCTATATCCAGTATTCCTCCGGCTCCACGTCGGATCCGAAGGGTGTCCTGATCTCCCAGCGTGCCATCTGCGCCAATACCCGGGGCATTCTCGAACATGGCATGCGGATGCGCACGGATGACCGCGCCTTCTCCTGGCTGCCCCTCTACCACGACATGGGGCTGGTGGGTTTCTGCCTCTCTCCCATGATGGGACAGGTGACCGTGGACTACCTTGCCACACCCGCCTTCGCCCGTCGCCCCGTTCTGTGGCTCACCCTGATGTCGCAGAATCGCAACACCGTCTGTTATGCGCCGAGCTTCGGCTACGACCTGGCCGCCCGCCGGGTGAACGGCAAGGCGAAGGAACTGGATCTTTCCGCATGGCGCATCGCCGGCATCGGTGGCGACATGGTCCGTCCGGAGATCCTTCAGGCCTTCGCCACGGCACTGGCACCCGCCGGTTTCGATCCGAAGGCCTTCCTGCCCAGCTACGGCATGGCGGAAATGTCGCTGGCCATCAGCTTTGCCGAGCTGGAGACACCGATGAAGGTGGATCGCGTCGACCGCGCCCAGTACAAGCTGGCCGGCCGCGCCATGCCCTCCGACAACCCCGATCCGCAGAAGACCCGCGTCTTCGTCTCCTGCGGCCGCCCCCTGCCCGGCCACGAGCTGAAGGTGGTGGACCGCAAGGGCAGATCCCTCGGCGAGCGCGAGATCGGCCACATCTGGGTGAAAGGCCCTTCCATGATGGACGGCTACTATCGTAACCCGGAGGCCACCGCCGAGGTGATGCGCGAGGACGGCTTCATGGACACCGGCGACATGGGCTATCTGCTGGATGGCGAGATCGTCATCACCGGTCGCGCCAAGGACCTGATCCTCTATCACGGCCGCAACATCTGGCCGCAGGACATCGAATGGGCCGCCGAACAGGTGGAGCCCCTGCGCTCCGGCGATGTGGCCGCCTTCGCCCTGGAGGGATCCGGCGGGCACGAGAAGGTGGTCGTCCTCGCCCAGTGCCGCCTGAAGGATCCGGAGGAAATGGAAGATCTGCGCACCCGCATTTCCGCAGCCGTCCATCGGGCCGTCGGCGTGGAGTGCGACATCGTGCTGGTGCCGCCGAAGAGCCTGCCCTTCACTTCCTCGGGCAAGCTTTCCCGGTCGAAGGCCCGCGCAATGTTCCTCGCTGGCGAGATCCTTCCCCTGCAGATTCCCGGCAAGAACGGAGCGGAGCTGCAGGCCGCCGTCAACGCCTGACCGTTCCGGAACATGGCAGCGGAAACAACCGATTCGCGTATTCTGGCCCTGACCGGAGCCACCGGCTTCGTGGGCTCCCATGTCCTGCGCTCCGCCCTCGAGGCTGGCTGGCGCGTGCGGGCGCTGGCGCGTGATCCTGCGCGCCTCCCGGAACATCCGGCTCTGGAGCCACTGAAGGGCAACCTTGAGGACGACGATGTCCTGAGCCGTCTCGTGGCCGGGGCCGATACGGTCCTGCACGTGGCCGGGCTGGTGGCCGCAGCCCGCAAGGCGGACTTCCATCGCATCAATGCCGAAGCGGCAGGTCGGCTGGCCGGGATGGCGGCCCGGGCAGGCATCAGGCGCTTCGTCCATATCTCCTCTCTGGCCGCCCGGGAGCCGCACCTGTCGCCCTATGCCGCCTCCAAGCGCGCCTCGGAGGACGCCGTCCGCAACGCCTTCGCAGGAAGCACCGTCTCCCTCGCCATCCTGCGCCCACCCGCCGTCTACGGCCCCGGGGACCGAGCGACTCTTGGCCTCTTCGACCAGCTCAGCCGCCCCCTCGCCCTTCTGCCAGGCCGCCGGGACATGCGCGTCTCCCTCGTCCATGTGCAGGATCTCGCCTCCGCCCTGCTGCATCTTGCAGCATCGGAGAATGCGGATGGTGAAGTGCTGGAGGTAGACGACGGAACCCCGGAAGGCTACACGTGGGAGGAGATGGCGCGCATCGCCGGCGAGGTGCTGGGCCGCCCGGTGAAGATGATTCTGCTGCCGCGCACCCTCGTCCGCCTCGCCGGACATGGCGCCGATCTGGTCTCGACCCTGACTGGGCGGGCCTTCATGCTCTCTGCCGCCAAGACCCGGGAGCTCTATCATCCGGACTGGACGGTCCGCCCGCCGACGCTTGCCGAAAGGACGGGCTGGACACCACGCATCAGATTTGCTGAAGGTTTCCGGGAAACGCTGCAATGGTACTGTGAACGGGGCTGGCTGCCCCGCTCGCGCCTGCCGGAGAAACGCACATGAGCAGAAGCAGGGAAGAGATCTTCGAAAAGCTCGTCGAGCTTCTGGCCCCTTTCAATCCGGAGGGCAAAGAGCTGCACCCCGACACCGAAATTGCCGCGGAACTGAATATCGATTCGGTCGGGGTGATGGACTTCATCATGGAGGTCGAGGACGAGTTCGACATCGACATTCCGCTCAACGTTCTTTCCGAAACCCACACCATGGATGATCTCGTGCGCGTCGTCGCCGAGCGCATCTCCTGAAATTTCCTGACAGGAACACGCCGCCCATGATCGACCTTCTGGAAAAGCACCGCCCGGTGATGGAACGCCACGAGATGGCCGTGCAGCTCGGCGCCGACGCGGTGGGGCTGGTCAACGACCGCATCCTCTCGCCCACCCGCGCCATCATTGGCGGCCGCGAGGTCATCCTCGCCGGCACAAACAACTACATGGGCATCACCTTCGAGGAGGACTGCATCGAGGCCGGCTGCCGCGCCCTGCGCGAGTACGG
>JAJRRY010000180.1 GCA_024279095.1 Alphaproteobacteria bacterium
GCACAATTACCACGCGACAATCCATCAGGCGTCTATTTCCCCTTCTCCGGCCTGATCATGCACGCGTGGCGCGATTGCCCCCATTGCCCGCCAAGGGCTGATGGAGTAGCTCTGCGCATGAGATCAACCTCATGCAGCCCACAGAGCGCCCATGCCCACGCAACGACGCATCGACAAGTTCACCCGCATCGCCATGCTGCGCGACCTCGATGCGGCGGTGGTGCTGGAGGACATTCATGATCCGCACAACGCGGCCGCCGCCTTTCGCAGTTGCGATGCCTTCGGCGTGCAGAACGTGCATCTGGTCTTCGAGCAGGAAAAACCCTTCAATCCGCGCAGGATTGGCAAGAAGACCTCCGGCCACACCAACAAGTGGCTCGATTTCCACATCCATCACGGCACGGAAGACGCCATGAAGGCGCTGCGGCGCGCAGGCTTCACGATCATCGCCACCAAGGTGGATCCCTCCGCGCGCGCCCTGCCCTCCTTCGACCTCGCCGCCATCGAGCGGCCCGCCTTCGTCTTCGGCAACGAGCATCGCGGCATCTCGGAGACGGTGGAGCGCGCCGCCGATCATCTGACCTTCATTCCCATGATCGGGCTGGCGGAGAGCTTCAACCTGTCGGTCTCCGTCTCGCTGGTGCTCTACGAATACTTCTCGCAGAAACGCCTCGGGCGTGACCACGTCTCCATCGAGCCGCAGGCCGCCGCCGATCCGGCGCACGAAGAGCTGCTGCAGCGCTGGCTGGCCCGCATGAGCAGGCGGAAATCCACCCGCGGGGGCGAAGCCTCATGACCTGGTGCTACGACTGGCCCCGCGCCGCCGTTACGGCGGACGTCTGCGCCCTCTCCCGCGATCCGGACGGGCGCTGGCACGTGCTGCTCGTCACCCGCGCAAACCCGCCCTTCGCAGGTTGCCACGCCCTGCCCGGCGGCTTCCTGGACGTGGACCGCGAGGATCTGGAGACCTGCGCCCGCCGCGAGCTGAAGGAGGAAACCGGCATCGACGCGCCCAACCGCCTGCCGCTGCTGGGCGTCTGGTCGCGCCCCGACCGCGACCCGCGCGGCCACACCATCACCGCCGTCTACCTCGCCCGTTTCGCCTGGCCGCCGCCCGCGCCCCGCGCCGCCGATGATGCCGCGGACGCCCGCTGGCGCCCCGTGATGGACGCCGCCCCACTGGCCTTCGACCATGCGGACATCCTGCGAACGGCCCTGCAGCATGTCGGAATGAACGAAAACCGGTGAAAAGACCAACCGCCAGCACATGCTCTTGCAAAACATGAGGTCCGGCACCAGCGCATATGCGCCGGGTGACGGGTACCGGGTGGGAAATGCATGGCCGCTGACCAGTCAATCCTTGCCGAAAGGTTATTTTTTGGTTGAACTTCAGTTAATTGCGCACGCTTCCTGGATCATTCCGGGAAGGACCTGAATCATTGTCTCAGACAGCTGACATCCTGTCTCATCTTCCTTGAGCCCTTCCTCAGGCCACGCACCACGCGAAAGGTTTTCTGCACCGGAACGGTTAACGGACCGTTGACAAAAGGCGGTGGACCTTGAGCCCATCAGACGCGGGACAGGCGTCGCGGCCAGACGGCGCGGGCGATCCAGTTGCGCACCTCCGCCTGCCGGACGTCCGGATTCAGGATGTCCTCGTCAATGGCGAAGCGGAAGCGCAGGGCGGCATTTCCGGGATCCGCGTGCAGGGCCTCCAGACCGTCCACGAAGGCATCCGCTGCGGCCATGTCGGGCAGAAAGCCCAGCTCCACCAGCTTCTCCTTCCGGCAGAAGGCCAGCCGGGCCATCTCGTGGACATCGTATTCCGGGTGATACTGAACGGCCCAGAACAGCCCGCCCTCGTGCGTCACCGCCACAGCCTGCACGTGCGTGAAGTCGTTGCCGGCCAGCCGCACGGCGTTCGGCGGCAGATGGGTGATCTCGTCATCATGGCTGATCCAGCCGTCGAAAACGGACTTCTTGCCCTCGTACATGGGATGGCCCCTGCCCGCCTCCGTGAGGCAGATCTTGCGGGCGATGAAAAACTCCCGGCCACGCGGATTGCGGGCGCAGGCACCGCCGGCAGCGACCACGGCGATCTGGGCCGCCCAGCAGGAGCCGAACTGCGGCACGCCGGCCCGA
>JAJRRY010000181.1 GCA_024279095.1 Alphaproteobacteria bacterium
TGGGGCGCGAGGACATGGATCAGCTGGCGGCGGCCTTCCGCGAACTGTTCCTCGCCGCCGGTGGCGGGGCGCTGGGCCTGTTTACGGCGATCTCGCGCCTTCGGGCGGTGCACGGGCGAATCATCGGCCCGCTCGCGGAAGCCGGCATCGCGCTGCATGCCCAGCACGTGGATCCCATGGACACCGGTACACTGGTGGATCTCTTCCGGGAGCAGGAGGATTCCTGCCTTCTCGGCACCGACGCGGTGCGTGACGGCGTGGACGTGCCCGGCCGTTCGCTGCACCTGATGGTGATGGACCGGGTGCCCTGGCCGCGTCCTACCATTCTGGAACGGGCCCGGAGACGGGCCTTCGGCGGGCAGGCCTGGACGGACATGATGGTGCGCCTGAAGCTGCGGCAGGCCTTCGGGCGTCTCATTCGTACCCAGGCGGACCGGGGCGTCTTCGTGATGCTGGATTCGCGGCTGGCCAGCCGCTTCCTGACCGCTTTCCCGGAAAACGCGCCAGTGCTGCGGCTGGGGCTGGCGGAGGCCATCCGCGAGACGGCCCGCTTCCTGAATGCCGGAAAGGACTGAGCGGCAATTGCCGGGCCTGGTACGGGACGCATGTCAATGATCCGTGAAGCGCTGCGGCAAAAGCCCGCTTCTCGTTGACTTGGAACCGTCATGCCCGTATAAGCCGCTGCAACAGATCAAGGGGCCCGCCGGGCCCGGCGCGAACTGTCATGCGCCGCCACAATACGGGGCGGGAGCTGGCAGGGCGTGTCTTTTCATGTTTCGGACAAGCTTTTACGGAGAACACGACAATGAAGCGCACCTATCAGCCCTCGCGCCTCGTCCGCAAGCGCCGTCACGGTTTCCGTGCCCGCATGGCCACCCGCGGCGGACGTGCCGTCATCCGCCGTCGCCGCGCCAAGGGACGTGCCCGCCTGAGCGCCTGATCGCGCATCGGGGAGGGAGCTTGCGGGTTTCCTCCTCTTCGTGCCGCAGGACGGGAGGCGCAGGAATGGGCGGAAACGGACATCCGGATGACGGAGATCTCCGCCCCCGCCGGCTCCGCAGGCGGCACGAGTTCCTGGCGGTGGCGCGGGGCACTTTTCGCGCCATGCCGCATGTGGTGGTGCAGATGCGCGAACGGGGCGATGACGGCCCGCCGGGCGTGGGCTTCACCACGACAAAACGCATCGGCAAGGCGGTCGTTCGCAACAGGGCCCGACGCAGGATGCGCGAGGTCGTGCGGCAACTGCCCGAGAGGCTCCTGCAAAGGGGCCGCGATTACGTGTTCATCGCCCGCGAGGGCACGGCCGCATGCCCCTACCGGGAGCTGGCCGGACAGATCGAGCGGGCGGTGAAGAAACTCAACGCCGGCAAGGGATATGCGGCCCGTCCGCGCCCACGCCGGAAAGGCCCGCGAAAGGGCGGATGAAACCGGACATGAAGACGGCACGCCCGCACATTCTCCCGCAAGGTCTCACATCACGCAGGCAACCGGACACGCACGTCCGAGCATGACAGGAAGGGCTTCGATCAGGCCATGAGCGGCGACAACAGAAATCTCATCATTGCCATCGTGCTGTCCGTGGTGATCATGTTCGGCTGGCAGTTCTTCTTCGCGCCCCAGCCGAAGAAGCCGCAGCCGGCACCGCAGCAGGCCGCGCAGACGACACCCGCCGCACCGGCAGCCGACACCACCCTGCCCCCGGCTCCGGGTGGAAAGGTGCAGACGCCGGCCGTCCCGGGCACTCCCCAGGCCTTCCGGCCACGCGACATGGTTCTGGCGGAAACGCCGCGCGTGGCCATCGACACGCCTTCGCTCTCCGGCTCCATCAATCTGAAGGGCGGGCGTCTTGACGACCTGAAGCTGAAGAAGTACCGCGAGACGGTCGAGCCCGACAGTCCGATCATCACCCTGCTTTCCCCCACCGGGACGAAGGACGCCTATTTCTCCGAAACCGGCTGGGTGGCCGCCACGGGCACGCCGGTGAAGGTGCCCGGACCGGATGCCGTGTGGAAAGCGCCGCAGGGGGCAAGACTTGCCGTCGGTCAGCCGGTCACCATCGAGTGGGACAACGGCGAGGGCCTGATCTTCCGGCGCACCTTCTCGGTGGACGAAAACTACATGTTCACCGTGACCCAGAGCGTGGAGAACGCTTCCGGCAAGCCGGTGACGCTTTATCCCTTCGCCCGGGTACAGCGTCACGGCATTCCGAAGACGCAGGGCTTCTTCGTGCTGCACGAGGGCCTGATCGGCGTGCTCGGCGACGATCTGCACGAGGTGAAGTACAAGGACCTGATGGAGGCCGATGCCAAGCCGGAAGAAGCGGATTCGGAAGGCGGCTGGCTCGGCATTACCGACAAGTACTGGGCGGTGACCGTCATTCCGGCCAGTCAGACGGAGAAGATCCACGGCCGCTTCTTCCACACGAAATCCGGAGCGACGGACATTTTCCAGTCCGACTACCTGTCGAAGGACGGCGTGACCATCGCACCGGGCGGAAAGGCTGAGAACCGCACCCTGATATTTGCCGGTGCGAAGGTGGTGAAACTCATCGATGCCTATGCGCAGCAGCACGGCATCAAGAAATTCGATCTGCTGATCGACTGGGGCTGGTTCTACTTCATCACCAAGCCCATGTTCTTCCTGCTGCACTGGCTGTACAACCTGCTCGGCAACTACGGCTTCGCCATCCTGGCGGCGACGCTGGTCATCAAGCTCGTCCTGTTCCCGCTGTCCAACAAGTCCTACGCCTCCATGGCGAAGATGAAGCAGCTGCAGCCGGAGCTGGAGCGCATCAGACAGCTCTACAAGGACGACCGGATGAAGCAGCAGCAGGCGATGATGGACCTGTACCGCAAGCACAAGGTCTCGCCCATGGCGGGCTGCCTGCCGATGCTGGTGCAGATCCCCATTTTCTTCGCCCTGTACAAGGTGCTCTTCGTGACCATCGAGATGCGTCACGCGCCCTTCATCCTGTGGATCCGCGATCTTTCCGCGCCCGATCCCACCTCGATCTTCAACCTGTTCGGCCTCATTCCGTGGGATCCGCCGCAATTCCTGATGCTCGGCGTATTGCCCCTGCTCATGGGCATCACCATGTGGGTGCAGATGCGCCTCAACCCGGCGCCGCCGGACCCCATTCAGGCGCAGCTGTTCAACTGGATGCCGGTGCTCTTCACTTTCATGCTGGCCAGCTTCCCGGCGGGACTGGTGCTCTACTGGGCATGGAACAACTTCCTGTCGATCATTCAGCAGGCCTACATCATGAAGAAGAACGGCGCGGAGATTCATCTGTGGCAGAACATAAGGGACAGCCTGAGCTTCCTGAAGAAGAAGACGTCAGGCAAGAGCTGAAGCGCAGATTCCTGGAAGAGGGGGCGGCACAGGCCGCCCCCCTTTCGGCTCTGGACGAGTCGGAGCGCGAAAGGGCGCTGGCGGCCGGTCGCGAGCTGTTCAAGCGGCCTCCGGTCTTCCTGCGCGGGGTGACGAGCCTTTCCGCCCTGCCCGATCCGCATGAGGTGGAGATCGCCTTCGCCGGGCGCTCCAACGTCGGCAAGTCCTCGCTCATCAACGCCCTGTTCGGCCGCAAGGACGTGGCGCGCACCTCCAACACGCCGGGGCGCACCCGGGAGCTGAACTACTTCGCTCTTGCCGACGGGCGCATGGCCATGGTGGATATGCCCGGTTACGGATACGCCAAGGCGCCGAAATCGCTGGTGAAGAAATGGCAGCAGCTTGTGCGCGACTTCCTGCGCGGCCGGCAGCCGCTGCGCCGGGTGTTCATCCTGGTGGACGCCCGCCACGGGCTGAAGCCCCATGACCTGGAGGCCATGGACCTGCTCGACGAGGCTGCCGTCAGCTATCAGGTGGTCATCACCAAGGCGGACAAAGCGAAGGCCGAGGCCCTGGAGAAGCTGCTGCGAGACATGCGCCGCAAGCTGGAGCGGCGGCCGGCGGCACATCCGGAGATCCACGTCACCTCGGCGCGCAAGAAGCGCGGGCTGGAGGAGTTGCGCGCGGCCATCGCCCTGTTGCTGGACGAAGGTCGTGGCAGCCGTTCCGCCTGATTCCACGATGGTGGCGGGGCGGCTTTCCGCTCTGTGCAAGGAAAGCTTTGCCACTTTTCGGGATTTTCATTTGGTCGCGCGCGCGCAGGCGCTAAACTGGCCGCCATGAACGAGATGCCGGAACAGCCGGAAA
>JAJRRY010000182.1 GCA_024279095.1 Alphaproteobacteria bacterium
ATATCTCTATTGAATTGCAGATTTATCTGGCTATAATCACTTCGCCGTGAAGGGGAAATATTCAGGCTTTCTCATATTAGGCGCTTTGCATTTGTCATGGTGCCTGTCACGTCAACGGAAAGGGGGAGGGTACCTTGAAGTTCAGGGTGTCTGCGAAGAGGCTGGGGGTGACAGCTGCTGTCTTCGCGGCCGGTATACTGTTCACGTTTCTGTTCAACGCCGGTCTTGCCTATACGAACACCACGGAATTCTGCACATCTTGCCATTCCATGCAGTGGAACAAGGCGGAATGGGAAGATTCCATGCATTATTCGAATTACTCGGGTGTGCGTGTCGGATGTGCGGACTGCCATGTGCCGAAGCAGTTTTTTCCGAAAATGTACGCGAAGGTCATGGCCTACAAGGATGTGCTGCACGAAATACTTGGAACGATAGACACACAGGAAAAATTCGAGGCTCGCCGCTGGGAAATGGCCAATCGCGTCTGGGCGAAAATGAAGGCGACGGATTCCCGCGAATGCCGGAATTGCCATTCTTGGGAGGCCATGGCCCTGGACGAGCAGGACAAGGTGGCGCGCAAGAAGCACGGCCGGGCCCGCGATGAGGGCAAGACCTGCATCGATTGCCACAAGGGGGTTGCTCACGAACTGCCCGACAAGCCGGAGGATGTGCAGTGAGCATGAAGTCCGCAAGAAGGAGATACATGAGGCGCTGCCGGGGGGACTGTATCCTCGCGGCGGCCCTCGCGGTAATGGTCGGCGGGGGGATATCCTTTCCGGTCAGTGCCATGGAAGTGCCGCCCGAAACGGTACTTGACCGGCCCGCTGCCAAGAAGGCCTGGAAGAAGCTCGCCCGGAAATATGTGGACACGTCGGAAAATGCGAAGGAGCTGCGGATTGCCGCTTCGATCGGTGATACCGACATGGTCCGGGAGCTGATCGAGAAGAAGGGCGTCAGCCCGAATGCCGCCAACCGGTTCGGCAAGACGCCGCTGATGATGGCGACGGAGAATGGCAACTTCGATACCGTACTCTACCTGCTGCGCAAGGGGGCTGACGTGAATGCCCGCACCGTGGCCGGCTGTACGGCACTGACCTTTGCGGCGGAGAACAACTATCCCGGCCTCATAGCCATCTTTCTCGACCGGGGCGCCATGCCGGACGTTCAGACGAATGCCGGCTGGACGCCGCTGATCTATGCAGCGCGGCATGGCAATCTGCGGGCCGTGAAGATGCTGCTGCACCACGGTGCACGGCTCGACATACGGGATAGGTTCGGCCGCACAGCGCTCATGCTGGCTGCCGAGAAAGGGCATGACGATGTCGTGCGCGAACTCTTGAGGGCGGGGGCGGATCTGGAGGCCCGCGACAAGCGCTCTCATGCCACGGCGCTCATGCTGGCTGCGGACAATCGGCACTACCGTGTCTGCAATACGCTGCTGGAACACGGGGCGCAGATCGATGCACGGGATGACGACGGCGAGACCGCGCTCATGCGGGCGGCGGAGGAGGACAACGATCCGGTGGTTCGTGTTCTGCTCGCCCGGGGTGCCGGGGTGAACCTGCAGGACAAGGACGGCGAGACCGCACTCATGAAGGCGGCGCGCAACGGATCCCTAAGGGTGACGCGCATGCTTCTGGACATGGGGGCAGATCCCTTTCTGAAAAACCGGAAAGGAGAAACCGCTCTCGACATTGCCCGCAGCGTGAAGGCCGAGAAGGTCGCGAAGCTGCTTGAGGAGCGGATGAAGAGCAAGGGGCAGGCGGAAGGAAAGAAGTGAAATTCTCCGTGGGGCATGACGACGGC
Organism: Alphaproteobacteria bacterium; assembly: GCA_024279095.1. Classification (GTDB taxonomy): domain Bacteria; phylum Pseudomonadota; class Alphaproteobacteria; order Rhizobiales; family Aestuariivirgaceae; genus Thermopetrobacter. The sequence continues at coordinate 1,807 of JAJRRY010000182.1, forward strand.
TGGCTTTCACGGATCAACACGCCAACGGCAAGGAGGAGAAGACATGCCAGGCAAAACACGAACCTACCTCATCGTGGCGGGGCTTTCGCTGGCGCTGGCGGCCACTGCGCACGCCCAGCAGAAGAAAGAGCTTGTCACCGGCGCTTCGGCCGAGATGCTGGCTGTGACCTGCGCCGGCTGTCACGGGCCGAACGGAGCTTCCGGCGGACCGGCAACCCCCACCATCTCGGGCTTCAACCCGGAGTATTTCATGGAAGTGATGGAAGGGTTCGCATCCGGCGAGGTGCCTTCCACCATCATGGGCCGCATCGCCAAGGGCTACTCCAAGGACGAAATCAAGAAGATGGCGGACTACTACGCCAAGCTGCCCTTCGTTCCGGCCAAGCAGAACTTCGATCCGAAACTCGCCAAGAAGGGCGCCAAGCTGCATGAAAAGTACTGCGAGAAGTGCCATGCCGAAGGCGGAAAGAAGCCGGAAGAGGATTCCGGCATCCTGGCCGGTCAGTGGACGCCCTACCTCCATTTCACCATGGAGGACTTCATGAAGGGTGATCGCGAGATGACCAAGAAGATGAAGAAGAAGGTCAAGAAACTGCTCGCCAAGGAAGGCGACAAGGGCATCCAGGCTCTCATGCACTACTGGGCCTCTCAGCAGTAAGCATCTCGCACGCAACGGAATTCTCTACGGGAGAGACGACATGACGAACAGGTTCAATCGCAGACAGATCATCAAGGCGACGGGTGCGGCTGCCGCAGTTGGTGCCTTGGGCATGCCCACGGTGGCGCTTGGTGCCTCGAAGAAGGTCGTTGTTGTGGGAGGTGGCCCGGGCGGTGCCACCTGCGCTCGCTATCTGAAGATCTTCGATCCTGGTATTGAGGTGACTCTTGTCGAGCCCAACAAGACCTATCACACGTGCTTCATGTCCAACGAGGTTCTCGGCGGGCATCGCACCATGGATTCCATCGCCTTCGGCTACGACGGCCTGAAGAAGGCCGGGATCAACGTGGTGCACGACTATGTCACCGCTATCGATCCGGAAAAGAAGGTGGTGAAGACCAAAGGTGGCCAGGAGTTCGCCTATGAACGGTGTGTGGTCTCGCCGGGCATCTCGTTCCGCTACGACACGATCGAAGGCTATGACGAGGCCGCGACGGAGAAGGTGCCGCATGCCTGGAAAGCCGGTCCGCAGACGGTGCTTCTGCGCAAGCAGCTCGAGGCCATGGCCGATGGCGGCACGGTGGTGATCTGCGCGCCGCCGAATCCTTTCCGCTGCCCGCCCGGGCCGTATGAGCGCGCCTCGCAGATCGCCAGCTATCTGAAGAAGGCCAAGCCGAAATCCAAGGTGATCATTCTCGACCCGAAAGAGAAGTTCTCCAAGATGGGTCTCTTCACGGCCGCCTGGGAGAAGTTCTACGGCTACAAGACCGAGAATGCCATGATCGAATGGCATGGTGCGGCAGAAGAAGCCGGTATTGTCAAGGTCGACGTGGCCAACCGGACGGTGACCACCAAGTTCGGCGAGGAGATCAAGGCCGACGTTCTGAACGTCATCCCGGCACAGAAGGCGGGCATGATCGCTCATCAAGCCGGACTGGCCAACGATTCCGGCTGGTGCCCGATCAACCTGCACACCTTCGAATCGACGCTTCACAAGAACATTCACGTGATCGGCGATGCTTCCATCGCGAAAGGCATGCCGAAATCGGGCTACGCGGCAAACTCCGAAGCCAAGGTCTGCGCAGCTTCCATCGCGGCGCTGCTCAATGGCAAGACACCGCCGCCTCCGTCCTATGTCAACACCTGCTATTCCATCGCGGCGGAGGACTGGGGCTTCTCGGTGGCGGCGGTCTACCGCTTGGCCAAGGACGGATCGAAGATCGTCAAGGTTTCCGGTGGTCTGACCCCGAAGGATGCTCCTCCGGAGTACTACAAGCGCGAGATGATGTACGCCCACAGCTGGTTCACGAACATCACGCGCGACATCTTCGGACTTTGATCCTGCGGGGAACGGATCGAAGCGACAGCATCGGGCCGGAGGGATTTCTCCTTCCGGCCCCTTTATTGCCCTGCTGCCGGGCAACGGGCAGACGCTGGCCGTATGGAACGGGTACCGCTTCCGGATCGTTACCAGTCGCCCTTGATCGTGGACATGGATAGCCCCGGAGCCGGACGGTGGCCGTGCAGTACTACAGGAGGGGAGTGCGTATGGTCCGGCTCGTAGCAGCGAATCACTTGCGGAGCTTCAGGCGTGGAACGCCCTTGGAATTGTGCAGCCCCACGAGCCAGTTACCTTCGCGCTGGACAGTGCCACACTTGGGCTTGCCATGCGTCCAGACGCGAAAGGAGACGCAAAGGACATCACCTTTCACTTTCCAGCGGCCGACATCGACCTTGTTCGTATACTGCGCACGGAGTGTGCCATTCCTGAAGATCTGTACCTTCGCCTTCTTGCCCTTCCAGTAGGCGGTATAGACGCCATGCAGTTTGCGCAGCGTGGAGCCGGAGACCTGATGGCCCGCCTGTGCCGCAACCATGCTGCCGGCCAGAAGGATTGCGGAAACGAGAAGAACGGTACACTTGCGCATCAAGAGTCTCCCGTATCAGACGGTCGGAATGGCCGGAACGGCCGGTGGTTGGTCCCGACGGACAGGATCCTGCTGTCTGATGTTGCCGTGGCCTGATGTCGGGAACGCAAATGGCGCGCCCTAGGGGAATCGAACCCCTCTTTCCAGCGTGAAAGGCTGGCGTCCTAGCCGATAGACGAAGGGCGCGTTGCGGGGCTCTCTATAGGGGGGATTCGCAGGTTGCGCAAGGGGGGAGAGTGCAAAAAGCGGTCGATCGCATGTAAAGCGTCAGGGGCGGATCATGGCGCAATTTCCTGTCTCCCGGGGATGGAAGGAAGCCCGAATGCGCTTCAGCGGCATTCGGCAGCACTTTCTTCAAGGTGAAAGATTCGGTCTGGCAGCTCATGAAGCCGGTCTGGCAGCGTCCGTTATGAGCAGCTGGGCGTCGTGGCGGCCGTTCCAGTCGTCAAGGGCCAGACGTCCTGCGACATGCATGGGCCACGCTCCGGCATCGAGAAGCGCGCTTCCAAGTTCCGTGCCGACGGCCCGGAAGGCGATGGCCCGCAAGCGGGATCCGTCTCCTGCGCGCAGCGTGCAGCGCACGTGCCGTTCTCCCACGACGGAGGCCCATTCGATACGGTGTGCCGGGAATGCGAATACCGGTGCGGGATTGCCGGCACCGAAGGGGCCGGCACGATCCAGCAGCCCCACAAGTTCCGCCGTGGCTCCACCGGCAGCCAGAGCACCATCGACAGTCAATTCTGGCGCATCGGGCAAGGCGGCCAGATCCTCAGCCATGACTTCTTCCAGGAAGGCCTGCAAATCTCCGATCCGCCCGGAGGGCAGACCCATGCCTGCGGCCATGGCGTGCCCGCCGCCGCGTGTCAGAATCCCTTTGGCCACGGCCTGTGCCACGGCCCGTCCGATGTCCACCCCGGCAATCGAGCGAGCGGAGCCGACTGCCTCATTGCGTTGCGGATCGATGCCCAGCGCAATCGCCGGTACGGAAAAACGCTCCTTCAGGCGCGATGCAATCAGGCCCAGGACACCGGGGTGCCAGTCTTCACCTGCCACGACCAGTGGGCGACGGCCTGTAGCCTCATCGAGCAGCTTCTGCGCTTCCGCTGCCGCCTGCTCGACGAGCTCCGCCTCGATTTCCTGCCGTTCCCGGTTCAGGCTTTCCAGCCGGGCGGCAAGCCGCTGGGCCGTGGTCAGGTCGCGGGCGGTGAGCAGCTCCAGCGCCTCACGGGCATGTCCGATGCGTCCTGCGGCATTGATGCGCGGGCCGAGCACGAACCCCAGGGCATAGACGTCAGGTGGCCGTTTCAGACGTGCCGCGTCTGCGAGTGCGGCGAGGCCGGGACGGGCGCGTTTTGCCATGACGCGGAGGCCTTGCCGGACATAGGCGCGGTTGAGGCCGCGCAAGGGCACCACGTCGCATACCGTGGCCAACGCCACCAGATCGAGCCATTGGAGAAGGTCAGGGCGTTCCCCCTGCCATCCCTCGTCGACGAGGCTCCGCATGACGGCGGCCAGCAGCAGGAAGGCCACACCAGCGGCGCAAAGGTGTCCCTGTCCGGAGTTGTCGTCCGGCCGGTTCGGATTGATGACGGCATGGGCCGGGGGCAGGGCATCTCCCATCTGGTGATGATCGACGACCACCGTCTCCAGCCCCAGTCCGGCCGCATGGGCAAGCACGTCGTGGGCCATGGCGCCACAGTCCAGTGTGACGACAAGCCGGATGCCGCGCTCAGCGAATTTCTCCATTGCCGCGTGGGAGGGGCCATAGCCTTCCTCGGTGCGGTGGGGAATGTGCGCATGCACATTGCGCAGGCCGCAGGCATGAAGAAATTCCAGGAACATGGCCGTGGAACATGTTCCGTCCACGTCATAGTCGCCGATGATGCCGAGGGGTTCGTTCTCCATGATGGCGCGGGCGATGCGGCGAGCCCCTTTCGCCATGTCGCGCAAGGTGTCCGGCGGGGGCATGAGCGTGCGCAGACGTGGGTCGAGGAAGGCGGGGGCCTCGTCGATGCCGACATTTCGGGATGCCAGCACGCGGCCGAGTACCTCGGGCAGGTCGTGCCGCTGGGCGATGGCCAGGGCGATGCGGGAATTCATGGGGCGCTGAACCCACCGCCGGCCCGTGACCGAGGAGGTCACGCCCAGAAAGTTTCTGTCGTTCGCGATGTCCAGCATGCCGGTCCGCAATCTTTCACATGGCGAATCACCAAGCGCGGCAATTCTTCAGCCCTGTGCATGGTTCATGCCGGATGGAAAGCTGGCAAGCCCCCGGCGCATGCCGTCCGCCGTTCCTCCACATCTAATTGCCGGTTGTCGCGTGCCGTTTCGCGGTGCGAACCCGGCGTTCCTGCCGCAAAGCGTCCCACGAGTAGATGGCCAGAGCCGACCAGATCAGGGCAAAGGTGATCATGTGGGGAGTGTCGAAGGGGTCTCCGAAGATGAAGACGGCGGTCAGGAACATCAGGGTAGGGGCGATGTACTGCATCAGGCCCAGCGTGGAAAGGCGGATGCGTCGGGCCGCTGCTGCGAAGAACAGCAGGGGCGTGACCGTGACCGGTCCGGCCAGCAGCAGGACGGTGGTGTACCATTTGTCGGAGCCGAACTTCAGGGGCTCTCCGAGGCCCCAGTGCAGGACGGCAAGGACTGCCAGCGCCAGGGGAAACAGGACCACTGTCTCCACGAACAGACCTTCCAGCGGGCCGGCCGGCATGGTCTTGCGCAGGAAGCCGTACATCGTGAAGGAGCCGGCTAGGAGCAGCGCCAGCCAGGGGAAAACCCCGGCGGAGATCGTCAGCCACAAGACCGCCAGAGTGGCCAGAGTGATGGCCGCGAGCTGGGGGCGGGTGAAGCGCTCGCCAAGGAACAGGAAACCCACGAGCACGTTCATCAGCGGATTGATGTAGTAGCCCAGTGAGGCTTCCATGGTCTGACCGGTGTTCACGGCCCAGACGAAAAAGCCCCAGTTGATGGAGATGAACAGGGCCGAGGTAATGAGCACGCGGGCTGTGGCAAAACGTTTCAAAGGCGCAAGCGCGGCGCGCATGCGGCCGGTCAGCAGGACGAGAAGGCCCGCCACCGGCAATGACCAGATGGCGCGGTGGGCCACGATCTCCCATGCGGATGCTCCGTCCAGAAGGTGGAAGAACAGAGGGTTGCCGCCCCATAACCCGTAGGCGGCGAGTGCGTGGAGCACTCCGCGCGTTGCTTCGGATGTCCGTTCCCCATTCATGGAGGACAGCCTTGCCGCAAAAGGAAGCAAAAAGATAGTGGTAGGATGGTCGAAAAACGCAAGCACATGCTCAACTGGTTGCTTGCGGTTTCGCAATGGGCGCCCAATCGAAAGTGGACAGACGGGAATGCCGAAGAAGATGATGTGGCGACCATTGCCCATTATTGCAGGAATTGCGTGATGGACGATCCGGCAGACGGTGGGGGCATTGTTGAAGGCCGGGCATCAGAATCTGGCGTAGACGATGAGGCGCGGAAACGGGCGGGCCCCGGAGCACAGGATACGCCGGGGCCCCGGGCCATTCCGGTATCTGCTGAGGTCACTTCTCGCAGGAGCCGGCCTCATCCAGATTTCGGCACTCCTCACAGAGCTGTCCTGTCGTCGGCCGGTAATGACGGATGGTGTAATCCTCCTTCGGCCAGTCCGGGCAGTTCTTGCACCAATGCCAGGTGTCGGACTTGTACTGCCGGCGATAATTGAGCTTTTCCATGACAGTTCCTCCTCCTGTATCGGTTCAATACGGATGAAAAACCGCGGTTTGCAGATCCTGCAATTAAGGATGTCCTGCGGAAAATCAACCCGGCGACGGCCGTCGCAAGCCGTTCGCCGGGATTTGCATTGCCGGAGTGACGTTGCTTCCGGAGAAAACTCTCACCTGTTCAAGACGAAGGTGAGTTTCATGTTGACATGCCATTCCCTGATCTTGCCGTCCTCCACCTCGCAGGTGATGTTCTGGATCCAGACGCCCTTGACATTTTCGAGGGTCTGTTCGGCCTTGGCGATACCTTTCTCGACGGCGTCCTCGATGCCCGTCGTGGATGCAGCGGTAAGTTCTATGACCTTTGCGACAGCCATCTGTGCGACTCCCTTTCATGATTGCAGGAGCCCCTCTGCATGGATGGACATATGCGCCACTTGCGCGAATACAAGTCAGTAGAGCTTACCAAAACTCTTCCGGCAGCATGAAAGGTGATGCAGGCAGTCGCCGCCGCTCAGTTGTCTGTTGCGGGCTTCGGGTCAAGTGTCTGGAGATAGGCGAGGATCCCGGCTATCTGTTCGTCCGTCAGAAAGCGCAGGGACAGCATGTCGGCGCCGGGTACGCCATTGCGGATCTTGTGCAGGGCCTGTTCCGGGCGATGCCGCGCCACCCAGCCCAGCGCGGGCCGGTCGCCTTCCTCGCCCTCGATGTAGGCCTTGCCATCTGCCTGATGACAGGAGATGCAGGTACCCTCGTAGATGTCCTTGCCGATGAGAGGATTGCCCCTGGCCTTGCCTGTCGCCTCCATCATCTTCGTGACGTCATGCTGTCCGCGAGACAGGAAATAGGCGAGAGCTTCCTGCATTGGCGGTGGCAGGATCCGACCATAGAAGGCATGCTCTCCGGTAGTGAACCGTTCGATGATATCCTTTTTCGGCATTCCCCGAATCTTGCGCAGGGAAACGAATTTCGGGGAATTCAAGAGTTTTTTCAGGTGCCCGTCGCGTCCCCGGTAGTCCCAGCCGTGACAGGCCACGCAGCGCCAGGTATCCGGTGCGGGAATGGCCGCACCCGCAGGATATTGAGGGTTGCGGCCTTTCGGCGGGGGAACGTTCAGAACCATCCACAGATTGTCATAGAGCTTGCCGCCCAGAGAGAGAAGCCATTTGCGGCCAAGCGTATCGTCCTGCCCGGTCGTGCCGCCAGCCGCCGGAAGAGCCATGACCGCCGTAATGCAGACAACCGCCGCCGTCTTCAGGATACGCTTCATGGCTGTCCTCCTTGCACCCCGTTCCCGACTGTAACGGGGGAGGGGAGTTTGGAAATTGATTCCGGTCAATCAGGCAAGTGCCTCACATGTCGAGGGAAATCAGAAGCGGAACATGATCGGAAGGCTTTTCCCAGGCGCGCACGCGCCGATCGATTCGCGCGCCGTCGAGATGGTCGGCTGCCTGCGGCGTCAGAAGAAAGAAGTCGATCCGGATGCCGTCATTCTTCTGCCATGCGCCGCCCTTGTAGTCCCAGAAGGTATAGAGACCGGGTTCGGAGGTCCACGCGCGCAGGGCATCCACGAGACCGAGATTCAACAGTCTGCGCCATGCGGCCCGTGCCTCCGGGGAATAGAGGGCGTCACCTTCCCAGTGTTCGGGAAACTCCGCATCCTCCGGGGTGGGGATGATGTTGTAGTCACCTCCAGCGGCGAAGGGCTCCTCGAGTTTCAGGATCGCTTTCATGTGCGCCTCGAAAGCCTCCATCCAGCGCAGCTTGTAGGTAAATTTCTCCGTTCCCGGAGGATTTCCGTTCGGCGCATAGAGGGATGCCACACGTACCACGCCGTCATGATCGCCGGGTATGGTGGCCTCCATGTAACGGGCCTGCGGGTCGTCCTCCATGCCGGGAAGGCCGCGGGTGACATCCTCCATGGGGCGCTTGCTGAGAATGGCCACGCCGTTGAAGCCTTTCTGACCGTGTGTCTCGACATTGTAGCCGAGATCCTCGAACGGCTGTCGGGGGAAGGCTTCGTCCACCGTCTTGATTTCCTGCATGCACAGAACATCCGGCTGAACGTCCTTCAACCATGCGGCGACGGTCTCGATGCGGGCGCGGATGCCGTTGACGTTCCACGTGGCGATCAGCATGGGTTGCCTCTTCGGTTCTGTGATGAATATGCCAAAACCTGCCCGCCGGTCAGCGCCTGCGCACCTGACAGAGCACGACCCATGCAGGACCACCGCAGCCGTCCGGCCAGTAGAGCACGGCCTCGCCCGGCCTGTACATGCCGCAGGTATTCTCTCCGGCGCATTCGCAATTGCTGACCATCGGACATTTTCCGGAACGTGACGGCTGCCAAGGCGTGCTCCAGCGCCGGCCCGGCCCCCGCACCTTCTTCCAGCGATAGACGAAGCGTCCCCCCTGCGGTTTGCGAAACCGTTCGCCCAGAAGGGCATCATTGGGCCAGCGATCAGGCAAGGCGGCCCGTTCGCAACGCTTCAGAGCCGTCCGGCGAACGGCCAGTTCGCCGCGACGTTCCGTCAAAGTGGCGGTGCGGCACCATCTGAAATGCCTGTTATAATTCAGTGTCCACCTCGGCCCCCGGAAGCCGCAGCCGGCCTCACGGGCGCGGCGTGCCTGCTGCACGGCGATGCTGGCGTATTCGCGGCAGGATTCCAGGTCTGCGCGGGCCGGCATGCGTTCCTCCGGCGGCGCGTTCCGGCACTGACGGATCAGGCGTTCGCGAGCGGCCGTATTGGCACGGGCCCTTTCGGGGGAGTTCTTCATGCACCAGTTGAAATAGACCGTCCGGGAATGCCCCCAGCGACCGCCCGTGAATCCACAACGCAGTTGCCGATTCTGGCGGTTTGCCGAAATTGCGCGGTCGGCATATTCGTTGCAGAAAGCAATCTTTTCCGCCTGCATGCGCTCCTGCTGTCGCATGTTTTCGGCGGGTAGGGTGTTCTCCGTGGTATCCAGCCGATCTGAGGGAGTCTCCGCCTGCCGTGTCGGTTCCTGCCGTGTTTCGGCAGGCGGTTGTTGTACCGGAGGTTCCGCGGTTGCCGGTGGTGAGGGCGGAGTTGTGTTGTCGGCATTGTCCGGTTCCTCTTTCCCGCCGGGCCAGACGGTGCGTTCCTTCACGCCTGAGACGCAACAGGTATCCTTGCGCTGCTCGCCAACGCTCTCCTTCAGAAAACACTTGGCCCGCTTCGCCCGCTTGCCGGGCCAGCTGAAGGTCCACGCACGGCAGCGGCTGTCCTTCCTGCAGACGTTCTCGCAGAAGGAGGGTACGGGGGAGATCAGCTCGAAGCTGCGATAGTCGCCGCCCTGTAGGTCCGTATCCGGCATGCCGGCGGCGAAAGCCGGACCGGGAAGGGTGGTGACAAGAAACAGGAAGAGAAAAAGGGCGAGGCGCCCGAGAATGGGGATCACGTGATGCATGCCAGTTTCCGATTCTCGTTCAAGCCGCCCGCCTCTCGCATGCCTGCGGAGATGAGCGCAATGTTGTGACCATCTTGTGACATTCATGCGACGGTCGGATAGCTTCCGGCCATCTGCTGACGTAGCAGGCCGAGCGCCGTCTGCAGGGCCTGAAAGCGCACTTCGGCGCGGCCAATATCACCGAATCTGAAATGTATGGCGATCGTTTCGCCATCCCGGGCCGCGGAGGCGAAATGCACCAGCCCCACCGGTTTTTCCGGCGTGCCGCCACCGGGACCGGCAATGCCGGTAATCGACACCGTGAGATCTGCGCGTGAACGGGCCAGGGTACCCTCCGCCATGGCGCGGGCTACCTGTTCGGAGACCGCGCCGTGCGCCTCGATGAGGTCCCGGGGCACACCAAGCAGTTCTTCCTTGGCTTCGTTGGAATAGGTAACGAAACCGCGTTCAAAAACCAGCGAGGAACCGGCGACCGAGGTCAGGGCCGCAGCCACCAGCCCGCCGGTGCAGCTCTCCGCCGTAGCGATCATCAGGCCGGCCTCGCGGGCCATGTCCAGGGTGTCCTTTACCTCGATGATGGTGTCACGGTCGAAATCGAACATCAGTCCTGCTCCTTGAAGATCACCGTGGCGGTGGCCAAGGCGGCGATGCCTTCCCGGCGACCGGTGAAGCCCAGCCGCTCCGTGGTGGTGGCTTTCACGGACACCCGCTTACGGGACATGTGAAGAATTTCCGCAAGCCGGGTGCGCATGGCCTCCACGTGGGGACGCAGCCGCGGGGCCTCGCAGATGATGGTGACGTCGCAATGCGAGACGCGCCCGCTTCTGGCGCGCACCAGCTCCGCCGCCTTCTCCAGGAACAGGGCGGACGGCGCGCCCTTCCACTGCGGATCGGAGGGGGGAAAGTGCGTGCCGATGTCACCTTCCGCCAATGCGCCCAGGATGGCGTCGGTCAGGGCGTGCATGGCCACGTCGGCGTCGGAGTGGCCCTTCAGCGCCCTGTCATGGGGAATGCGCACGCCGCACAGCATGACGTGATCGCCGTCGGTGAAGGCGTGCACGTCGAAGCCGTTGCCTGTGCGCACGTCGATCATGTCCGGGCCCTCAGCTGCTCCTCGGCCCACTCCAGATCGTGGGGCGTGGTGATCTTGCGGTTCAGCGGGTCGCCCTCCACCACGGCCACCTCGAAGCCGGCGTGCTCGGCCACCGCGGCGTCGTCGGTGAGATCCGTCTCGCCGGCGTCGCGGGCCTGCCGGTGGGCGGCGAGGATGGGCGCGAGGTAGAAGGTCTGGGGCGTCTGCGCGGCGCGCAGGGCGGCGCGGGGAATCGTCTCCACGACGATGCCTTCGTCATCCACCCGCTTGATGGTGTCCACCACGGGCAGGGCGGGGATGATGCCCTCGTGCATGCCCAGTCCGTCGAGCAGCCTGTCGATCAGTTCCGCGGAGACGAAGGGACGGGCGGCATCGTGAATCAGCACGATGTCGGGAGCGCCCATCTCCCGCCGTGCCAGTGCCTCCAAGCCGTTGAGAACGGAAAGCTGGCGGGTGTCTCCCCCTACCACCGGCATGGGCATGCGCAATCCCTGTACGGCATCGGCAAACATCTCGCCGTGATTCTCGCCAATCACCGCCTGCACGGCGTCGATGCGGGGATGCTCCAGAAAAGCTTCCAGCGCATGGCGGATGACCGCCCGGCCACCAAGCCGCAGGTACTGCTTCGGGGTGTCGCCGCCCATCCGGGTGCCGGATCCGCCGGCGACGACCAGTGCCGCAACCGTCATGTCCGTGTCCCGCCATCCTGTGCTATGATGCTCATACCCACAGGTTTACCCCGCCGATCGGGACAAGACAACGCATCCCCTTGTCGAACGCCGGAAAGACGCATATGATGCTCATCAATTGGGCACAATTCCTTTCTGGTCAAAAAATGAGCATATCTATCGGTTCCGTCCGCACCCGAAACCGCGTGCTGCTCGCTCCCATGGCGGGCGTGACGGATGCGCCGTTCCGGGCCGCCGCATGGCGCAACGGGGCGGGGCTGGTGATTACCGAGATGGTGGCCGGCGAGGAGCTGGCGCGAGGCCGGAAGGAAATGGAGCGCCGAGCCCGCTCGCTGGCGCGCATACGTCCCTTCGTCGTGCAGCTGGCGGGGCGCGAGGCGCGCTGGATGGAAGAGGGGGCACGAATCGCCCGGGATCTGGGGGCGGATGTCATCGATATCAACATGGGTTGTCCGTCGCGGATGGTGGCCGGCAAACTGTCCGGTGCCGCGTTGATGCGGGACCCGGAGCGGGCGTTGCGGCTGGTCGAGGCGGTGGTGCGCGGTGCCGGCGATGCCCCGGTGACGCTGAAAATGCGGCTGGGCTGGGATGCGGACGAGATCACTGCTCCAAAGGTGGCTCGTCTGGCCGAAGGGGCCGGCGTGCGAATGATCACGGTGCATGGCCGCACGCGCAACCAGTTCTATCGCGGCAGGGCCGACTGGAAGGCTGTCCGGCAGGTGGTCGAGGCGGTGTCGGTACCAGTCGTTGTCAACGGAGACATCGTGGACGAGGCGTCTGCCCGCACCGCATTGAAGGCGTCAGGGGCGGCGGCGGTGATGGTCGGGCGCGGCTGTCAGGGGCGGCCGTGGTTCGCCGGGGAACTGGCGGAGCGGCTGGATCCCGGATCCGGCGTTGCGCCCCTGTCGCTGGCCGAGCAGATCGTCGAGACCCGTCGGCTGTACGAGGACATGCTGGCCTTTCATGGATCGCCTCAGGGCGTGCGGATCGCCCGCAAGCATCTGGCCTGGGCGCTGGAGCGCTGGCGCGACGCCGGTTTCTTGTCGGACGGGGAGGTTGCCGCATGGCGGGCACGGCTGGTGCGTGAGGACGATCCGGACAGGGTCCGTTCCGTGCTTGGGGAGCTGGCCGGGGCACTGCTGGAGAAGGAGGCGGCATGAATACGGACAGGGACATCCGTCCGGCCTTGCTCATGGCCATTCCCAATCCACTGGTGACGATCGGGGCGAACGACGAGATCCTTTTTGTCAACGCGGCGGCGGAGCAGTTCTTCCAGACGTCCGAACGCTCCCTGAAGCGGCATGGACTGGCCGGAATCATCCCGTTTTCTTCGCCCCTGTTCCGGCTCATCGAGCAGGTGCGCGGTTCGGCCCTGACGGTGAACGAATACGATGTGACCATCGGCACGCCGCGCACGGGCGGCGAGCGCAATGTGGATCTTCAGGCAGCTTTCGTGCCGGATGTTCCGGGGTGTGTCATTCTCCAGATCTGGCCGCGCTCCATGGCGCAGAAGATCGATCGGCAGCTTACCTACCAGGGGGCCGTGCGCACCGTTACCGGCATGGCCGCCATGCTGGCCCACGAGATCAAGAACCCGCTCTCCGGTATCCGCGGAGCAGCCCAGCTCATCGAGCCGGCGCTGGAGGAGGAGGACCGGGCTCTGACGCAACTCATATGCGCGGAGGCCGACCGCATTCGCGATCTTGTCGACCAGATGGAAGTGTTCACTGATGAAAGGCCGCTGGAGCGCCAGCCGGTAAACATTCATGACGTGCTTGATCACGTGAAGCGGGTGGCGGAGAGCGGCTTTGCATCGGGCATTCCGATTCACGAAATCTACGATCCGTCATTGCCGCCTGTACTGGGCAACCGGGATCAGCTCATTCAGGTGCTGCTGAATCTGGTGAAGAACGCTGCCGAGGCCATCCGTGCGACGGGACAGGGGGGTGACATCGAGCTGCATACGGCCTTCCGGCCCGGTGTGCGCATCGCGGTGGCCGGCAGCCCGCGCAAGGTATCGCTGCCGTTGGAGGTGAAGGTGCGCAATACCGGTTCGCGCATTCCGGATGACATCCGGCCGCACATTTTCGAGCCGTTCGTGACGTCGAAGCCTTCGGGCAAGGGGCTGGGACTGGCACTGGTGGCCAAGATCGTGCGCGACCACGGCGGAGTCGTGGAAGCTTCCAGCGGCGACAACTGGACATGTTTCCGCATTCTGCTGCCTCTTTATGAGGAAGAGGGCGGAAAATGACGCGGATTTCCGCGTACATGCCGAGATGAGGATCCGATGAGCGAAACGCAGAAGACCATTCTCGTCGTGGATGACGATGCCGCCGTGCGGACCGTGCTCACCCGCGCGCTGACCCGTGCCGGATACAAGGTGAGTTCCGGCGGCAATGCCTCGGCCATGTGGCAGATGATCAATTCCGGGGAAGGCGACGTCCTGATCACCGACGTGGTATTGCCGGACGAGAACGCCTTCGAAATGATCCCGCGCATCAAGAGCCGGCGGCCGGACATGCCGATCATCGTCATGAGTGCCCAGAATACCATCATGACGGCCATCACGGCGGCCGAGCGGGGTGCCTTCGAATATTTGCCGAAACCCTTCGACCTCAACGAGATGCTCGGCGTCGTTCGCAGGGCGCTCGAACAGGCCGCCTCGGCTGCCGCGCGCAAGAAGACGGCGGGTGGGCTGGCCGGAGAGGATCTGCCGCTGATCGGCCGTTCCCGGGCCATGCAGGACATCTTCCGCATCATCGCCCGCATGACCCAGACGGATCTCACGGTCATGATCTACGGCGAGTCGGGCACCGGCAAGGAGCTGGTGGCGCGGGTGCTGCACGATTTCGGCAAGCGCCGCCGGGGGCCCTTCGTGGCGCTGAACATGGCGGCCATCCCGCGGGAGCTGATCGAATCGGAGCTGTTCGGCCACGAGAAAGGTGCCTTCACCGGCGCGGCACAGCGCTATGCCGGCCGCTTCGAGCAGGCGCGCGGCGGCACGCTGTTTCTCGACGAGATCGGCGACATGCCCATGGAGGCACAGACGCGCCTTCTCCGTGTGCTGCAGGAAGGCGAGTTCACCACGGTCGGCGGCACCAAGCCCATCCGCGCTGATGTGCGCATCATTGCCGCCACGCATCGCAACCTGAAACAGATGATCGCCACCGGGCAGTTTCGGGAGGATCTCTATTTCCGCCTGAACGTGGTGCCCGTGCGCCTGCCGCCGCTGCGCGAGCGGCTGGACGACATACCGGATCTGGTGAACCATTTCCTCAAGCAGGCCAGCGAGGACGGGCTGGCGCACAAGCGGTTCAGCGCCGAGGCCATGGAGCTTCTGAAGAAGCATCGCTGGCCCGGCAACGTACGCGAGCTGGAAAATCTGGTGCGCCGCATCGTGGCCATCTATTCGGAGGAGGAGATCGGTCCGGAGATCGTCAAGACGGAACTGGCGGAGATTGGAGAAGCCACGCCGTCGGTGGAAGCCGCTTCCTCCGTATCCCTGTCGGAACGGGTGGAAGACTGGCTGAACGCCTATTTCGCCCGCTATGGCGAAAGCCTGCCACCGCCCGGGCTTTACGACCGGGTGATCCGCGAGGTGGAGGCGCCGCTGATCTCCGCCGCACTGGCGGCGACGGGCGGCAACCAGCTGCGAGCCGCCGAACTGCTGGGCATCAACCGCAATACCCTCCGCACCCGCATCCGCGACCTTGGCCTCACCGTCATGCGCTCGGGCAGGCTGGGAAGAAGGAAGGAGGGGTAATTTGTCTTTCTCAGACGTTCATTTTAAGAGTCTATTTGATAGAGTGGATGCGGACGAATGCCACTTTTCAAAAGCGTAGATCATTGTGATGATCTGGGATGGGCAAGGAGAAAATCATTTTGGGCCCTGCGTGAGGGCGCTTTCTTGAACTTAAATGGCAAAAATAAGCATAAAATATACAGATTTTTTATGTAGTATGCAAGTTGTCTTGGGTTAAGGTTTGGTTAATTCTAATTAAAACACCTCAGGAGGATGGCCATGGATATAAATGCATCTATTATTGACCAACAGATTGATGGCATAGTTGTCGAAATACGTGATCGGGCGAGGGAAGAGTTGTCTATAAACAACGATGATGTGCGCCTGAAATCTCTGGCTTTCGTCTACTTGTGCACCAAGACACTGCTCGATCTCGATCCCGACGAGACTTTCGATTGCCTGACCGAAGGTGGCGGTGATTTTGGTGTGGATGCCTTGCACATGACCGAAGAGATCGATGGTGAGTTCACCGTCACACTTATTCAAGCTAGATATAAATCAGACCTTTCCGGAAACAGCCATTTTCCGGAGAATGGCATTAATGTCCTGATCAACGCTATACGTCATATCTTCGACCCTTCTGCTGAACTTGGTCATATCAACGAGCGGCTGAAATTCAAGGTGGAAGAAGTGCGTTCGATGATTCGCGATGGCTATATTCCGCAGATTCGGGCCATTGCCTGCAACAATGGACAAAAGTGGGCTGATGCTGCTCAAGAAGCCATCGAGCGAGCTGGTTTCGGCGACCAGGTTACATGGGAGCATGTCAATCACAATGTGCTGATCAATATCCTGCAAAGAATCAAGCCTGTTGATGAAACCTTGAGCTTGGTGGGCAAGGCTATTGTCGAAGATATGAATTTTAGTCGGGTGTGTGTCGGGCGTATCCCCGCAACCGAAGTAGCCTTGCTGATGAAACGACACGGAGAGCGGCTGCTGGAGCGTAACATTCGACGGTATTTGGGATTGCATGGGAACCGTGTCAATGAAGGCATCCGCCACACACTCTATTCGGACCCGGCCAACTTCTATTTTTTCAACAACGGCTTGACCATGATCTGCGACGATTTTTCCTATAACGCGCTGCAAAGCAGTGATTACCAGATCAAGGTGGGCAACCTGCAGATTGTCAATGGCGGGCAGACCTGCATGACCATCTTCAAGACCATGGAAGAGATGGAGCGTAAAGGGAAAGACTTTCCGAAAGAGGCAAGCGTATTGGTGCGCATTTACAAACTTCCCAAAGACAATGAAGACATTGTCCTGCGTATCACTCAGGCCACCAACAGTCAGAATCCGGTCGATCTGAAGGATCTGCGCGCCAATGACGAGAAACAGCAGCGCCTCGAGGTGAGCATCAAGGAGCTAGGCTACCACTATCGCCGCAAGCGGATGGAGGGATCAACCAAACCGACTGATATCACATCAGGCGCTGCCGCTGAAGCGATTCTTGCCGTCTGGCGCTGCGCGCCCCACCAAGCCAAGTTTCTGACACGGGAGCATTTCGGCAAGCTATACGACAAAATCTTTGATAACACGCTCAATGGGGCGCAAGTCATTATTGCGGTGCTGTTGTACCGCATCGCTGAAAATCACCGCAGACGCCCATCGGAAAATGATCCTTTGTTTGTGCGCTATGCCTCATGCTTCATCGCCATGCAAATGGGCAAGCGCATGCTACAGGATTTGGGTGTTGATCTCTCTAATCTTGATCACCGTAATTTCGAGAAAGCCAAAACCTTGGTCGAAGAACGGGGGGAGAGCTACTTTTCGAAGGCAGTGGATGATGTTCACCAAGCCCTGCAGTCTCTTTATAGTAAGCAGTATGAAGAAGATATTTCTCTACAACAGCTTTCTGCTACCTTCAGGAGGGGGGATTTGATCGAGCGCCTGTCAAAGCAGTTCAGTAAATAAA
>JAJRRY010000183.1 GCA_024279095.1 Alphaproteobacteria bacterium
AAAGGTCTTGGAAACGGCGATCAGCGTGATCTCGTCGGGATCGCGGCCAGCCTCCTGCGCCGCCTCGCGGATGCGGCGGCGCACCTCCTCCAGGCTCTCGGTCGCGGAACGTGCTGTCATGTCGCTGCTCATGGCCTTTCCCGTCTCTTGCACCGCTCGTGCAGGGCTGATACTCAACCGCTTCAGGACCTTCGGGAGCCAGAGGTAGAGGCATTCACGCCTTCGGGCAAGGGATCCCGCGATCAGAGGTGACAGCACCATGAGCACCGCCAACGAGCGCCACAACCCGCGCGAGGCCGAGCCAAAGTGGCAGAAGGTGTGGGAGAAGGCGGGCATCGCCCGTGCCGAGGAGAATTCCGACAGGCCCAAGTTCTACGTGCTGGAGATGTTTCCCTATCCGTCCGGGCGCATCCACATGGGGCATGTGCGCAATTATACCTTGGGCGACGTGCTGGCGCGCTACAAGCGCGCGCGAGGCTTCAACGTGCTGCACCCCATGGGCTGGGACGCCTTCGGCATGCCGGCGGAAAACGCCGCCATGGACAAGGGCGTGCATCCGGCGAAATGGACCTGGGAGAACATCGACTACATGAAGGGCCAGCTGAAGCGCCTCGGCTTCTCGCTGGACTGGTCACGCGAGTTCGCTACCTGCGATCCCGACTACTATCGCCACGAGCAGGCGATGTTCATCGACTTTCTGGAGAAGGGCCTGGCGGAGCGCCGCACCTCCATGGTCAACTGGGACCCGGTGGATCAGACCGTGCTGGCCAACGAACAGGTGATCGACGGCCGCGGCTGGCGCTCCGGTGCGCTGGTGGAGAAGCGCGAGCTGGCGCAGTGGTTCCTGAAGATCACCGACTATGCGGAAGACCTGCTGAAAGGACTCGACGAGCTGAAGGACTGGCCGGAGAAGGTGCGGCTGATGCAGCGCAACTGGATCGGTCGTTCCGAGGGCATGCGCTTCACCTTCGAGCTGGTGGACGAGAAGGGCACCCCTTGGCCGGAGCGCCTGCCCGTCTTCACCACCCGGCACGACACGCTGTTCGGCGCCTCGTTCGTAGCCTTGTCCGCCGATCACCCGATCGTCAAGGCACTGGCGGAAAAGAATCCGGAAATCGCTGCCTTCCGCCGCGAGTGCGCCGCACTCGGCACTTCCGAGGAGGCCATCGAGAAGGCGGAGAAGAAGGGCGTGCGCCTGCCGCTGTTCGCCATCCACCCCTTCCGCCCCGAGGTGAAGCTGCCGGTCTATGCCGCCAACTTCGTGCTCATGGGCTACGGCGAAGGTGCCATCTTCGGCTGCCCGGCACACGACCAGCGCGACCTTGACTTCGCCCGCAAGTACGGTCTGCCGGTCATTCCGGTGGTCTGTCCGCGTGACGTCAGGCCCGAGGATTGCACGGTGGGCGAGGAGGCTCTTACCGATTCCGACAATCCGGACATGGTGATGATCAACTCCGACTTCCTGAACGGACTCACCGTTCCGGAGGCCAAGGAGAAAATGGCCCGGCGCATGGAGGAGATGGGCATCGGCGAACGGCAGGTGAACTACCGGCTGCGCGACTGGGGCGTCTCCCGCCAGCGCTACTGGGGCTGTCCCATCCCGGTCATCCACTGCCCGGACTGCGGCGCGGTGCCGGTGCCGAAGCAGGATCTGCCGGTCACCCTGCCCGAGGACGTGACCTTTGATGTGCCGGGCAATCCGCTGGAGCGGCATCCGACGTGGAAGCACGTGAAGTGCCCGAAGTGCGGCGGTGAGGCGGAGCGCGAGACGGATACCTTCGACACTTTCATCGACAGCAGCTGGTATTATGCCCGCTTCTGCTCGCCCCATGCGGACGTGCCGGTGGATCCGCAGGCAGCGAAGTACTGGATGCCGGTGGACCAGTACATCGGCGGCATCGAGCATGCCATCCTGCATCTGCTCTATTCGCGCTTCTTCGCCCGCGCCATGACTGATACCGGGCATCTGCACCTGAAGGAGCCCTTTGCCGCCCTGTTCACGCAGGGCATGGTGATTCACGAGACCTACAAGACCGAATCCGGTGCATGGGTGGAACCGGCGAAGGTGGGCCGGCGCGACGACGGCAGCCTCTACCACGTGGACACCGGCGAGAAGGTGATCGCCGGGCCGGTGGAGAAGATGTCGAAGTCGAAGAAGAACGTCATCGACCCGGAGAACATCATCGACCAGTACGGAGCCGACACTGCCCGCTGGTTCATTCTCTCCGACAGCCCGCCGGATCGCGATATCGAGTGGACGGAGGCCGGTGTGGAAGGTGCCTGGCGCTTCACCCAGCGCATCTGGCGCCTGGTCTGCGCCATCGCCGGCACGGAAGCTCCTGCGGAGCGGCCGGAATCCTTTTCCGAGGCGACGCTGGAACTGCGACGCGCGACGCACAGGACGCTGGCGGCGGTGACGGAGAACATCGAGAACCTGCATTTCAACAATGCCATAGCCCGCATCCACGAGCTGACTTCTGCGATCTCCGGCTTCATGAAGAAGCATGGCGCTGCACCCGACGAGGCATGGGCGCTCCATGAAGCGGCCCGAATCCTGGTGCAGATCTTCTCGCCGATGATGCCGCACCTGGCCGAGGAGTGCTGGCAGCGGCTGGGGCTGGAAG
>JAJRRY010000184.1 GCA_024279095.1 Alphaproteobacteria bacterium
CGTGATAGACGGTCAGCGACGAGCCCGACCACGCGATGCCGTCATACTCCGCCAGCACCGCCCCGGCAGGCAGACTTTCACCGGGATCAGCAGGATGGATCACGTCCACCCGGCAGCCCGGCGCAAGGGCCTTCAGCATCCGCGCGTAGAGCTCGCCACCGGAGGACGCACCTCCTGCCGCCAGTTCCTCCCGTCCCGCCTTCGCATAGCCATCCACCACAACGAACCGCAGTGCCTCGCTCATTCTTCGCTCTCCATGTCAGGCGGCCCGCGCCGCCAGTTCCTCGATGATGCCGGGCAGATCGGCCATCCGGTGACAGACCGCATCCGCCCGCGTGTCCTTCAGATCATCCCGCCTCGCACCGACGAACAGCACGGCCCGGCCGCCGAGGGCCTGCACACCGCGCACGTCCGTTGCCTCGCGATCGCCCACGTGGACGATCTCCGGCGGTACCACGTCCAGCTCCCGGCAGACGTGGCCGAACATGGCCGGGTCCGGTTTGGAGCGCCCGATCTCGTCGGAAAAGGCGAAGGCCGAGAAGTGCTTCAACAGCCTGAAACGCTCCAGAAGTTCGCGGATGGCCCGCCCCGGCGTCACGATGGCATCAGAAACGACGGCCAGCGGAAATCGCCGCGCCAGCGTCTCCAGCACATCGGTCACCCCTTCAACGGGATCGGGTGGGACATCCACCTCCATGCGCGCATGCCGTTCCACGAGACGCGCGAAGGCCTCCTCCGGCAGGCTGCGGCCCAGCCCCTCGATGACGATGCGCAACCGCTGCTCCACCGTCCAGTTGATCGCATTCTCGCGCCACGTGGCATGAAAGCCGGCTTCCGCCGTGTCATAGGCGAGTGTGACCCGCTCGCGCGATATGGGCTCCACGGCGTTCAGCGCCTCCCAGACCTGATGGCGGCGTTCCTCGCGCTTGTCGCGCAGGCCGAGGGCGGCCCGCTTCGGCTCGTCGGAATCGTCATGCACAAGGGTATCCCAGAAATCGAACGTGACGGCGCGAATGGCCATGGCATCCTCTCCCGGCCCGATCCGTTCGCAGTATGCAGCCAATCGGCGGACAGGCAAGCGCATTCGGTGAGGCCAGACGGTTGACAGCAGCCCACCGGGCGCAGCAAATGGACGCCATGACGGGACGGATCGAGGGAGGCGCCGTCGCCGCCGGTCACGAGCTGACGGTGAAGGCGGCACGCCACGCGCTGGAAGAAGGCGGTAACGCCACCGACGCGGCCTGTGCGGCGGCGTGGATGGCCTGCGTCGTGGAACCGGTTCTGGCCAGCCCCGGAGGCGGCGGCTTCGCCATGGTGGCCGAGAATGGCGCAACCCCGCAACTGTGCGACTTCTTCGCCCGAACACCCCTGCATGTGAATCCGGATGCGGACTTTCACGCCATCGAAGCCGACTTCGGCACCACCACCCAAACCTTTCACATCGGCCCGGGCAGTACCGCCACGCCCGGTTTCGTACCCGGTATCTTCGCCCTGCACGGACGGCACGGGCGGCTGCCCATGGCGCGCCTCATCGCCCCGGCCGCGGTCATCGCCCGTCGAGGCCACACGGTGAACGCCTTTCAGGCCCGTCTTGCCCGGATCATCTCGCCCATCCTGCTGGCATCGGAGGGCACACGCGCCCTCTTCGCTCCTTCCGGGGGGCTGCTGACGGAGGGCCAAATGCTCGCCAATCCCGACCTCGCCCGCTTCCTGGAAAGTCTCGCTGAAGGTGGACCTGACTGGTACATGGCCGAAGCCGTGCCTCGCATGCTGACCCTGCAGCATGGCGCGGGCCATCTGCGAGAAGAGGACTTTGAGGACTACGCCCCGGAATGGCGCACACCGTTGCGGGAAAAGGCCGCAGACGGTCTCGTCTGGCTCAATCCGCCGCCGGCCGCCTCGGGTGTCATGATCGCACTGGCCAACCGGAAGGCGGAGAAGGAAGAGCACCCGGACGAATGCAGGCCCTGCATCTGGGCTGCGGCACTCGACCATGCCGACCGGCTGCGGCGCGACAGCGGGCATGACCTCGACGCCCTTGCCGCCCGCCTCGGACCTCCCTCCAGCCGCGGAACGACGCACATCTCGGTCATCGACGGCGAGGGTGGCGCCTGTGCCCTGACCGTTTCCAATGGCGAGGGCAATGGCCATGTGGTGCCGGGGCTTGGGTTCATGCCGAACAACATGCTCGGCGAGGAGGACGTCAACCCGGCAGGGCGCAGCGGATGGCCGACGGGTGTGCGCCTGTCGTCCATGATGGCGCCGACGATTGCCCGGGGAGAGGACGGAACGCTGCATGTTCTGGGGTCCGGCGGGTCGAACCGCATCCGATCGGTGATCTTCCTCGTGCTGCGCCGGCTCATGGCTCTGCGACAGACGCTGGCTGAGGCCGTGGAAGCCCCCCGCCTGCACGTGGAAGCCGGGCATCTGGATTTCGAGCCGGGCTTCTTGCGGACGGAAGCCGAGGCGCTGGCGCGGATGTTCCCCGATCATCGGGAATGGAAGGAGCACAGCATGTTCTTCGGCGGCTGTCATGCCGTCTCGCGCCGACGCGATGGCACGCTGGAGGCCTGCGGCGATCCTCGTCGCTCCGGCTCGGCCGACGTCATGCAGTGAAAAGCCCACTTGCGCAGGCCACCATGGCGTCCCATCCATTCCGGCAATTACGCGGAAGATCGCGAAGGAACGAAAAATGGACGGTAACGGGAGCACTACGGGATGCAGCATCGC
>JAJRRY010000185.1 GCA_024279095.1 Alphaproteobacteria bacterium
CCAGTCCGGAGGTGCGGGCTCGGCGGCGCTGGCTGGAGCTGAAGGAAGCGGGAGAGGATGTGCCCTTCGAGGAAATCCTCGCCCAGGTGCGTGAACGCGACGCCCGCGACATGAACCGGGCGGAAGCGCCGCTGCGCCCGGCAGCCGATGCCCACTTGCTGGATACCTCGGAATTGGATATAGAAGCCGCATTCCGGGCGGCGCGCCGCATCATCGACGCGCAGACTTGAGCAGGTTCCGGACGGTGCCGGATGGGATCCGCACCGTCGGGGCCTTTCGTGTTGTCTTGCAGAACGGAAGGAGAGTCCCTTTCCCGCCCGGAAGGAAGGGACTGCGCCGGATGTCCTGCGCCGAACGAAGAAGTGGTCAATTCGCCCGTCCGGCCGATGCCATGACGACTGCGGCAGGTCTGACGGGAGGACCTGCGGACATAACCGTGGGCCAACCCGCATTCGTTTGTTTCAAAAGGAAAACCGACACATGACCGAGAGTGCGAATCCCAGCCGTGAGGAATTCGAGAAGCTTCTCGAGGAATCCTACCTCGCCGGCATGCCCTCCGAGGGCTCCGTGGTGAAGGGCAAGGTGGTGGCCATCGAGAACGACTATGCCATCATCGACGTGGGCCTGAAGACGGAAGGCCGCGTGCCGCTGCGCGAGTTCGAGAACGCCGGCGAGGAGATCAACGTCGGTGACGAGGTCGAGGTCTATCTGGAGCGCATCGAGAACGCGCTCGGCGAGGCCGTGCTCTCCCGCGAGAAGGCGCGTCGCGAGGAGGCCTGGGAGCGGCTGGAGAAGTCCTACGAGGCCAACGAGCCGGTCACCGGCCAGATCTTCGGCCGCGTCAAGGGCGGCTTCACCGTGGACCTGGGCGGCGCCGTGGCCTTCCTTCCGGGTTCGCAGGTGGATATCCGCCCGATCCGCGACATCACCCCGCTGATGAACGTGGAGCAGCCCTTCCGCATTCTCAAGATGGATCGCCGCCGCGGCAACATCGTGGTGTCGCGCCGCGCCATCCTGGAGGAGAGCCGCGAGGAGCAGCGTGCCGAGCTGGTGCAGAACCTGCACGAGGGTCAGGTGCTCGAGGGCATCGTGAAGAACATCACCGACTACGGCGCGTTTGTGGATCTGGGCGGCATCGACGGCCTGCTGCATGTCACCGACATGAGCTGGAAGCGCGTTTCCCATCCCTCCGACATTCTCTCGGTGGGTGACACCGTGCAGGTGCAGATCATCAAGATCAATCCGGAGACGCAGCGCATCTCGCTGGGCATGAAGCAGCTGCAGGAGGATCCGTGGAAGACGGTGGCCGAGAAGTATCAGGTCGGCGCGCGCGTCAAGGGCCGGGTCACCAACATCACCGATTACGGTGCCTTCGTGGAACTGGAGGATGGTGTCGAGGGTCTGGTGCACGTCTCCGAGATGAGCTGGACGAAGAAGAACGTCCATCCGGGCAAGATCCTTTCCACCTCGCAGGAGATCGAGGTGCAGGTGCTGGACGTGGATCCGCAGCGCCGCCGCATTTCGCTGGGCCTGAAGCAGACCCAGGAGAATCCGTGGGACACCTTCGAGGAGCGCTATCCGGCGGGTACCGTCGTCGAGGGCGAAATCAAGAACATCACCGAGTTCGGCATGTTCATCGGCCTGGAAGGCGATGTGGACGGCATGGTCCATCTCTCCGACCTCGACTGGAACCGCCCCGGCGAGGAGGCCATCAAGGACTATAAGAAGGGCGACGTGGTCAAGGCCGTGGTGCTCGACGTGGACCGTGCCAAGGAGCGCATCTCGCTGGGCATCAAGCAGCTGGAGGGTGATCCGCTGGCCAAGGTCGAGGGCCTGAAGAAGGGCGCCACGGTGACCGCCGAG
Organism: Alphaproteobacteria bacterium; assembly: GCA_024279095.1. Classification (GTDB taxonomy): domain Bacteria; phylum Pseudomonadota; class Alphaproteobacteria; order Rhizobiales; family Aestuariivirgaceae; genus Thermopetrobacter. The sequence goes on from JAJRRY010000185.1 coordinate 1,864, forward strand.
GTGACGGCGGTGCAGGACAACGGCATCGAGGTGCAGATCGTCGGTTCCGACGTGAAGGCCTTCATCCGCCGTTCCGATCTGGCCAAGGACCGCTCCGAGCAGCGTCCGGAGCGTTTTGCCGAGGGCGAGAAGGTGGATGCCAAGGTGGTTTCCATCGACCGCGCCAACCAGAAGGTCGGCCTGTCCATCAGGGCTCTGGAGATCGAGGAGGAGAAGAAGGCGATGGAGCAGTTCGGTTCCACTTCCGCCGGCGCTTCCCTTGGCGAGATCCTCAAGGCGGCCATGGAGAAGAAGGAAGGTGGCGCGGAGGAGAACTGATCTCCTGTTGTTGCCACTGGCCTGAAAGGCCGCATATGCTGTAGACAAAAGGGCGAGGGCTGCGCGGAAGCGCTCCTTCGCCCTTTTCATTGCGACGACGGGGGACGGGAATGTTCGAAGCCGACATGATGGCCGCGCTGCGGCGCCTGAAACGCAAGCTGACACTGTGGCGGGTGATTGCGGTGGCTGCCATCGTGGCCGCGCTGGCCGGCATCTTCTGGCAGAAGAGCGGTGCCGGATTTGCCGACCACATCGCCCGGGTGCGGATCGAAGGGTTGATCACCGGGCAGCAGCGCATGCTGGATTTGCTGGAGAAACTGGCAAAGTCGGATCGTGTGAAGGCGGTGATCCTGCGGATCAATTCTCCGGGTGGCACCACGGTGGGCTCCGAGGCGCTTCATGATGCCATCCGCCGGGTGGCGGAGAAGAAACCGGTGGTGGCCGTCCTGGATTCCATCGCCGCGTCCGGAGGCTACATCGCCGCGCTTGGTGCGGATCGCATTTTTGCGAGACGAAATACCATCACCGGATCCATCGGCGTCATCTTCCAGTGGACGGAACTGGCGGAACTGATGGACAGGATCGGCGTGAAGATGCGTACCGTGAAATCGGGACCACTGAAGGCCGAGCCCAACCCCTTCGAGCCTCTGAAGCCGGAGGTGCGAAAGGTGACCGAAGAACTGGTGCGCGATTCCTTCGACTGGTTCGTCGATCTGGTGGCGAAACGTCGCGGCATGGATCGGGAAAAGGCGCTGAAACTGGCCGATGGCCGCGTGTTCACCGGCCGACAGGCGGTGGATGCCGGCATTGTCGATGCTCTTGGCGATGAGCGGGCGGCGAAACGCTGGCTGGAAGAGAAGCGGGGCATTCCGGCAGGCCTGAAGATCGTTGAGCGCAAGCCGAAAAGTCTTGCGCAGGATCTGGGGCTGGAGTTCTCCGTGGCGCGGGCGGCGTTGCGGGTGATCGGCCTGGAGGGGCTGCTGGAGCCGGTGCGGGACGGAATGGCGCGGGGGGTTGCGCTTGACGGGCTGGTGGCCATTTGGCACCCTGAGCGCCAACTTCCTGGAGGGCGCAAATGATCAAGTCGGAACTCATCCAGAAGCTTGCCGAGAAGAATCCGCATCTCTACCAGCGGGACGTGGAGCGCATCGTCAACACCATTCTTGACGAGATCGTGCGCGCCATGGCGGACGGCAACAGAGTGGAACTGCGTGGCTTCGGCGCCTTTTCCGTCAAGTACCGCAAGGCGCGCATTGCCCGCAATCCGCGGACCGGCGAGCCGGTACACGTTGGCGAAAAGAAGGTGCCGTTCTTCAAAACGGGCAAGGAACTGCGCGAGCGGCTGAACGCCGACAGCGACAGCTGATCCGGCCTTGGCCGGAAGGGGGCCAGATGAAACGTTTCCTGTCATTCCTGTTCGGATTTCCCGCTTTCGTCCTGCTGGCGGCCTTTGCATTGGCCAACCGGACGTGGGTCACCGTTTCCTTCGACCCCCTGACGCCGGACGATCCGCTCTATTCGGTGCAGGTGCCGCTGTGGGCGGTGCTCTTCGCCGGCATTCTGCTGGGGCTTGTGGCAGGCGGCATTGCAACATGGATCCGTCAGGGCAAGTGGCGTCGCAGAGCTCGCAGAGCGCGCTTCGACCTGGAGGAGGAGCGAATGCAGCGCGAGCGCCTGCAGAAGCGTCTGGAGGAAACCGCACGCAGCGATGCACCGGGCCTTCCCGGACCGTCCTCCCTGCCGCGCGCCTCGTGAGATTTCCGGATTCTGAGGCGCAGTGCCTTCTTGCCTTTTCGCCGTTGCGGCTCCGGGTGCGATGGTCTATATGAGCGGAAGCGGCACCCGTAGCTCAGCTGGATAGAGCACTGCCCTCCGAAGGCAGGGGTCAGAGGTTCGAATCCTCTCGGGTGCGCCAAGCCCCTTTTGTCATGGTGTTTACCCGACCGCTCAGTTTTCGGGCGGATATTCGTCGTATCTTGGCAGCGGTTCGGGGAATTCGTCCCAGTCGCGGCGGTCGCAGTCGAAGATGACCATCTGTGGTCTGAACCAGGATGAATCGTCGAGAATCCCAACATTCACGTTGATCTGTCCAGGACGGCCGGAATTGGTGCCGAAACCGCGGCTACCACAGATGGGGCAGAAATGGCGGTAGTTGATGTTGCCACTTTTCGCCTTCAGGCCGTAGCGGGTGTATTCGCCGGTGATGCGTACGTTCTTCTCATGGAAGCGGGCATTGGTCATGTGCCCCGTGCCGGATGCCTTCTGGCAGTCCGTACAGCAGCAGTGCACCATGACGATGGGCTCGCCCTCGACCTCGATCTTCAGCTGACCGCACAAGCATGCGCCTTTTGCCTTGACCATCCGTTTTTTCCTCCGTCTGCATATGCCACCGATCCAGAACAGATTTTCCAAAATACGGATTGTGGTGTCATTATATGAAAAAGGGAAGTTTCAAGAAATTTCAATTTTTACTTGCTATTTTTGCGATCGTGACATACACACGTATCAAGCGAATCATATTCGCATATCCGCATTTATATATTCATGGAATGACAAGGTTGCCGCTTGGATGCGGCATACGTGGTGCGGGGCCGGCCTGACCGGGGGCTTTCGATTTGGCCGTGTTCCCGCACCACTTTGCCGTTCTTCGATGCGGTTGTGGAACGGGTGCCGGTATTGGCAGGGAGTCCCGTTTTTTGCCGTCGGGGAAATCGGATTTTCGGCCGGGAGGATAGAGAGTCAGCCCTGCAGGCCGCTGGCGACCACCTGACCGAAAAGTTCGATGATGCGGTCGATATCCTCGTCGGTGTGCGCCGCGGACACGGAGCAGCGCAGCAGGTAGGTGCGGCCCGGCGTGCCTGGCGGCAGGGCGATGTTCACGTAGACGCCAGCCTGCAGCAGAGCGTTCCACATGCGGACGGTGGAGATCTCGTCCTTGCACTTCACGGCGATGACGGGGGAGACCTCCGGGCAGGCCAGTTCCAGGCCAAGGTTGCGAAAGCCCTCATGCAGGCGGCGCGAATTCTCCATGAGGCGTTCGCGACGCCAAGGCTCGGCGGCCAGCTTCTCGACCGCGCAGATGGATGTGGCCACTGAAGCGGGAGAGGGGGAGGCTGTGAACATGTAGGGCTTGGTGGCCCAGCGGATGGCCTCGAACAGCGGGTGATCACCGGCGCCGAAGCCGCCGATGGCACCGATGGACTTGGAGAAAGTGCCGACGACGAAATCCACCTCGTCCTCCAGCCCGGCTTCCTCGGCCAGTCCGCGTCCGTTCTCCCCGAGCACGCCGAAGGAGTGGGCCTCATCCAGCAGAAGCTGGAAGCCGTATTCGTGCTTCACTTCGATGAATTCCTTCAGCGGTGCGCGATCGCCGAACATGGAGTAGATGCCTTCCAGCACCACCAGACGGCCGCCCTCCTCGGGATCGTGGCGGGCCAGCCGCTTTGCGAGGCTGTCCGGGTCGTTGTGGCGGAAGCGCTGCAGGCGGGCACCGGAGAGGGTGCAGCCGTCGTAGATGGAGGCATGGGAATCAGCGTCCAGGAAGACGGTGTCCTTCGGTCCGGCCAGACCGGAGATCATGCCCAGATTGGCTTGGTAGCCGGTGGAGAAGACAATGCAGTGCTTGC
>JAJRRY010000005.1 GCA_024279095.1 Alphaproteobacteria bacterium
ACGCCCTTGCGGCCCATGAGGCCGCGCGGCCTGACCAGAAGAATGACCACGGCCACCAGATAGATGATGATCTGATCGATGCCGGGCAGAATGCTCTTGACCTCGTTCATCGAGGCAAAGGACTGCAGAATGCCGAGCAGGAAACCCGCCAGCACGGCACCGCCCAAAGATCCCATGCCACCGACCACGACCACCACGAACGACAACACCAGGAAATCCATGCCGATGTGATAGTTCGGTGGCAGAATGGGCGTGTACATGGCGCCGGCCAGACCGGCCACGATGGCGGCAATGCCGAAGACGATGGTGAAGCGCCGCTGGATGTTGATGCCCAGAAGCCCCACAGTCTCGCGGTCGCGCATGCCCGCGCGCACCACCATGCCGAAGGTGGTCAGCTGCAGGAAGGCGAAGACGATCGCCACCACCACGGCCGAGAAGGCGAAGTAGATGAGACGCCACCATGGATAGTAGATCGTGCCCTTGGCCATGCCGAACCATGCACCCACATCAGCGCTGCCGGCGAAGACCGGAGGTGCATTCATCGGAATGGGATTGGCGCCGAAGAAATGCTTGACGATTTCCTGCAGCACGATGGCCAGACCGAAGGTCACCAGGATCTGATCGGCATGCGGCCGCTTGTAGAAATGCCGGATCAGGCCCCGCTCCATGATCACGCCGACCAGCAGCATGAAGGGAATGACCACGATAATGGAAATCGGTACCGACCAGTCCACGAGAAACTTGCCGAAATCCCCCAGCCACGCCTCGACATAGGGCGTGCGCACCTCCAGCGGCGCCCCCCAGGGCGTCTTCTGGGTCGGATCCAGAACCACCTTCTCCAGCGTCAGCAGCTTGTTGAAGGCCACCGCGCAGAAAGCGCCCAGCATGAACAGCGCACCATGCGCGAAATTGACGATTCCCAGCGTCCCGAAGGCCAGCGTCAGCCCCAGCGCGATGAGCGCATAGGCACCGCCCTTGTCCAAGCCGTTCAGGATCTGAAGCAGTATGGCGTCCATCTGCCCTCTCTCACCCCTGCAAGATTGGACACGCCATCAGGAAACCGAATGGCGCGCCATCCCGTCCGCCTCCAGTGAAGAGGCGGCGGCAGTCATTGTCAAAAGGTATTCGGACGAAATCCCCGGTCATCCGCGCCGGACGCGCGGATGACCTGGATTCCTGTGCCCTTTCGCGCTGCGACTTCAGCAGGGCTTCGTGTTGATCGGGCCCAGCTCGCCACCGAAAATCTTCGGATCATACTCGACCTTCGAGCGCGGCGTCAGCTCGACCACCTGCAGCACATCGAACTTGGATGTCGGGTTCTCGTTGCCCTTCACCACCAGCACGTCCTTGAAGCACTGGTGATCGGCGGCACGATATTCGGTCGGACCGTTGCCCAGGCCGTCGAACTTGAAGCCCTCCAGCGCCGGGATCACGCCGGCCGGAGAGAACGTGCCTGCCATCTCGCACGCATTGGCGTAGAGGATGGTCTGCACATAGCAGGTATGGGCGGCCTGCGAGGGCGGGAAGCCGTACTCCTGACCGAAGGACTTCACGAAAGCCTTGGAGGCCGCATCCTGCAGCTGCCAGTTCCAGTTGGTGGAGCCGAAGATGCCCTTGATGGCATCACCGGCACCCTGCGCCATCAGGCGCGAGAACAGCGGCACAACGATCTCGAACTTCTTGCCGTTCACCATCTTCTCGCGCATGCCGAACTGCACGGCCTGAGTCAGGGCGTTCACCATGTCCTTGCCGTACAGATTCAGGATCAGCACGTCGGCGCCGGAGTTCAGCACCGGGGTGAGATACTGGGAGTAGTCGCCTGCGCCCAGCGGCACCCGCACTGCCTTCACCGTCTTCCAGCCCTCGGCCTCGGTGAACTTCTTCATCGACTCCTCCTGGGTCCAGCCCCAGGTGTAATCGGCGGTGATGTGGTAGGCGCGGCGATCCTTGCCGTAGGCCTTGGCCAGCACGGGGCCAAGCGCGGCACCGGACATGTAGGCGTTGAAGAAGTGACGGAAACCGTGCTTGCGCTTGTCCTTGCCGGTGGTATCGTTGGAGTGCGTCAGACCGGCCATGAAGATCACGCCGGCATCCTGGCACAGACCCTGCACGGCGATGGCCACGCCGGAGGACGAGCCGCCGGAGATCATGATCGCCTTGTCCTTCTCGATCATGCGCTTGGCGGAGGCGCGGGCGGCATCGGACTTCGTCTGGGTGTCACCGGTCACATAGGTGACCTTCTTGCCCAGAATGCCATTGCCCTTCAGGGAGGACGGCTTGAAGGTGTTCAGCATGCCGCCGTCACCCTCGCCGTTCAGATGCTTCACCGCCAGCTTGAAGGCGCGCAGCTCGTCGGCGCCCTCGTCGGCATACGGGCCGGTCTGCGGCACGTTGAAACCGAGCACGACCTCCTTGCCTTTCGGCATGTTGCAATATTCCTCGGCGTGCGCATCCTTGATGAAATGCATGCGCGGAAGCGCCACGGCTGCCGCACCGCCGGCAACGGCGCTCTTGATGAGCTTGCGGCGCGTGACAATCAGTTTCTTGTCGCTCATGGAGTTCTCCCTCTCCTTTTTCGAGTTCAGGTAGTGGCAGAGAGCATCAGCCCAGTATGCTTGTTGTTTCTTGTCGGGCCCAAGATCTTCGACAGTGCTCTCCCCGAGGCAGGCCGCCGGGGGCCTGCGCGCTCCTGAACATAGTTTCCGAAAAGGGCCGGGGACAATTCGCCTTTATGCTTACCCGCCCACAGACCGGCATTCTCGTGGCAGACGGCAGAACATGGCGGTTCCGTTCCGGTCTCCGGTTATGCTAGACATTATCTAAGGGGATACGGAGCACACTGGCCACAATGGGAAAATCAGCCATGCGCCATCCTCTGCCATCCGCCATTCCCGCCCTGATCATCGGCCTTGCCGCGGCAGCGCCCGCCGCCCTGACGGAAGAGGCCCTGCCGAAAGGCAACTGCAAGGCGCCAGCGCCGCACACCGATCTGCGGCACTGCAATTTCGAGGGCGCAATGTTGATGGGAGCCGATCTGAGCGGCACCGATCTGCGCGGCGTGAAATTCACCAAGGCGCGCATGGCCGGATGCAGGATTACAGGTGCCCGGGCCAGCGGCGCCAACTTCCGCTGGGCCGACATGAAGGCCTGTGATCTGAATGGGGCGGATTTCTCCCGCAGCGACATGCTCCATGTGCGGCTGGATTCGGCGAAGGTCAACGGCACCGACTTCACGAAGGCCTATCTGTTCGGCGCCATCCTGAGCCACGCGCAGGGGAAGAATGCCGTCTTCAGGACTGCGCACCTGCGTGATGTGGAAATCGATTCGGCCGACCTGCCCGGTGCCGACTTTTCCGCTTCCACTCTTTTCCGCGGCTTCGTGATCGACTCCGACATGCGGGGAGCAAGGTTCGACAAGGCGGAAATGACCGGCCTTTCCATCGAAGGGTCCGACCTTTCAGGGGCCAGCTTCCGAGGAGCCAACATGGCGGGAATGAACATCATTTCCACCACGCTGAAAAGCGCCGACTTCACCGGTGCCAGCCTCATGAATGCCACTCTCGACGGTTGCGATACGACAGGGGCAAAGGCCCTGCCAAAACGCTTCGTCAGGAAATGATGCTGCCGGCGGAGTCTCCGGACATGAAACGGGCCGCGGAAGGCAAAACCCGTCCGCGGCCCGTACATTGTGCAGGGCGTACGTCCACTCCCTGCGGTGTCACTTGTTGGCGACCGCCTTCGCCCATTCCTGCATGGCATCGTTGGCCATGGGCATCGGGGCTTCCATGAAGGTGATGACGAATCTGTCACCCATGTCGGCCACACCGATGGAGCGCGGACGCACCGCCAGTACGCCCGGCTTGGGCAGCTTCACACCGAAGCAGAAAACGATGTTCTTCGCCGCCTTGATGTCGTCGGCGATCTCGCCGCCGATGCTTTCGGTATGCGCATAATGGTCGAAGGTGGCGATGTAGGCCACCTTGGGATGCGCATCGATCTTCTCTTTCAGAAAGTCCAGAATCTCGTCCACGGAGCCGAAAGTCGTCTCGTCCCTGGAGACCTCCAGCACGTACACCGGATACTTGTCCTGCAGCATCATATGCTTCATGCGAAAATTCCCCTTTTTGCTAGTGATTCCTGCCAGCCATGTCGGCTTGCGCATCCCATATGGGATGCAGGGCCGTCCTGACTGTGATCAAGTTGCACAAGAGAGCGGCTTTCCATGAAACGGAAAGGCGCAGGGGGGCAAGAAAACGAGTACCCGGACCGCAAAGGAACGCCGGGTCAGGTTCCGCCGGTGAAGCCCCGGAACTGGAGCTCGAGGAGCCGCTCGCCGGTCTTGACAAGATCCATGGACCGACCGGACAGTGACCAACGCAAGGCCAGGGACTGGATGATGCTGATGATGAGCCAGGCGGCATCCTTGGCTGGCAGGTCTGCGCGCACATCGCCACGCGCCTTGCCCTCCTCCAGAAGATCCACGAGATATCCGTGAAACTTCTGCATGGTGCCGAAAAAGGCGCGACGCAATGCCTCGTTCTCCAGATGCATCTCGCGGGAGAACAGAATGGCGGGCAGAGCCGGCGTCGCTTCAATCAGCTGCAGGTGCCTGCGTACCAGACCTTTCAGACGCTCCAGCGGAGAGGCATCGGGCGTCTCCGCAGCTTCCTGCCAGACCTTGCCCATGCTCTCGGAGAGCGAAAGAGCCACGGCTTCCCAGATGTTCTCCTTCTTGGGAAAATGACGGAAGATGCCTGGTTGAGAAAGGCCGACCTCCCGGGCGATCATTTCCGTGGTCAACCGGTCGGGCCCCACCTCGTCCGCCAGACGCAACGTGGTTTCGATGATTTCCTGCTTGCGGACTTCCGCCGTCTTGCGCACACGCATGGTCACATGCCCCCCTTCTCAAGGTCGATCCTGTAGCTGGCGTGGCACCCGATGCAGTTCGTCATGATGTCAGCCAGACGCGGCAGGATCCTGTCCTGTTCCAGTCCATTGCGAATGTCACTCGCCAACTTGTAGAACTTCCCGTGCGTGTCAAGCCCCAGCGCCTTCACTTCCGCAGGCAGCTTGCGCAGAAGAGACGCGGGAAGGTCGTTCAGGTCCACCCGCCCGACCCTGCGGGCCGCCTCTTCCGCCGACTTCAGGTCGCCGGCGGGCAGCGCCTCCACGATCTGCTGGACACTCTCCAGAAAGGCGCGCATCTCCGAAAGCACAAGATTGCGTTCACCGCTGGAAAGCAGAATGGCCGTGCGGCCATCATCCGCCTCACGCACACTGCCACGGATGACAAACATGTAAGTCATGGCTGCCAGCAGAATCGCCAGCACACCCGACAATACCCAAGGCACCAGTCTCATGGTTTCACTCTTCCCCCGGTCATATCCAGTAGTGATAAGTTGCTAACTATATGCAAAAGCAGGGGCTGTCAACCTTGTTGCAAGCTCAGGGCGAGAGGAGGTGTCGAAACGTCAGGATTCAGCCGCGATGCTGCCGGACAAAATCGACGAATGCGTTCACCCAGGGGCTCTGGCGCGTATTGCGCAGATGGGTGAAGCCGGCGACGAGATTGTTCACAACGATGCCGTCATGCCGGCCGGTGATTCCATGCCCGCGCCGGACCTCCCAGGCAAAAACGTCGGCATCGGAAAGACCGTGAAGCGAGGCATAATGAAACTCGTGCGCTGCCACGACGCCGCCGGCACGGATGGGTGACCAGGGGGCGGAGCCGGTGGCGGTCAGACGAATCGTTCCCCGTCCCTGTGGCCGGGCGTTCATGACGGCACGGGCAGGCACTGCGCCGCACATCTGCTGCTTTTCACCCTTCCATGCAAGAGTTTCCGCGAGGTACATCAGGCCGCCGCATTCGGCATAGGCGGGCAGGCCGGCGCGAATGGCCCGGCACACGGATTCGCGCATGGACGCATTGGCCGCCAGTGCCGCCATATGGGTTTCCGGGAAGCCACCCCCGAGGAGCAGACCATCCACATTGTCCGGCAGGGCCGCATCGGCGATCGGCGAGAACGGAACGAGCTCCGCTCCGGCCTGCGCAAAGGCTTCCAAGTCGTCGGGATAGTAGAAACAGAAGGCCGCATCCCGCGCAATGGCGATGCGCACATCCGGTTCGGGCCGGGAGTCCGGAACAGGCCGGGGATGCCGCATGTGCTCCGCCGCCGCAGCAATCTCCTCCAGCCTGTCCAGATCGACAGCGCCTCCGACCTGTATGCCGATGGAAGCGATCCGCTCATCCAGCGCCGCCATGTCACCGGGCGTGGTGAGCCCCAGATGCCGCTCTTCCAGTACCAGAGAGGAATCCCGGCCCACGGCGCCTAGAACTTCCATGTCGGTATATCGCTCCACGGCGGCACGCAGCTTTTCTTCGTGTCGCGGAGTGCCCACGCGATTGAGAATGACACCGGCGATATGCAGGTTTTCCGCGAAGGCCTGATAGCCGATCAGCAACGGCGCGATCCCTCGCGTCATGCCCTCGGTGTCGATCACCAGTACCACCGGAGCATCCAGCAGTTCCGCCAGCGCGGCATTCGAGTCCCGCCCCTCCAGATCGATGCCGTCAAAAAGCCCCTTGTTGGCCTCCACCAGGCAGATATCCGCACCCAGGCCCTTGTGAACGAACAGATCGAGGATTTCATCCGGCTGTTGCGTGTTGAAATCGAGATTGTAGCTGTCTCGTCCCGATGCCAGCCGATGCCACAGGGGATCGATATAGTCGGGCCCCTTCTTGAACATCCGCACGTTGCGGCCACGCCTGCGCAGGGCGGCGGCCAGACCAATGGCAACGGTCGTCTTGCCTGACGATTTGTGCGCAGCAGCAAGAAAGATGCGCGGGAGGGATAGGGTCATGACAGATGTCCGGCCGGGTCCGTATGCCGGGTGCCCAAATGGCCACCCGACGAGCTTTCGCCCGATACATCACATGCAACATCCGGAAAGGAATGCCAATGATCTTTTTCCCCGCGCGGGCAAGGCCGGCCTGCACATCCGGACATGCGCCAAGCCCTTTCACCAGTCCAGATCCGCATCGGCAACCCGCTCCAGTTTCTCACGCTCCCGCGCGATCGCCTTCTCGATCAGGCGGCGATGTTCTGCCGGCAGATCCAGCGCCAGAGCTGCGGCATGCCCCTTCGGGGACATCTTGAGCAGAGTCTTGGCGATGATGTCGACCAGCTTGTCCTCATCATAATGTGCGTACTTTTCCACGAACGGCTGCAGGTAGTGCTCGACGAACACCACGTCCACGACATTCTCCAGAGCCTGAGAGAGCCTGTCGCGCTTCAGTTCCTGCTTGCGCACCAGCTTCTGCGCCAGTCCGACATCTTCTTCGGAATAGCCGTGCCGGCGCATGATCTCCCCGAGCACCTCCGCATGATGCTCACGACATGCCTTGCGCCAGGCATTGTAGCCCTTGCGCCCCTCGGGGAAATCCTTGCGCGGAATGTCGAAGCGGCGCACATGCTGTCCATAGGCGGCCACCTTCAGGACTTCCGGCGCATCCGGATACATCTGTTCCAGCCGCTGCAGCATGCGGCGCGCATAGACGGTCTCGTAGGGCATTTCCCGTCCATCGAGCATGTCCCTGCGCGGATCGTCCGCATTCGCGGCATCTATGTCCGCCAGAACGGCCGCCAGTCTGTCCGTCATCTCACCTTCTCCCGTATGCTCCACAGCTCCCCGGCAGGACCTGTGCACTTTTGGCAGATGCCTCGCCATGCGCGCAGGATCATATGGGCGCTGAGCCTGTTCCGGCCAAGTCCTGTTTCGCCAAACGGAAAGGGCCCGCCTTCAGACGAGCCCTTCCGGAAGTCGAAACCGGCAATGTCTGTCTGCCATCCGCTCAGGCAGCCTTCTTCATCTCCACCACCTCGCCGGACTTCTGGACCAGATGCGGATCCACATCCTCGTCTGCAAGGGAGACGGGCATCAGAGGCAGGACGCGCGTGGCAAAGACCGTGATCAGGATGGCCGTGGCAAACCCTGCCACACCAAGCACGATCTCCGGGAAGCTCGGCGCATAGGGATTGATCACACCGTCGAAGAAAGAACTGGAAATCTCCTTGCCCGGGAACAGCACCAGCGGATAGGCCTGACCACCAATGATGATCACGTAGATCAGCGACATCCCCCCGATGACGGTCAGCAGCGAAGCGATCACCACCGGCTTGTAGCTGGTGCGGGCGGAGCGTGAGAAGACCAGCGCAAAGGGAATGATTGTGCCCACCAGCACAAAACCGGCCCAGAACAGGAAGGTATAGATGTTTCCGCCGAACAGGATGAACCGTTCCACACCCTGATGTTCCGCGGCATACAGGTTGGTGAGATGTGCCACGGCGACGAAGTAGAAGGCCGCCAGCACGAAGACACCCAGCAGTCGTCCCATGCGGTTCACCAGCCCATGACCCAGCGGACGCTCCACGGAGCGGTACAGGGCGATGGTGACCAGAAGGAAGAGCGCCAGTCCAAAGGAGAAGGACAGCGCGATGAACATCGGCGCGTAGATGGCCAGGTCATAGCCTTGACGGGCCACCAGCCAGCCGAAGATAGAACCGGTACCGGTCGTGAGGATGAGACGCCAGACGAAAGCCAGTGTACCAGCCGCCTTGTAATAGCTGCGGACATGAAACTTGCTGGACATCTGCGTGTAGAGGTACAACAGTACCACGGCGAAGAAACCGTTGTAGAGATAGATGTTCCAAGCGAAGATCGACTTGAAATTGTACTTCGTCATCGCGACGATCAGGCGATCGGGGCGACCAAGATCAAGCACCAGAACCATCAGACCTCCGGCCAGAACGGCCACCGCCATGAGCGCGGAAAGCCGCCCCAGCGGCTTGTAGGGCCTGCGCTCGAAAACCGTGCCGATGGATGCCACGTTCAATACGCCGGAAGCGGCCACGATCAGGAACACAGCAAAGACGTGCGGCATGCCCCAGACGATCTGGTTTGTCATGCCCGTGACCACGTGGCCGTAATGCTCCATGTACCAGGCGGCCAGAAGACCGGCGCCCGCGATCGCGCCAAGGATGGCCAGCGCGGCATAGTATCCGACGCGCCCCTCAAGCAAGGAATAGTGAATCCGCTTCATGGCTCGCAAAACTCCCCTCTTTCCGCTCAAGGCAGACGCGCATAGTGCACGCCGGGATCACATCCCAGATCGGCACGGATCTGATAGGCCGGGAACTGTGCCAGCCGCTTGGAGATCTCCGACGTGCTGTCATTCAGATCACCGAACAGGATGGCCCCCTTGTCACAGGCTTCGGCACAGGCCGGGATCCCGCCCACATCCACGCGATGGACGCACAGGGTGCAGGATTCCACGCAGCCCTGTCCGCGTGGCGCCCACGGCACCTTCTCGTTTTCCGGCACCTCCTCATGAGCAAAGGAGCGTGCCTTGTACGGACAGGCCATCATGCAATACCGGCAACCGATGCAGATGTGCCGGTTCACCAGCACGATACCGTCGGCCCGCTGCATGGAGGCCCCCGTCGGACAGACGTCCACGCACGGCGGATTGGCACAATGCTGGCACATCACCGGCAGGGACATCGCAAAACCTGTTCTCGGATCCTTCACGTCCACCTTGCGGATCCACTGCGGATCGGTGGGGGATCCCTCCTCCGCCTGCCAACCGTTTTCGGCCTTGCACGCGCTCACGCACTTGTCACAGCCGGAGACACACTTCGTGGTGTCGATCAGCATGCCCCAGCGCTTGCCAGGATCCACCTTGGCCTGAGCCTCGGAAACACCGGCCGTCATCAGGGTCACACCGGGCGCGAGGGTCAGTACGGAAGCCGTCGCCGCATTGCGCAGAAACTCGCGGCGCGCCTCGTCTACCGGGGTTTCGGGCGTCTCTCCGCTCATTTGTCTCCTCCATCAAGATAGCTCTTCAGTCCGGAGGCCTCGGCCCGCAGGGAACCGGCACGGAATTTCAGGGCTGCATGCCCTGCCGCCTTGTCGGGCACGGAAATGTGACAGTCCCAGCAGTCCACCTTGACCGCCGCATAATCGTGGCAGACCCGGCAGAAATGCTTGGGCGAGGAGATGTTTACGGGCTTGCCATCATCACCCTTGACCGCATGACAATCGAGACAGGCACGCAGCGACGGCTTGCCGCCACGAATGCCCTCATATACCGTCTCGTCCCGCCGATGCTTGAGGATGTTCATGTGCTCCCTGCGCATCTGATCGGCCGGCAGCACGCAATCCCCCTTCGTCTTGTCGATGATCGGCTTCGGTGCGATCTCGCCGGCCTGGCCCGCCGCCACGCCGAGCGTGACGGCAAGACCGAAACCGAAGATCGCTGCAAGTCTCGTCAGCCTGGGTTTCATGGCAAGGCCCGTGATCCTGAGGTTACTGTCCAAGTCCCATCTTGATAT
>JAJRRY010000186.1 GCA_024279095.1 Alphaproteobacteria bacterium
ACGGGGGAACAGCGAGGCCAATAAACCCCAAAAATGTAAACGAATAATCGGCAACTCCATAGCGATGAGTGGCAGAATAAATCCCGATTGCAATCGCCAACTCCTCCAGAAGCCGCGCCAGCCTCCACGCCGTGCCGTCGGTGCCCTCTCCATGCCAGGCATTGACGTTCTGGCCCAGAAGGGTGATCTCCCGCGCGCCGCGCTCCACGAGCATGCGCGCCTCCTTCAGGATGCGCACCGCCGGGCGGGAATACTCCGCCCCCCGCGTATAGGGCACCACGCAGAAGGTGCAGAACTTGTCGCAGCCCTCCTGCACCGCCAGAAAGGCGGACGGCGGCACCCGTGGCGCCGGGCGGGCCTTCTCGCCGATGGCGTCGAACTTGTCCTCCGCCGGGAAGTCCGCCGCCACCATGCCGCGTTCGCCGGCGTCCAGACGGCGCACCAGACTGGGCAGCTCGGCGGTGCTCTGGGGGCCGAAGATGAAATCGACCACCGGCGCCCGCCTCAGGATGGCCTCGCCCTCCGCCTGCGCCACGCAGCCGGCGACGGCAATGGCGGTCCTTTGCCCCGCCTCAGCACGTCTCTCCTTGAGCTGGCGCAGCCGACCCAGCTCGGAATAGACCTTTTCCGCCGCCTTCTCGCGGATGTGACAGGTGTTGAGGATGATCAGGTCCGCATCCTCCGGCGCATCAGCGGGCACGAACCCTTCCGGCCGCAGGACATCCGTCATGCGCTCCGAATCGTAGACGTTCATCTGGCAGCCGTAGGTCTTCACGAAAACCTTGCGCGGCTGGCGCACCGGTGTGCTCATGGATCTGCTCCGTGTCACGGGCCTTTCGGGGTGCGGCGTGTTATAGCGCGCTGATCCTGTTGCGACAATGCCGCCACCCTCACGCCAGCCCGAGAGCAGAAAGAAAGGCTGCCTCGTCGGGTCGCTCCGGCACCACGATGTCGCCAGCAACCGGCAGCTCCTCGCACAGCGCCCGCTCCACGTTACGCGACAGGCAGCCGTAGTCCTGCCGGGCCACCTCCGCCTCCAGTCCCGCGTCGCGTGCCAGCGCAGCCCAGATCTTCGCCGAGCGCGGGGAATAGAGCGCAACCGTACTCCGCCCGCCGGAGGCGAGAAAGTCCTGCACCTCTTCTGAAAGCTGCTCCGCCCGCACCGCTTCGTACAATACCGCCCGCACGACCTCGAAACCGGAAGTCGAAAGCTCGCCCTCCAGATCGCCCCGCGTCACCGCGCCGGATGCGTAGAGAATCGGCCCCGCCTCCGGATCCAGCCGTTTCCTGATCAGCCGGATCACCGCCTCCACGTCGCCCTGCGCCTGCAGGATGTCGGAAAAGCCGGCCTCCCGCGCCGCCTTCGTGGAGGCCGGACCGACCGTCACTGCCTTCGCCCGCACGATGCGCTCCTGCATCGGGTGGCGTGCAATGGCGCGTGCCCCGTTGGCCGAGGTGACGGCCACCGCCTGCCAGTCGCGGGCAGGGATGGCCGCATCCTCATGGAACCGGATGGACAGCAGCGAACTGGCCAGCACCGCATGTCCCGCCTTCCGCACCGCCTCCATGAAGCGGGCGGAATCCGATGCAGGCCGGGTGATGATGAACGTCCGCCGTCCCGACATGATCTATCTCACCAGAGCATCGCCGGCTGCCGCCGCGATCTCCCGGGCCGCATCCCGGCCCATGGCCTCCGCATCGGCCGCGTCCCCTTCCCGCTGCGCGCGCCAGACCTGCCGTCCGTCCAGCGTCAGCGCTTCGCAACGCAGGCGGACATGATCGCCATCCACCTGAGCGAAGGCTGCGAGCGGTGTGCGGCAGGAGCCTTCCAGCTCGATCATGAAACCGCGCTCGGCGGTCACGGCAATGCGCGTATCGCGATGGTTCAGGGGCTCCAGCAGCGCCCGGGTCTCCTCATCCCTTTCGCGGATCTCGATGCCGATGGCCCCCTGCGCCACCGCCGGCAGCATGACGTCCACCGGCACCGCCTGGGTGATGCGATCCGACAGGCCGAGCCGGTTCAGCCCCGCACAGGCAAGAAAGGTGGCGTCCACTTCCCCGGCATCGAGCTTGCGCAGTCGGGTATCCACATTGCCCCGGAAACCGGTGATCTCCAGATCCGGCCGGCGCGCCAGCAGCTGCGCCGCCCGCCGCACCGACGAGGTGCCCACCTTCGCGCCCTCCGGCAGGGCGTCGATACTGTTGGCAACCGGGGAGAGGAAGGCATCCCGGTTGTCCTCCCGTGGCAGGAAGGTGGAGATGACCAGACCGTCGGGCAGAACCGCCGGCACGTCCTTCATGGAATGCACCGCCAGATCGATGCGGCCGTCCAGCAGCGCCTCCTCGATTTCCTTGGTGAACAAGCCCTTGCCGCCGATCTCGGCCAGCGGCCTGTCGCGGATCATGTCCCCCGTCGTCCTGATGATGACGATCTCGACGGCGTCCTCGTTCCAGCCGTGCGCCTTCATGAGCCGCTCCCGCGTCTCGTGCGCCTGGGCCAGCGCCAGCTGCGAACCGCGCGTTCCGATTTTGAGTCTGGTCATGGGCGGGCCTGTTGCTCTAATTGTTGGTGACGGAAATGGAGATAGAAGAGCACGCGCGGCCATGGCAAGCGAAAAGACGCTCACGGTGCTGGGCATCGAGACTTCCTGCGACGAGACCGCCGCGGCCGTCGTGCGCCTGCACCCCGACGGACGCGGCGAGATTCTCTCCGACGTGGTGCTCTCGCAGGTGGCCGAGCATGCCGAATACGGCGGCGTGGTGCCGGAGATCGCCGCCCGCGCCCATCTGGTCTACATCAACGACCTGCTGCGCCGGGCCATGAGCGATGCAAGGCGCGACTGGGATGCCCTGGACGGCGTGGCCGCCACCGCCGGCCCCGGCCTGATGGGCGGGCTGCTGGTGGGCATGATGACGGCAAAGGCCATCGCGCTGGCGAAGAAGATCCCCTTTCTCGCGGTCAACCATCTGGAAGCGCATGCCCTTTCTCCGGGGCTTGTAGAAGGGCTGTCTCCGCCCTGGCTGCTGCTGCTGATCTCCGGAGGGCATACGCAGCTGCTCGCCGTGGAGGACATCGGCCGCTACCGCCGCTACGGCACCACCATCGACGATGCGCTCGGCGAGGCCTTCGACAAGGTGGCCAAGATGCTGGGACTGGGCTACCCGGGCGGCCCCGTGGTGGAACGGCTGGCGAAGAAGGGCGATCCCGACCG
>JAJRRY010000187.1 GCA_024279095.1 Alphaproteobacteria bacterium
CGCTGCCCCTCCAGCATCAGCGCAAAGGTGGAATCGCTCGCAATGTTGATGGACTCGATGGGATCCATCTGTACTGCAATCTTGAGACTCATGACACGCCTGCACTCCCCGAGTACCCGCACATCATGGAAGTCTTGAGATTTCAAATATTATCGATATGTACGGGCAGCAGCCACCGGTTTACGGCCACGAGATCAAAGCGGCAAGTATACGTTGCGTAATGCGGACGGGTGGCCAGCCACCATTGTGCCGCCCCTTCCATGCGTTGCCGTTGGCGTGGGGGCAGAGCCGCCCGGGCGCTTTCCAGATCCCGCCGCAGCTTGACTTCGACAAAGGCCACCGTATCGCCACGCAGGGCGATGATGTCGATTTCCCCCAGCGGCGTGCGCACTCGGCGTCCCAGAATGCGCCAGCCCTTGGCCCGCAACAGCCATGCGGCCACGTTTTCGGCTGCCAGTCCGGCCCGATACCCGGTTCTGCGCCGTCGTGTCTCATCTTTCATCCGTCAGCCTCATGGCGATGTCCCAGGCGCGTTTCCGGGGAATGCCGAATCGCTTCGCCACCGCACCAGCGGCCTTTCCGGCAGGCATGTCCGCCAGAGCCTCCCGGAGCGCATCCTCGATGTCCGATTCGGATGCCTCGCGCGGCTCCGGTGGAGCGATCACGAGGGTGATCTCGCCCTTCATGTTGCCACGCTCGCGAATCTCTTCCGCCAGACGATCCAGCGGCAGACGAACCACCTCCTCGTGAAGCTTGGTCAGCTCGCGGCACAGGGCGGCGGGACGCGCTCCCAGAACCTCCGCCATGTCGGTCAGAGAAGCAGCGATGCGATGGGGGCTTTCGAACAGGATCAGGGTGGCGGGTACTTCCGCCAGTTCCGTCAGCCAGCGCCGCCGGGAAGCGGACTTCGCAGGCGGAAAACCGGCGAACAGGAAGCGGTCGCTGGCCAGTCCCGACACCGCCAGCGCCGCCAGTGGAGCGGAAGGGCCAGGTACCACGTGGACGGGATGACCGGATTCCGCAGCGGCGCGCGCCAGTTTCATGCCCGGATCGGAAACCACGGGCATGCCGGCATCGGTGGCCAGGGCGACGGCTTTTCCCTCGCCAAGAAGTTTCAGCACCCGCGGCCGCATCCGCTCCGCATTGTGATCATGATAGGGCAGCAGGCGGGCGCGAATCCCGTAGCGCTCCAGCAGCCGGCCGGTATGCCGGGTGTCCTCGCACAGCACGGTATCGGCCCCGGCCAGCGTGCGCAGGGCACGAATCGTCATGTCCTCCAGATTGCCGATGGGCGTGGCCACCAGATGCAGCCCCGACGGTGGCCTTTCCGCCTCCAGCCGACAGCCGGAGATGTGGAAGAAGGTTGGCTTCCGTTCGTCGTCGTGCATGCTCCTGCCCCGAAATCGCCTGATTAACTTTTCATTGACCTTTACAAATCCTAAACCATCTGGATGATTGAGGACATGAACATCGACACAGAGCGCATTCTGCGTCGGGGCCGCTGACCGAGGGGGTGGAGAGTCGTGAACGTGTTGACTGCTGCATGGGGCCGGATTGCCGCTTCCGCCGCGCGCGCGCGGGTGGCGATTCGCTGGATGGCCGCTGGTCTGGTGGCGCTGTCGCTTGCCGGCTGTGGCGGCGGCATGGATTTCGGCGAGCTGTTCTCCGATACCGGCCAGCCCGGCACGCAGAACGGACAGGCTGAACCCGTACCGCAGACACCTGGTGCCGGTGCGCCGCGGGTGGCCCTGCTGCTGCCGCTGTCCGCCCCGGGCAAACTGGGGCAGATCGCCCGGGCGATGAAGAAATCCGCCGAGCTGGCCATGGTCGATGCGGGCAATCCCGGCATCACCCTCGTGGCCAAGGACACGCGCGGCACTGCCGGTGGCGCTCGCCTGGCCGCCGAAGCTGCGGTCGGCGAAGGCGCGAAGCTGATCCTCGGTCCGCTGCTGGCGCCCTCGGTGAAGGCGGTGAAGCCCGTCGCCGCCGGGGCAGGGGTTCCGGTCATCGCCTTCTCCTCGCAGTCTTCGGTTGCCGGCGATGGCGTCTATCTGATGAGCTTCCTGCCCGAGGAGGAGGTGGACAACGTGGTCCGCTATGCGGTCAAGGCGGGCAAGCGCAATCTCGCCGCCCTGATCCCCCAGTCCGATTACGGCACCATCGTCGGGCGGGCGCTGCGGGAATCGGCGAAGCGCCACGGGGCTTCCATCGTTGCGGAGGAGCGCTACGTGCGCACGGTGACGGGCATTACCGCGCCGGCCTCCCGCATGGCCCGCAAGCTGGGCGGGGCAAGCAAGATCGACGCCCTGTTCTTCCCCGAAGGGCCGAAGCTGATGCGCACGGCGGGCGACATCATGAGCCGTGGCGGTGTGACGCCCGGCAAGGTGCAGCTTCTGGGCACCGGGCTGTGGGATACTGCCGCAATCCGCACCACGCCCCTTGCCATCGGTGGCTGGTACGCCGGCGTCGAGCCCCGGCTGGTGCGCTATTTCGCCGATCACTACATGAAGACCTACGGCACCACGCCGCCGCGCATCGCCTCGCTGGCCTACGATGCCACATCGCTGGCCATCGCGCTGGGCCGCAGCCCGGACGGTGTGCCGTTCTCGCGTGTCCAGATCCTCAATCCGGAAGGCTATCAGGGCATGAACGGCCTGTTCCGCTTCCGGCAGGATGGGCGCATCCAGCGGGGTCTGGCCATCCTGCAGGTGACCCCGACGGGGCCGCAGGTGGTCGAGCAGGCTCCGGCACGCTTTCCCGGCAGTTGACGTGACGACGGGCCACTGCTCCGGTCCGTTATCCAGCGTGTACGGAATTTTCGCAGTCTGTTCCTTATGGGCAAATCGCGGATTTGGATGTAGTGTCTGAGTACCGAGCGATTCGTGCTCCTGTGGCTGGTGGGCAAATCCGCGAGGGGTCAGTTCCGGTAGTCTTGGGGTCGGCCTGCGCATCCGTTGCGCGAGGCGTGTCGGCGCATGGCGCTTCCGTGCGCATGCGGGGGACGGTGAAACTGATCGGGTGGACTACGGCATGGGCATGCCGCGACGCATCATCGAGGGGATCATCACGGAACTGCCGGGGGTTTCGGCATGCGCCGTCTCTCTGCTGGCGCTTTCCGCAGGATCGGCCCGGGCCGCCGCGCCCCTCGGAATTCCGGACGGGATGTCGGGGCTGCTGGCTGCGGGTGGACTGGCAGGATTTGCCGCCGGGCTGGCCCTGTTCTTCGCCGCACGGCGCAAGGCGGGGCGCGCCGAGAGGCTTCGGGAGCGGGTTTCCGAACTCGAACAGCGACTGACGGAAACGGAAAATCTGCTCGCCGCCGAACCGCATGCCATGATCGTCTGGGAGGGCGGCGAGGATGCACCCTCGCACGTCTCCGCCCGTCTGCACGTGGTCTCCAGCGTGCCGCGCAGCGAGGAGAAGCTGGTGCGCTTCTCCGAATGGCTGGAGGAGGATTCAGCGGAGCGTCTGGAAAAGGCGCTGCATGGCTTGCGCACGGCGGGCGAGCCGTTCAACATCGCCGTGCGCACCACGGGCGGCGATCTTCTGGAAGCCGACGGGCGCGCAGCGGGCTACAGCATCGTCCTGCGCTTCCGCGTGCCGGTGGGCGAGCGGCGCGCGGCCATGGAGATGGTCTGCGACACCCGCCGCCTGAACGAACAGGTGGAGCGGCTGTCCGGCATTCTCGACACCGCACCGCTGCCCGTGTGGCTGCGCGATGCCGACGGCGATCTGCTGTGGGCCAACGCCGCATGGCTGGAGGCCCTGGAGCAGGAGGATCTGGATGCGGCTGCCGCTGCGGGCCTGCAGCTGGTGAAGCCGGAAGACATGCGCCTTGTGCATCGTGACGATAAGACCGGCCTGAGCGTGTTCCATGGCTCCACCGTCATCCGCGGAGAGAAACGCATTCTCGAAGTGCACGAGATGCCTCAGGATGGCGGCGTGGCCTGCTGGGCCGTGGACATCACGCACGTTCACCGACTTCAGGAAGAACTCAAGAATCACATCGCCGCCCATACCGGCACGCTCGACCGGCTGCTGACGGCCATAGCCATCTTCGGACAGGACCGCCGTCTGCTGTTCTGCAATGCCGCCTTTGCCCGGTTGTGGAATCTGGTCAAGGAGTGGCTGGAGGAGGGGGTGACCTGGGACGAGGTCCTGGCGCGGCTGCGCGAGATGCGCTCGCTGCCCGAGCAGGCCGATTTCCGAACCTGGAAGGAGCGGCAGCTCGAGGTCTTCACGGCGCTGGAAGGGCGGCAGGAGAAATGGCCGTTGCCGGATGGCCGGTTTATCAGCGTCATTGCCGAGCCGCACCCGCAGGGTGGCGTCATCTTCGTGTTCGAGGACATTACCGAGAAGCGGCGTCTGGAGAGCAGCTACAAGGCGCTCATGGAGGTGCAGCGCGAGACGCTGGACAACCTGTACGAGGCCGTTGCCCTGTTCGGCACCGACGGCCGGCTGAAACTGTTCAATCCGTCCTTTGCCCGGTTCTGGGAGCTGGACGAGGAGGAGCTCTCGGGCGATCCGCACATCGACCGGATCATCGAGCGGGCGCGTCGCCTGGCCGATGATGATGCATGGTGGGATCTGCTGAAGTATGCTGTCACCGGCATGAGCGAGCGCCGCGAAGGACGCAAGGTGCGCATTGCCCTGAAGGACGATCGCATCTACGAATGCGTCATCGTGCCGCTGCCGGACGGCAACACGCTGGTCACCTGGTACGACATGAGCGACAGCGCCCGCATGGAGCGTGCCCTGCGCGAGAAGAACGAGGCCCTCATGGAAGCGGACCGCCTGAAGTCCGACTTCCTGTCTTCCGTCTCCTACGAGCTGCGCACGCCGCTGACCTCCATCACCGGCTTCACCGAGACGCTGGAGATGGGCATTGCCGGCGAGCTGACGCCGCGCCAGAGGGAATACGTGCGCGACATCTTCACAGCTTCCACCGACCTGCTGGCGGCCATCGATACCATCCTCGACCTTTCCACCATCGATGCCGGCCTGATGGAGCTGAACATCGACCGGCTGGATGTCGCGGAAATCCTCGAAGGCGTTGCCCGTCGCATGGCCATCCGGCTGGAGCAACGCGACCTCGTCCTCGAGGTGGATCTGGCGGAGGATGCCGCCTTCGTCCATGCCGACCGGCGCAGGCTTGAGCAGGTGCTCGCCAATCTGCTGTCCAATGCCATCACCTTTTCGTCCCGCGGTGGCGTGATCCATATGGGCGCGCGGCGTTCCGGCGACTTCATCGAGCTGTGGATCGCCGATCAGGGCATCGGCATGGATGCGGAGACGGTCAAGAAGGCCTTCCAGAGGTTCTCCTCGCGCCCGCCGGCGGGCAGTCAGCAGGGGCGGGGCCTGGGCCTCGGCCTGCCGCTTGCGAAAAGCCTCGTGGAGCTGCACGGCGGATCCATGGAACTGATCTCCCGACTGGGCGAGGGTACGACCGTCATCTGCCGTTTTCCGATCCGCAAGGAGGGGGGCGGAGCTCTGGACGGCACCGTGGAGGAAAGCGGCGCCGACCGCGTGGTGGGACGCACGGAGGCGTCGTGAATGAGGCAGGCGCCGGAGGTTCTCGAGTTTTCCCTGCCGGATGAGGCGGCAACCAAAACGCTGGCGCGGGAACTGGCGCTGTTCGTCGGGCCCGGTGACCGGCTGCTGCTTTCCGGCGATCTCGGCGCCGGCAAGAGCACCTTCGCACGGGCCTTCATTCGCGCTCTGGCCCCGGAAGCCGGTGATTTCGAGGTGCCCAGCCCTACCTTCACCCTCGTGCAGCCCTACGAGTTCACCCGCATCCCCGTGGCCCATGCCGACCTCTACCGCATCTCCGACCCATACGAAGTGGACGAGCTGGGGCTGGAGGAGCTGGCCGCAACCCATGTCCTGCTTGTGGAATGGCCGGACCGTCTGCCGGAGATTCCCGCCGACCGTCTGGATATCCGCCTCGATTATGCCGGAGAGGGCAGAAGGGGACGGCTGGAGGGACACGGAACATGGGCGCAGCGCCTGAAGCGTTTCGCCAAAGCGCGCGAATTTCTTGCCCGGCATTACGGTAATGCTCCACTGGAGCGGCGGTTTCTGCAGGGAGATGCCTCCACAAGGCGTTATGAGCGCATCCGTGCGGAAGGCCACCCGCCAGCGGTGCTGATGGACATGCCTGCCCGCCCCGACGGCCCGCCCGTCCATGATGGCAGAAGCTACGACGAGGTGGCGCATCTTTCCCGCGACATCCGGGCCGTGTGGGCCGTCAACCACATGCTGCTGGAGCATGGCCTGTCGGCGCCGCGCACCTGGGCGTATGATCTGTCCGCCGGTCTGATGCTCATGGAGGATCTGGGCGATGCGGTCTACGGGCGGCTGTATGCGCAGGGAACAATGGAAGAGCCGCTGGCTACCGCCGTGGACCTGCTGGCCGCCATGGCCGGCATGGGCTGGCCGGAGCGGGTGGAGACGCCGGCCGGGGTGCATGTGATACACCGCTACGACGATACGGCCTTCCTCGTGGAGACGGATCTGCTCACTGGCTGGTACTGGCCGCACGTGCGCGGCACGCAGGCCGGTGCGAAAGCGGTGGAAGAATGGCGTGCGACATGGACGGCGCTGCTGCCGCATGCGCATACGGGCCGCGAGACCTGGGTGCTGCGCGATTTCCACTCTCCGAACCTGATCTGGCTGCCGGAACGCCGGGGCATTGCCCGCGTCGGCCTCATCGACACGCAGGATGCGGTCCGCGGGCCGGCCGCCTATGATCTGGCCTCGCTGCTTCAGGATGCGCGAATCGACATTCCGCGGGAAATGGAACAGGCCATGCTGGAGCGCTATATCGCCGCCAGACGCGCGGCGGATGTGGATTTCGACGCCGATGCCTTCCGCACCGCCTATGCCGTCATGGCGGCGCAGCGGGCCTGCAAGGTGCTTGGCATCTTTGCCCGGCTGGACAGGCGGGACGGCAAGCCGGCCTATCTGGCGCATATTCCACGGGTGCGCAGGTGGTTGCTGAAAAATCTGAAACATCCCGTGCTTGCGCCGCTGGAAATGTGGTTCCGCAGGCACTTTCCCGAGGTTCTGGAGGAAGAGGCATGAGCGCGCCGTCCTCCGCCATGCTGCTGGCCGCCGGGCTGGGCACGCGCATGCGTCCGCTCACCCTGACGCGTCCCAAGCCGCTGGTCGAGGTGGCCGGCCGGCCGCTCATCGATCATGCGGTGGAGCGTTTGCGGGAGGCCGGCGTACAGCGGGTGGTGGTGAACGTCCACTGGCTGGTCGACAGGATGCGGGAATGGGTGGCGCGGCAGGTGCCGCCGCCGGAATTCCTCGTGTCCGACGAGACGGCGCAGCTTCTGGAGACCGGCGGTGGTCTGAACAAGGCCCTGCCGCTGCTCGGTCCGGATGCCTTCTACGCCATCAATACCGACAGCATCTGGCTGGATGAAGGAGCGCCGGCCCTGCGCCGCCTTGCCGAGGCGTGGGACGATGCGCGCATGGACTGCCTCGTGCTCACCGTACCGCCGGCACGGGCCGTGGGGCATTCCGGAGGTGGGGATTTCGCCATGTCCGAAGACGGACGGGTGCGTCGCGCGCCGGGAGAGCCGGGCGCGGAAGTGTTCACCGGCGTGCAGATCGTTCATCCGCGCCTGTTCCGGGAAGCACCGGAGGGACCGTTTTCCATGAATCTTCTGTTCGATGTCGCCATGAAGGCCGGGCGGATGTATGCTCTGTCCCATGACGGTCTCTGGCTGCACGTGGGCACGCCGGAAGCCGTGGCGCAGGCCGAAGAGGCCATGGCCGCCCGGAAGACGGACGGGAGTGCATGAGCGAAAGGCGACGCCCCAGACTGTACACGATACCGCCGGACGTACCGTTTCTTCCGGCTCTGGCTCTGGCCATGCTCTCCGGGGCCTTTCCCTTTCAGGATGGCCGACCGGGCCCCGCCGACCTCGCAGACTGGACGATCTTCCTGCCGAATCGGCGCACCGCCCGCGAACTGGCGGCCGCCCTGCTGAAGGCGGCACCAGCGGAAAGTCAGGTGCTGGCCCGCATTCATCCGCTGGGCGATGTGGACGAGGACGAGATCGCCTTGACCGAGGCGGCGGCCGGCGAGGACCTGCTCGAAGATCTGCCGCCTCCGGTGCCACCTCTGGCACGGCGCTTCCTGCTGGCCCGGATCATCCGCGAATGGGCCGAAGCCGACGACGCATGGCCGCTGGCCCGGATCATCCGCGACCATGCCGGCGAGGCCATGAAGATGGCCCGCGCACTGGCCTCGCTTATCGACAGTTTCGAGAACGAGGAGGTGGCGTTCGACAGCCTCCACGAACTGCTTTCCGCCGAGCGCCCCGAACACAGGCTTGCGGCCCGCGAGCTTCTGGAACATGTGCGGATACGTTATCCGCAGGAACTGGAGCGCATGGGGGTCATGGGGGCTGCCGCCCGCCGCGCCCGACTCATCCGCGCCCGTGCCGAACTCTACCGTATTTCGCCGCCGTCCGGCCCGGTGATTGCGGCAGGCTCCACAGGCAGTATTCCGGCAACTGCGGAACTTCTGAAGGAGATCGCCCGACTGCCTTCGGGATGCGTGGTCCTGCCGGGGCTGGACCGGGACATGGACGAGGAGAGCTGGCGCAACCTTCCGGAAGGCCATCCGCAATATGGCCTGGCGCGTCTGCTGTCCGTCATGGATGCGGACAGAAGCGAGGTGGAGGACCTGCCGGGCATCGAACGGCGGCCGGGAGGGGCGGAGCGCGCCTTCCTTCTGTCGGAAGCCATGCGTCCTGCGGAGGCCACGGGCGTGTGGCGCGCCGTGGTTGCCCGTGAGGGGGCGCGGCTGGTGGCCGGAGCGGCAGGCATGCGGCATATCCATGCGGAACATCGCCAGCAGGAAGCGGCGACCATTGCCCTGCTGATGCGCGATGTGCTGGAGGTGCCGGAGAAGACGGCCGCCCTGATCACGCCGGATCGCACGCTGGCCCGTCAGGTGCGGGCGGAGCTGGCCCGCTGGGGCATTGAGGTGGATGATTCGGCCGGTCTGCCATTGTCCGATACGCCGCCGGGCATGTTTTTGAAACTGCTGTCGGAGGCCGCCCTCTCCGGCTTCGCCCCGGCAACGCTGGCGGCTCTGGCCGCGCATCCGTTCAGCCGCTTCGGCTTGCGCCGTGGCGATTTCCTGAAGCGCTTCGCCCGGCTGGAGACGGCGGTGCTGCGCGACCTTCCGACTTTTCCCGGAATTGCGGAACTGCCTGCGGTGGTGCGCCGCCGTCGCCGCGAGGCGGTCCTGAATCCGGGGCACGGGCACCGGGCGGTGCAGGAAATGACCCCGGATGACTGGGACGACATCCGGGCGCTGGCGGAAAGGTTGGCGGAATGTCTGCGTGGTCTGGCCGCAGTCTTTTCCGATCCCCGGCCCCAGCCCCTGGAGCGGCTGCTGCGGGTGCATCTGGGTACGGCGGAGGTCATTTCCACCGATGCTGCAGGCGTCTGCGAACTGTGGCTGGAGGAGGTCGGCGAAACGCTGGCGGTCAGCGTTCGCGAACTGCTGGATCATGCCGGGGCCGCTCCGGAACTGACGCCGCGCGATTATGCGGCCTTCGTCGTTTCCGAACTTGCCGCGCGGCCCGTGCGCCCGGCCCATGCCGGCCATGCGCGGCTGTCCATACTGGGGCTTCTGGAGGCGCGCCTCATCCCTGCCGATGTGAAGATCCTGGGGGGGCTCAACGAGGATGTCTGGCCACCGGTGGCGGAGAATGATCCGTTCCTCAACCGTCCTGACCGGGCGCTCATGGGGCTGCCGGTGCCGGAGCGGCGGATCGGGCTTACCGCCCATGATTTCGTGCAGGCGGCCGGAAACGCGGAAGTCTGGCTTGTCTCTTCCGCGCGCATCGACCAGCAGCCGGCCGTGGAATCGCGCTGGCTGCTGCGACTGCACGCCCTGCTGCAGGCGGCCGGTGCGGAAGATGCACTGAAGCCCCGGAAACCATGGATGGAGTGGGCGGTGCTGCAGGACATGCCCGGAGAGGAGGAGTGCCGGCAGATCGATCCGCCCAGCCCCTGTCCACCACTGATGGAACGCCCCGCGCGCATTTCGGTGACGCGGGTGCGGACTTTGGTCCATGATCCTTATGGATACCATGCAGGCCAGATTCTGGGGCTCCAGCCTTTTCCGCCCCTTGCCGTGCGCGTCACCGGGCGGGAGCTGGGCATCATCGTCCACGAGGCATTGGAGCGGTTCGTCACCATCTTTCCGGTGGACGTGCCGAAGGGCGCGGAGGAGCGCCTGCATGCCCTTTTCCTCGAATCCTTCGACGAACGGGTGGACGATGCGGCAAGCCGCGCTTGGTGGAGCGAGCGCTTCCGGCGCATCGCGCAATGGATCGTGAAGCAGGAAGAGACGTGGCGCGAGGGCGTGAAGAAGGTGCTGCCCGAGATTTCGGGAAAACTCGAATTGGATGTGCGAATGGCCGGAAGGCCGGTGGTTCTCTCTGCCAAGGCCGACCGGGTGGACATGCTCGTGGACGGCACGGCCCGGATTTTCGACTACAAGACGGGCACCCTGCCATCCATCAAGCCGGATGCTGCCGGATACGACGCACAACTCGATCTTGAAGCGGCCATGTTGCTGCAGGGGGCCTTCCACGGGCAGCCGGATGTGCATGAAGTCAGGGATGCTCTTTACGTGAAGGTCAATGGAGGCTGGCCGCCGGGTGAGACGCGGTCCCTCGCCGGCAGGGCGCCGGGATTTCCCCAGCGGGCCGATCTTGCCCTCGAAAGGGTGAAAACGCTGCTGGAGGACTACGGGCGGGAGGATCAGCCCTATCTGCCCGTCGGCCATGGGCCGGGGGCCGACCGGCCAAGCGACTACGAGCATCTCTCCCGCTGGCGCGAATGGATCTTCCGTCTGGCCGTGGAGGAAGAATGATGACGGGCATGGAGGCACCGGAGAGGAAGCGGGAGGCCACGCGGCGGCAGGTGCGCGCCTCGGATCCGTCCGGGGCGGCGTGGGTGAGTGCCCATGCCGGATCTGGCAAGACTCACGTGCTGGTGAACCGGGTGATCCGGCTGTTGCTGCTGGGCACCGATCCTTCGCGCATCCTGTGCCTGACTTACACCCGCGCTGCCGCTGCGGAAATGAAGGATCGCCTGTTCGCCCGTCTTGCGCGGTGGATCGACAAGGATGACGATGCCCTGCGCGAAGCCATCCGCACCGAGGTGGGGCACGACATCCGTTTTCCCGACGAACCGCTCGATCATGCGCGCAGGCTCTTCGCCCGGGCGCTGGAGACGCCCGGCGGGCTGAAGGTGCAGACCATCCATGCCTTCTGCGAG
>JAJRRY010000188.1 GCA_024279095.1 Alphaproteobacteria bacterium
CCGTCCGTGCTGCATGAGATGGCCACCGGCGTTGTCGACGATCAGGTGATGGGGAATACCCTCTCCCGCCAGCTCCCAGGCGGTGAGATGGGCACCCTGATTGCGCGGGCGTGTCTCATCCACCCAGACATGGACGGGGATGCCGGCGCGGGCGGCATGATAGATGGGGGAAGTGGCGGTGCCCCAATCCACGGTGGCCAGCCAGCCGGCGTTGCAATGGGTGAGGACGTTCACCGGTTCGCCAGCGGGCTTGCGGGTGGCGATGTCGCGGATCAGCCGCAGACCGTGTTCGCCGATGCGGCGGTTGATCTCCACGTCCTCGTCGCAGATTTCCTCCGCCCGCCGGTGGGCCGCTTCGGCGCGTTCCTGCGGCGGCAGCGCGCCGAGCCGGGCACGCATGTCCTCCAGCGCCCAGCGCAGGTTGACGGCGGTGGGCCGGGTGGCCAGAAGATCCGCGCAGACCTCCCCCAGTGCCGCGTCGGACGGATCGCGCATCATCTCCATGGCCACGCCCCAGGCGGCGGTGGCGCCGATGAGCGGTGCGCCGCGCACCCACATGTCGCGGATGGCGGTGGCGAAATCGGCGCGCGCCACGAGATCGCCGATGCGGAACTCGTGGGGCAGCCAGCGCTGGTCGATGATGCGCACAGCGGCGCGCTCCGCATCGAACCAGATGGTGCGGTAATGCGTCTCTCCCACCTTCATGATCCGTCCTCCCCGTTGAGCGCCAGCGCATGGCCGGCCAGATAAAGCGATCCGGCGATGACGATGCGCAACGGCTCGTCGGGCCGGAAATGGGATGCCATGCGCACCGCTTCCTCCAGACTTCTGGCGGTGCGGGCGGCAAGCCCGGCGCGGCAGGCCATGGCGGCCAGCTCCTCCGCCGGCAGAGCACGGTCCTGATCCGGAATGGTGATGGCGATGACCTGGGCAGCCAGTCCGGAGAAGCAGCCCAGCCATTCCTCCGCCGCCTTGGTGTCCAGCATACCGACGATCATGACCAGCGGCTTGTCATCGGTTTCATCCAGTTCCGCCAGCGCCGTGGCCAGTGCCCGGCCGGCATGGGGATTGTGCCCGCCATCGATCCACAACTCGTCATCGATGCCGGCGATGCGATGCAGCCGTCCGGACGAGACGAACTGCAGCCGCCCCGGCCAACGTGCGCGTCGAAGCCCCGTGGCCATGGCCGCCTCATCGATGCGTGGGTCGCCAAAGGCGCGCAGGGCGGCAATGGCGGTACCGGCATTGTCCACCTGAAAGCGTCCGGGCAGGGAGGGCAGCGGCAGATCCAGAAGGGCGCTCTCGTCCTCCCAGACCAGCCGGCCGTGCTGCTCGAAGGCCTGCCAGTCGCGCCCGGCGGCCAGCACCGGCGCCGAAAGCGCTTCCGCGCGGGCGAAGATGACGTCGAAGGCGGCATCCTCCTGCGGCGCGAGCACCACCGGCACGCCGGGCTTCAGGATGCCGGCCTTCTCCGTCGCCACTTTCTCGAGGCTGTCGCCCAGGAATTCGGCATGGTCGAGCGCCACCGGCGTGATCACCGTCACGGCCGGATGCGTGATGACATTGGTGGCGTCCAGCCGTCCGCCCAGCCCCACCTCCAGCAGACACAGGTCGGCGGGCCGGCGGGAGAAGGCGAGCAGGGCGGCCGCCGTGGTGATCTCGAAGAAGGTGATAGGCTCCCCGGCATTGGCCGCTTCGCATTCCTCCAGCAGCTCGGCCAGATGAGGTTCGGAGATGAACCGGCCGCCACTCCTGCCACCGAGCCGGATGCGCTCGTGAAAACGGACCAGATGGGGGGAGGTGTAGACGTGCACCGAAAGCCCCGCGGCCTCCGCCATGGTGCGCATGAAGGCGATGGTGGAGCCCTTGCCGTTGGTACCGGCAACATGGATCACCGGCGGCAGGTGCTCCTGCGGGTTGCCGAGAGCGGCGAGCAGGCGCTCCATGCGGCCGAGCGAAAGATCGATCAGCTTCGGGTGGAGTTTCAGCAGACGCTGGAGAATGACGTCCGTGCGGGCCATGTCAGGAATGGGCGAAAATGTCCGTGTCCGCCCAGCCGGCCAGATCCAGTTCGGCGCGGGTGGGCAGGAAGTCGAAGCACTTCTGCGCCAGTTCGGCGCGTCCCTCGCGGCGCAGCATCTGGTCGAGGCGGATTTTCAGTTCGTGCAGATAGAGCACGTCGGAGGCCGCATACTGCTTCTGGGCATCGGAGAGCACCGGCGTGCCCCAGTCGGAACTCTGCTGCTGCTTGGACATGTCGACGCCGAGCATCTCGCGCACCAGATCCTTCAGGCCGTGGCGATCGGTATAGGTACGGGTGAGGCGCGAGGCGATCTTGGTACAGTAGACGGGCGAGACGTCGGCGCCCAGCCAGTGCTTCAGCGCAGCGATGTCGAAACGGGCATAATGGAAGATCTTCAGCACCTCCTGATCTTCCAAGAGGCGTTTCAGGTTGGGCGCATGGTAGGTTTCGCGATCGAGCTGCACCAGCACCGCATCGCCGTCGCCTGCGGAAAGTTGCACCAGACACAGCTTGTCGCGAAAGGGATTGAGGCCCATGGTCTCGGTATCCACCGCAACCTGGGGGCCGAAGTCGAAATCGGCGGGCAGATCGCCCTTGTACAGCTTGATCGCCATGGATTCAGGATCTTCCTTGTTCGAGCATTCCCGACGCGGGACCTTCGGGAGCGGAACTATAGGCCATCGGGGCCCCGCACAAAAACGAAAAAACCGGCCTGAAATGCCGGTTTCATGAAATTGCCTGATGAATGGTGCCCAGGAGAAGACTCGAACTTCCACGGCCGCAATGGCCACTGGCACCTGAAGCCAGCGCGTCTACCAATTCCGCCACCTGGGCACTTGCGAGGCGTGTTATAGTCGCCTGTCGAATTTTGTCAACGCCCAAAATCCGCAATTCCCGCATGCCATGATATGCAAATCCCGCTGGCCATTTTCAAGAGGCGGGAGTATCTAGAAAGACGGTATCGTTCCGGCATGAGGAGGCAGACCGATGTTCACAGGCGGATGCGCCGGCAGCAACGACAGGATCGTCAGCATCATCGGCGGATCCGGCTTCATCGGGAGGCATGCGGTGGCGGCACTGGCCCATGCCGGCTGGCGCATCCGGATCATCTGCCGCCGGCCGGATCTGGCCTATTTCCTGCAACCTCTTGGCGGACCGGGGCAGATCGCCTTCATTCAGGCGAACGTGCGTGACCGCGCCTCTCTGCAGGCGGCACTTGCAGGATCGGATGCAGTGGTCAACCTCGTGGGCATTCTCGCAGAACGTGGCCGGCAGACCTTCGAGGCGGTGCATGTGCGCGGTGCGGAGACGGTGGCCCGTGCCGCTGCGGAAGCCGGCGTGCGGAAGCTGGTACATGTCTCCGCTTTGGGAGCCGACCCCGGATCTCCTGCCGCCTATGGGCGCAGCAAGGCGGAAGGCGAACGGCGAGTGCGCGCTGCCTTCGGCAATGCGGTGATCGTGCGGCCCTCGGTGGTCGTGGGCCCGGAGGACCGCTTCCTCAACCTGTTCGCGGACATGACCCGTTTCTCCCCCGTGCTGCCGCTCATCGGCGGCGGACATACCCGTTTCCAGCCGGTCTACGTGGGAGACGTGGCGGCGGCGATCGGCCTGCTACTGGAAGAGGACGGCCATGCCGGCCGGATCTACGAGCTCGGCGGTCCCGAAGTCTGGACATTCCGGGAGCTTCTGGAGTTCATGCTTTCGGTCATCCGGCGACGCAGACTGCTGCTGCCCGTACCTTTCGCTCTGGCACAGCTTGCAGCCTGGCCCATGCAGTTCATTCCCGGCGCACCGCTGACGCCCGATCAGGTGCGCATGCTGAAAAAAGACAACGTGGTTTCCGAAGCCGCAAAGGCAGAACATCGTACGCTGGAAGGACTGGGAATCGAACCGGACGGCATCGAGGCCGTGGTCCCGGACTATCTGGCACGCTATCGGCCCGCCGGTCAGTTCACCATCGTGCGCGAAGCCATCGCGCAGACTGCCGGACGCGGCGGAAACGGCATCAATTCCTGATACGGATCAATTTCGGACAAGCTCCAGAAATCGAGTAATTTTTCAGACCTCCAGACCTCTCTTCGCATGGACAACCGGCGCGCCTTTGGCTATTCTCTATAACTGGAGATGGGGCAACTTCGGTCCGGGGGGACTGGATGGATCATGTTCACGCATGAGGATGTCTGGCGTGCCATAGACATGCTCGCCAGGAAGAACAATCTCTCGACCTCGGCTCTGGCCAGGAAAGCGGGACTGGACGCCACATCATTCAACAGGTCGAAACGCGTCACTCCGAAGGGTCGTCCGCGCTGGCCCTCCTCGGAGAGCCTCGCCAAGGTTCTTGCCTGCACCAACACGCCACTGGAAGAGTTCACCGCCCTGATGCGTCCTGGCACGCAAGGGGGTGTGCGCACCACGGTACCCTATCTTACCATGGCGCAGGCGCGTCGTGGTGGCCGTCTGGACAGCTCCGGACGCCCTTGCGGTGACGACTGGGCGGAGATCCCCTGCCCCGGCGTGGCCGATGCCCATGCCTACGCCCTGCGCATCGTCGGGGACGCGCTGGAGCCGGCATATCGGGATGGCGACGTGATCGTCGTCTCTCCCGACCGGAACGTGCATGCCGGTGACCGTGTGCTGGTGCAGTTCGCGGATGGAGAACTCGCTGTGCGGCTGCTGCGGCGCCTGTCAGGATCCGAAGTGGAACTGTCCACTTTCGCGACCGAACCCGAGATCCGCGTGGAAGCGCTGTCGAACATCCGCTGGATGGCCCGCATTCTCTGGGTCAGCCAGTAGCGCTACGGGACAGGTTCATTTCCCGTCGCCGTTTTCGCCAGCGGTATCGCAGGCGGCATAACGGGCGGCAAGAGCGTCATAGGCATCGAATCCCACACGGTGGCGCAGTTCGGCGAAATCCAGAAGGCCGGGCGGTGCAACGTCTCCCGCGCCGAGCGAGTCGAGCACGTCGATCATGGCGCGCATGGCGGCGGAAAGCAGGGTCAGCGGGCGAGCGGCGATGCGATAGCCCTTGCGGGCCAGTTCGTCTACCGGAAGAAGCGGCGTGAGGCCGCCTTCCAGCATGTTGGCCATGTGAATGCCCGGCACCGCTTCAGGGATCGCCGCCAGCTCCTCACGGCTGCGCGGTGCTTCCACGAAAAGGATGTCCGCGCCCAGATCGGCAAAGGCGCGGGCCCGGCGCAGAGCTTCCTCGAAGCCGAGCGCGGCCCGGGCATCGGTGCGGGCCAGGATCAGGATGTCCAGCTCCTCCTCGCGGCGGGCGTCCACGGCGGCACGGATGCGAATGCATGCTTCCTCGAAGGACACCACTTCCTTCACGCCGGTGTGACCGCAGCGCTTCGGGGAGACCTGATCCTCGATCATCACCGCGGCGAAACCGGCGCGAGCGAATTCGCGCACCGTGCGGCGCACGTTGACGGCATTTCCGTGTCCGGTGTCCCCGTCGCCCATGA
The DNA here is from genome assembly GCA_024279095.1 of Alphaproteobacteria bacterium. Lineage (GTDB taxonomy): Bacteria > Pseudomonadota > Alphaproteobacteria > Rhizobiales > Aestuariivirgaceae > Thermopetrobacter. The sequence goes on from JAJRRY010000188.1 coordinate 5,491, forward strand.
CGGGGATGGAGACGGCTCCGGTGATGGCGCGGCCGGTATCCAGGATCTCGCCGAGCGACAGAAGACCGGTGTCGGGCAGTGCCGCGCGGGCCGCGGAAACGGCGAATCCCGACATGAAGGTGAGCGGAAAGCCGGCCTGCTCGATCAGCCGGGCGCTCAGACCATCCCAGCAGCAGGGCATGACGTGGCAGACGTCCTGCTCCAGCAGGGCGCGGAGACGGGACGCTGGCGAGACGCTCATGCACTTTCCTCCCCTTCGCGGCGCAGATGACGGGTCAGTCGCGCCTCGATGCGCTCCCAGAGACGGCGCATGGCCTCCACGATAGCCAGATAGAGCATGGCGGCCCACAGGTAGACGTCGAAGCTGAAGGTACGGGAAAAGGCCAGCCGGGTGGCGCCCATGAGATCGAAGATGGTGACCACCGAGGCGATGGCCGAGCCCTTGATCATGAGGATGATCTCATTGCCCAGCGGGCGCAGGGCGGTGATCATGGCCTGTGGCAGGATCACCTTCAGGAAAGTCACCCGGCGCGACAGGCCCAGCGCCATCGCGCCCTCCCACTGGCCGCGCGGCACCGCGGCGATGGCCACCCGGTAGATCTCCGCCTGGTAGGCGGCGGTATTCAGGGTGAAAGCGAGCAGCACGCAGTACCAGGCCTCGCGGAAGAACCACCACAGGCCCCAGTCCTCCAGAAGTGGCCGCAGCTGGCCCGAGCCGTAGTAGACGAGGAAGACCTGCGCCAGCATGGGCGTGCCGCGGAAGAAGTACATGTAGGAGAAGGCCGCGGCATCGAGAAGGCGGTTGCCGGACAGCCGCGCCCAGGCCAGCAGCAGGCCGAGAACCGCGCCCAGCGTGATGGGAATGACCACCAGCTTCACGGTGATCCACAACCCTGCGAGCATACGCGGGAAGTAGCGGCCGAAGACCTCCCCGTCGAATCCCGACCAGAGCATCCAGGCAGTCCCCAGGCTGGCGAGGATCCACAGGCTCATGAGGATCCATCCGGCAATGCGCAGACCCGTCCAGCGGCGGGCCGGAGGTGGCGGGCGGCGGATGTCCGTGGTGTCGGCAGCAGGGTTCGCAGCACCGTTCATCAGCGAGCCTCCCCCCTGTTGACGCGCCGCTCGATTGCTACAAGTCCACGCGAGGAAACCAGTGACAGCACCAGGTAGATGAGGCAGGCCACGGAATAGAACAGGATCGGCTGCTTGGTGACGCCCACGGCCACGGATGTCTGACGCAACAGCTCGTCCAGGGCGATGACTGAAACTAGTGAGGTCTCCTTGGTAAGGATGAGCCAGAGGTTGCCCAGACCACCGATGGACAGCCGGATCAGCTGCGGCAGGATCACCAGACGGAAGGTCTGCCAGCGGTTGAAACCGAGTGCCGCGGCTCCCTCCCACTGCCCGGCGGGGATGCCGCGGAAGGCGGAGAGGAAGACCTCCGAGGCGTAGGCGGAGAAGACCAGCCCCAGCGCCAGCATGCCGGCGAGGAAGGAATTGACCTCGATATAGGTATCGGTGAACAGCCCGGCCACCTTCTGCAGCAGCATCTGACCACCGTAATAGACGATGAAAATGGTGAGCAGCTCGGGCAGGCCGCGGAAGATGGTGGTATAGATGCGAGCGGCGCGGCGCAGGGCGGGTTCGCCGGAGATCTGGCCCAGCGCCACCAGCAGGCCCATGGCCAGGCCGAAAGGCAGTGTGGCGAGCGCCAGCGTGACGGTGACCTTCAGGCCCGCCAGAAGTTCGTCGCCCCAGCCGCCGTCTCCGAAGGACAGCAGTTGCAATGCATCCCACATGGATCCGCGCCCGTCCCGCCTGCCGATTCACGGCGGCGGTCCCGCACCTGGCCGGACCGCCGCCGGATCATGACGTCTTTCTCAGGTTCCCGACGAGGATACGATCAGTAGATCGAGAAGGGGAAGTACTTCTTGTTGATCTTCTCGTATGTGCCGTCTGCAACGATTTCCTTCAGGGCCTTGTTGAACATCTCCTTCAGGTCCTTGTCCTCCTTGCGCACGGCGATGCCGGCACCCTCACCGAACCAGCGCGGATCGGTGATGGCCGGACCGACGAACTTGCAGCACTGGCCGTCCTTGGTCTTCAGCCACTCGAAGAGCACCAGCTTGTCGGCCAGCTGGGCATCAAGACGGCCGGCGGCCAGATCCGCGTTGACCTCGTCCTGCGTCTTGTAAAGGCGGATGGTGGAATCCTTGTAGTTGTCCTCAAGGTAGTTGGCATGGATGGTCGAGGACTGCGCGCCAATGGTCTTGCCGGCCATGGCCTTGGGCGAGACGTCGGTGATAGGCGAGTTCTTCGGCACCACGAAGGTTGCCGGCGAACGGTAGTAGGGATCGGTGAAGTCCACCTTCTTCTTGCGCTCGTCGGTGATCGACATGGAGGCCACGATGGCGTCATACTTCTTTGCCAGAAGGCCCGGGATGATGCCGTCCCAGTCCTGAGCGACGAAGATGCATTTGACCTTCATCCTGTCGCAGAGGGCCTTGGCAATGTCGATGTCGAAGCCTTTCAGGTTGCCGGCGGCATCCTTGTAGTTGAAGGGCGGATAGGCACCTTCGGTGCCAATGCGCACGGTCTTCCATTCTTTGGCCGCGGCCATGCCGGTGGCCAGTCCCAGGGCCAGCGCGGCGGCGGCGATCTTGGCGAGCAGTCTCATTTCGTGAAGCCTCCCGAATTTTTCGCGTTCTTGCCGTCCTTGATTCCCCAACTGCACGTCGGAGGGTGCCGCAGCCGGCAAGAGCCGGCACGGACAACCTGTCGCAACCTTAGCGCATTTCCGTCACGGGATGGGAGTCCCAAATTTTCGACGGGCATACAGCCACTTCCGGACAAGCGGTATACGGAAAAATTCGGCGTGGCCCAGCGCCTTCCCCAAGGCCTGGGATCGGCACCACACACGGCCGTGTGCCATCACGACCGCAGGTCATGGGAGGCATGCTTGCTTTACATGCCGGCTTCAGAGGCAGCAGCCTGGAGCCACGGCATTCAGACGAACCACCAGCGCCTGTACATGTAGCCGCCATCATGATCGTAGTTCACGTTCAGGCGGCCATGGCCGATCCTGCGGCTGATGGCGGAAACGAAATTATTGAAGGCAAGGACGATCTCGCCACCGTCGTCATGGATGAGCTGCTGCATCTCGGCATACATGCCGGCACGGCGGGCATCGTCCGTTTCGGCGCGGGCCGCCTTCAGCAACTCGCCGAAGCGGGCATTCTTCCAGCGGCTTTCGTTCCATGGCGCATCCGGCGCATAGGCCACCGAGAGCATCCAGTCGGCGGTGGGCCGGCCACCCCACTGGGAGAAACACCAGGGCTTCTTCATCCAGACATTGGACCAGTAGCCGTCGGCCGGTACGCGATTCACCCGGATGTCGATGCCGGCCGCCTTCGCATGCTCGCGCATCAACTGGGCGGTGTCGATGGCTCCGGCAAAGGGAGCGTCTGAGGCGGCAAGTTCCACGGAGAGCTTTTCCAGACCCGCCTTCTTCAGGTGGAATCGGGCCCGGTCCGGATCGTAGACATGCACCGGCTTCGGATCGATGGCGTATTTCATGGCCGGAGCCAGCGGATTGTCGTTGCCGGCGCGACCGTGGCCGAACATCACCTTCTTCAGGATCTGCTCCCGGTCGATGGCGTATTTCAGGGCCAGACGCACGTTGACGTCGGAGAAGGGCGCGGCGGTACAATCCATGGGCGCGGTATAGTGGGACAGGCTGGGAATGTCAGTGACCTCCACCTGCGGATTGCGCTTCAGCAGATTGAGGGTCTTCAGGTCGCAGCGGTCCATGTAGTGGATGTCACCGGAGTTGAGCGCAGCCGTGCGGGCCACCACGTCATGGATGACCAGAATCTCCACCGCGTCGAACCAGGCGGTGCCGTGATACTCGGGATTGCGCACGCCGCGCACCCGCTGGCCGGGGCGGAAGGTCTCCAGCCGGTAGGGTCCGGTGCCGACGCCGGCCTCCCAGTCCAGCCGCCCATCGTCACGGGCCGGCAGAATCGGCAGGTGATAGTCCGTCAGGAGATAGGGGAAGTCGGCGTAAGGGTATTTCAGCTCGAAAACGACTTCGTGATCCCCGTCGGCCCGCATGTTCTCGATGACCGCAAGAACCGGCTTCATGGGTGATTTCGCCTTCTCGCCCACATGATGGCGGATGCTCGCAAGAACATCTGCGGAGGTCAGCTTGCGGCCGTCATGGAAGGTCACGCCCTTTTTCAGCTTCAGGCGCCAGACGCGGGCGGTACCGTCATGGTCGTAGCTTTCCACGAGATTGGGAACCGCATTGAAGTCCGGATCGATCTCGAAAAGGGTGTCGGCATAGACGCCCATGCCGAGATCGGCCATGAAATTGTTGGACCAGGTGGCAGGGTCAAGAGAATCCGTCGTCGAGCCCGAGGCCAGACCGGCCCGGAAAACGCCGCCGCGCTTCGGTCCGGCGGCCAGTGCGGAACCGGAGCCGGGCAGGATCAGCCCCGCGGCCAGGGCAAGCCCGAGAAACTCGCGCCGGGTCGTGGCACCATGTCGCCCTCTGGCAGCCGGAAACCTGATATTCGCATTCATGGACCCCTCCTGGCATGTCATGCCGCGCCCCCGAGCAGCGAATCACCCACAATCTGAATGTGTCATCAAATTCTTCACGATTCAATTTGTTCCTTATGCAGATTAATTTTGCGGTTATGGAATTCTTAAAATGCCGGATCCGTGGCAATTGCCGCCTCCGGGCAAAGTGCCTATAACCGTCGCCAGGACTTGCAACCGGGACTTCTGCACGATGGTGGACAGGCGGCAGGATGCGGATGAACGCACCCTTTCCTTCGGCTTCCGCGAAGTGGCCGAGGAAGAGAAACAGCTTCTCGTCAACGAAGTCTTCGCCAAGGTGGCGAAGCGCTATGACGAGATGAACGATCTGATGTCCGGCGGCCTGCACCGGCTGTGGAAGGACGACTTCGTGGCAGCCCTCAACCCGCCGAAAAGGGGGGCCTTTCATGTGCTTGACGTGGCCGGAGGCACCGGAGACATCGCCTTTCGCATCCTGGAGAGAGGCGGGGCGGGCGTGCGTGTCTCCATGGCCGATATCTCGCCACAGATGATCATGGAAGGACGCCGGCGGGCCCGGGCGGAGCATCGCCCCCTGTCGCGCCTGGACTTCACGGTGGCCAATGCCGAGGCACTGCCGTTTCCAGACGACACGTTCGATGCCTATACCATTGCCTTCGGCATCCGCAACGTGCCGCACATCGATGCCGCGCTGCGCGAGGCCTTCCGAGTGCTGAAACCGGGCGGGCGGTTCATGTGCCTGGAATTCTCGCAGCTTGCCGTTCCGGGCCTGCAGAAAATCTACGACGCCTACTCCTTCACCGTCATCCCGGCGGTGGGCCGGGCGGTGACCGGGGATGGCGGTCCCTACCGCTATCTCGTGGAAAGCATCCGCCGCTTCCCCAATCAGGAAACCTTCCGGGGAATGATTGCGGAAGCCGGCTTCGAGCGGGTCAATTACCGGAACATGACGGCCGGAACCGTGGCCATGCACTGGGGGTGGAAAATCTGATGGCGCACACCCGATCCAGGATCTGCGTGGCACTGGACACGCAGGATGCGATGCAGGCAGCGGAACTGGCCCGGCGCCTTGCCGGTGCGGTCGATCTTGTCAAAGTGGGCATGGAGCTGTTCTATGCCACAGGAGAGCATGGATACCGCAAGGTTGCGGAAGCTGGAATACCGGTGTTCCTCGATCTCAAGCTGCATGACATCCCGAACACGGTGGCGCAGGGCCTGCGCTCGCTGATGCGGCTCGATCCGGCACCGGCCATCGTCAACGTGCATGCCACTGGCGGGCCGGCCATGATGCACGCTGCGGCGGAGGCCGTGGAGGGTCGGACAAAGTTGATCGCGGTCACCCTGCTGACATCGCTGGGCGAAGAGGATGCCGCCGCCATCGGACTCGATGCGGCACTGGGCACGGACGACCACGTGGCCAACCTCGCCGAGCTGGCCCGCGCCTGCGGACTGGACGGCGTGGTCTGTTCGCCGCGCGACCTGGAAATGGTGCGCCGGGTCTGCGGTCCGGATTTCCTGACCGTCGTGCCCGGCATCCGTCCAGCCGGAAGCGATACGGCGGATCAGAAGCGGATCGCAACACCACGTGCCGCGCAGGAAGCGGGCGCCGACATCCTCGTCATCGGGCGCCCCATTACCCAAGCGGAAGATCCGGTGGCAGCCGCAGCGGAAATCGCTCGTTCCCTGACCGGATAATTATCGACAACTCATTGATTTATATGTAATCTGACCCCATATATTCCGAACAGGACATGTTGTAGGGAGAGGCCCCGATCACCTCCGTCGCCGTTCGTCAGCTGACCGTCACCGACTTTCGCAGCTACGCCTCCGCCCGTGTAGAGGCGAATGCTTCGCTGGTCGTGCTTACCGGCCCGAACGGGGCGGGGAAAACCAATCTTCTGGAGGCGCTCTCCATGCTGGCGCCGGGACGCGGTCTGCGGCGGGCGCAGCTGGCCGACATGGTCCGGATGTCGCCGGAAGCCGGACGGGCAGCGGGCTGGGCCGTGGCGGCAGAGGTCGAAGGTCTGCAGGGGCCGGTACGCGTCGGCATCGCCTGGCGCGATACGGAGGAGGAGGGCGGCGGCCGCAGGGTGCTCATCGACGGCAAGGCGCTACGCTCTTCCGCCGGGCTGGGTCGACATGTGCGTCTGGGATGGCTGACCCCGGCGATGGACCGGCTGTTCAGTGGTCCGGCTGCGGATCGGCGACGTTTCCTTGACCGCATGACGGTGGCGTTGGATCCGGGTCATGCCGTTCGATTGACGGCTCTGGAGAAACTGCTTCGGCAGCGCAACCGGCTGCTTGAAAACAGTTGCGGAAATGCCGCCTGGCTCGATGCCGTGGAAGCGCAGATCGCAGAAGGGGCCGTGGCCATCGCGGCATCCCGCATGGCAACGCGGGATGCGCTGGAAGCCGGGATGGAGATGGTAAAAAGCCAGGGCGGGGCTTTCCCTTTCGCCCGCCTGCGGCTACAAGGCTGGGTGGAAGATCGCCTGAACGGATCTCCGGCGCTGGAGGTGGAAGATGCCTGCCGCGAGATGCTGGCCGCGAGCCGGCCGGCGGATGCCGCTGCGGGCCGCACGCTGCAGGGGCCGCACCGCTCCGATCTGGAGGTCGAGCACGGACCGAAGGGCATGCCGGCCAGGCTGTGTTCCACTGGCGAGCAGAAGGCCCTTCTGATCGCCATCGTGCTGGCCCATGCGGCGGCCATGAAGGCCCTGCCGGGATGCGCGGCACCGCTGCTGCTGCTGGACGAGGTGGCGGCGCATCTGGATGCCGGCCGCCGGGCGGGCCTGTTCGAGGCGCTGAAGGGGCTGGGCTGTCAGGCCTGGATGACGGGAACCGAGGAGGAGCTGTTCTCGGATGTGCGCGGAGAAGCCGACTTCCTGCGCATCGAGGACGGCCGCATCATCTGACGGACAAGCGGAAAGAACGCATCATCATGAGCGACAAACGGACACAGGATTACGGCGCCGATTCCATCAAGGTGCTGAAGGGGCTGGAGGCGGTACGCAAGCGCCCCGGCATGTACATCGGTGACACCGACGACGGCTCCGGTCTGCATCACATGATCTACGAGGTGGTGGACAACGCCATCGACGAGGCGCTGGCCGGGCACTGCGACCTGGTGGAAGTGACCCTCAATCCGGACGGATCGGCCACGGTGCGCGACAACGGGCGCGGCATCCCGGTGGACATCCATCCCACAGAGGGCGTCTCGGCGGCCGAGGTCATCATGACTCAGCTGCATGCTGGCGGGAAGTTCGACAGCAATTCCTACAAGGTGTCCGGCGGCCTGCACGGCGTGGGTGTCTCGGTGGTGAATGCGCTGTCCGAGTGGCTGAAGCTGCGCATCTGGCGCGACGGCAAAGTGCACGAGATGGAGTTCCGCCTCGGCGAGCCCGTGGCGCCGCTGAAGGTGACCGGGGACGCCGGCGGGCGGACGGGCACGGAGATCACCTTCCTGCCCTCCGCCGAGATCTTCACCATGACGGAATTCGACTTCCACACCTTGGAGCACCGGCTGCGCGAGCTGGCGTTCCTGAATTCCGGCGTGCGCATCGTGCTGGAGGACCTGCGCGGACCGGAGCCGAAGCGGGTGGAGATGGCCTATGACGGCGGCCTGGTGGAGTTCGTGAAACATCTGGACCGGGCCCGCACGCCACTGGTACCGGAGCCGATTCACATCCGCACCGAGAAGGACGGCATCGGTGTGGAATGCGCCCTGTGGTGGAACGACAGCTACCATGAGCACGTCCTGTGTTTCACCAACAACATCCCCCAGCGCGACGGGGGCACCCATCTGGCCGGCTTCCGCGCGGCGCTGACCCGTGTCGTCACCGGCTATGCCAACTCTTCCGGCATCGCGAAGAAGGAAAAGGTCTCGCTGACCGGCGAGGATGTGCGCGAGGGGCTGACGGCTGTGCTGTCGGTGAAGGTGCCGGATCCGAAGTTCTCTTCCCAGACCAAGGACAAGCTGGTCTCATCGGAAGTGCGTCCGGTGGTGGAGAGCGTGATGAGCGAGAAGCTCTCCCAGTGGTTCGAGGAGCACCCCAACGAGGCGAAAACCATCGTCTCCAAGGTGGTGGAGGCCGCCGCGGCGCGCGAGGCGGCACGCAAAGCCCGGGAGCTGACGCGGCGCAAGGGAGCGCTGGACGTGGCCTCCCTGCCCGGCAAGCTGGCCGACTGTCAGGAGCGCGATCCGGCCAAGGCGGAGCTGTTCATCGTCGAGGGCGATTCCGCCGGCGGCTCGGCCAAGCAGGGCCGCAACCGGCAGAACCAGGCGATCCTTCCACTGCGCGGCAAGATCCTCAACGTGGAGCGGGCGCGTTTCGACAAGATGCTCTCCTCCAACGAGATCGGTACCCTGATCACGGCACTGGGCGCCGGCATCGGGCGGGAGGAGTTCGACATCGAAAAGCTGCGCTACCACAAGATCATCATCATGACTGATGCCGACGTGGACGGCGCGCACATCCGCACCCTGCTGCTTACCTTCTTCTATCGGCAGATGCCCGAGATCATCGAGCGCGGCTATCTCTACATCGCCCAGCCGCCGCTGTACAAGGTGCGCAAGGGGTCCTCGGAGATCTATCTGAAGGACGACGAGGCGCTGGAGAACTTCCTCATCGAAACGGGACTGGAGGGCGCCACGCTGCGTCTGGCTGCCGGTGAGGTGCTGGCGGCGGCGGATCTGCGCGCGGTCGTGGAGAAGGCCCGCAAGGTGCGGCGGTCCATCGAGGCCCTGAATGCCCGCTACCCTCGCTTCCTGCTGGAGCAGGCGGCGGTGGCCGGGGTCTTCGAGGGCGAGCCGCTGAAGGATCGCGAGAAGGCGCAGGCGCTGGCCGACGACGTGGCACGCCGCCTCGACGCGATTTCCGAGGAGACCGAGCGCGGCTGGAAAGGCGAAGTGCTCGACGATGGCGGCCTGCGGTTCTGGCGCGAGGTGCGCGGCGTGCGCGAGAGCCACGATCTGGATGCCGCCCTTCTGGCCTCGCTGGAGGCCCGCCGGCTGGGTGCCCATGCTGATCACCTGCGGGAGATCTACGGAGCTCCGGCGATGCTGGTGCGTGGCGAGGAAGAACAGACGATCCATTCTCCCCTGGAACTTCTGGAAGCGGTCTTTGCTCACGGCCGGAAGGGCATCTCCATGCAGCGCTACAAGGGACTGGGGGAGATGAATCCGGAGCAGTTGTGGGAGACCACGCTGGACGCCAACGCCCGTTCGCTGCTGCAGGTGCAGATCCGCGAGATTGACGAGGCGGATGATCTGTTCTCGCGCCTGATGGGCGATGTAGTCGAACCGCGCCGTGAGTTCATCCAGGAAAATGCCCTGAACGTGGCCAATCTGGACGTGTAGACCGCATGGCGGTGGGAAGGGGTACAGGCGCCCTTCTTTCCACATGATGGAAAGTCGTTCCATTGTTGCGTTGTGAGTTGCGCCCCATCACCGTAAGACGGGCGGCAGTCTCATTCTTTGACCACGGGAACGACCATGAGCCATTCTTCCTTTCATCCTCCCCGCCGCACTCTCATGGGACCCGGCCCCTCGGACGTGCCGGCCCGGGTTCTGGAGGCCATGAGCCGGCCGACCATCGGCCATCTGGATCCGGAATTCGTCGCCCTGATGGACGATGTGAAGGCCCGTCTGCAGAAGGTTTTTCTGACGCACAACGAAATGACCATGGCCGTCTCCGCACCGGGTTCGGCGGGCATGGAAACATGTTTCGTCAATCTCGTGGAGCCGGGTGCGAAGGTACTGGTGTGCATCAACGGCGTCTTTGGCGGCCGCATGATGGAAAACGTGATCCGCTGCGGCGCGAAGCCGGTGACGATCGAAGATCCCTGGGGCCGGGCAGTGGACCCGCAGAAGGTCGAGGAGGCATTGAGAGCCGATCCCGACATTTCCGTGGTCGCCTTCATCCATGCGGAGACCTCCACTGGGGCGCAGACGGATGCTGCGGAGATCTGCCGCATCGCCCGCACGCACGACTGCCTGACCATCATGGACGCGGTCACTTCGCTGGGTGGCACGCCGGTGAAGGTGGACGAATGGGGCGTTGACGCGGTCTATTCCGGCACTCAGAAGTGCCTGTCCTGTGCGCCCGGCCTGTCGCCGGTGACCTTCTCGGAGCGGGCGCTGGAGTTCGTGCGCAATCGCAAGACGCCGGTGCAGAGCTGGTTCCTCGATCTCAATCTCGTCATGGGCTACTGGGGATCGGGAGC
>JAJRRY010000189.1 GCA_024279095.1 Alphaproteobacteria bacterium
CCGCGCCCCGCAACAGCTGGGTATCGGCGCTGGCGTCGCCCGGAATGTAGACGACCTTCTGGGCCATCTCCTCGATGCCCAGGATCGGGCGATTGGACGGGCTGTGGTGCGGACCGTAGGTCATCACCGTGTTCAGCCACACGCCGCACAGACGTGGACTGAACGGCTGGGCCACGGGCTGTCCCGCCTGGGCGGAGGTGGTGTCCTCGTTGACCACCATCACATGCGGCCAGCAACCCACGGCTTCGAACAGGTTCGTCTGGAAGTCGAAGGATCCGCCCGTCCCGCGAGCCTCGATGACATCCTGCAGCGACACCCCGTGCGGCGCATCCAGATAGAAGTGGGCCCGGATGCGCGGCGCAATGGTCTCCAGTTCGGCCCGCACGCCGGTGTCCAGCGAATAGCCGGGGGCCAGCAGATGCTTGGGGAACCAGCCGAACAGCTGGAAGCAGGCATAGGCCCACTTGAGGCCGGAAGGCGTGCCATCCGCACCGAAGGCGCCGATGATGTCGAGATTGGTCACTGCCGCCGGATCGGGATTGCCGGAGGCATCCTGGTGGACATCCGGATCGAAGACGTTGACGGCCACGATGGTGCCGATGCCGGACGGTCCGGCATGGTCGAAGATGGCATCCAGCGCCTGCACCAGCGTATAGCCGTCCCGCCAGGGACCGAAGGCGGCAGCCACATCTTCCCGGCGACGGATGATGATCGGCTTGTTGATGTAGTCCGCTCGCACGGCCGGATCGGCATGCGCCTCGTGCACCGGAGCGGTGCCGACGATGAAGGCGGTGGCGTATTTCAGCTCGCGCACCACCTCGCCGCCGATGTCGCGTTCGACGATCTCGGGGCCGAAATAGACGCCGTCAGGCATGATCCTTCTCCTTCTTCCTTCTGCCACCCTTCGCCGGCCTGGCAGACTTGCTCATCTCCTCCAGCATGCCGGAGCCCAGCCAGGCCGCCACCACGGGATGATCCTCCGGCAGATCGGCGGGACGCCCCGGCAGGAGCGTGATCCGCATTTCCTTCCCCTGATCGCGGATGGTCAGGGCCTGCACCGGTCCGTGCCAGCGATAGGTCTTCATGTCCCTGTCTCCTCGAATGTCAGTGGCCCGCCGGTCCGCGGCCGCAGCTGCGCCGCCACCGCCAGCATCGGCACAGAGACCTCCATCTCCCACTGCCAGATGCCGGCCTCTTCGCCTGCCAGCCGTTCGGCTATCAGCCGCACAGGAGCGGATCCGGCCAAGCGGCGGTTCTGCACCGCCTTGCGCGCCGCCTCCAGCGCCTCGTAGCTGCCTGCCGGGCCGCGCAGTCCCCGCACGTAGATCAGCAGGGCGAAGCGCAGATCGCGCATCTGGTCCGCAGGGCCGGAGAGCCCCTGCGCCTCGTATCTCGCTCCGGCGTAGTGCACGAGCACGGCCAGCTCGTACTGCGCCAGATCGAAATCCCGCGCATCATCCGGAAAGGCGGCAATCAGGGCGGCGGACGGCAACGCATTCTGC
>JAJRRY010000190.1 GCA_024279095.1 Alphaproteobacteria bacterium
CATGCGCGCGCCCTGATCCGGGCCTGGGCCGATGACTGCAACGAGGAAAGGCCTCATTCGGCACTCGGCTAGCGGACGCCAAAACCCTTCGCCGAGCGTCTGTTCACCATGGGTCGGCAGCAGCGCTGCGCCAGATGAAAGCTCCGCGCAGCAGCCGGTTGCTCAACCTACGCCACCTGGCGTATCAAACCAAAGGACTCAAGTTCCGGCTGGATGAAAGTTCAGTGGCAGGTCACTGAAAACACAATTATCCAAGATCATGCTAGCTGCTAAACGTGCTCGTTCGGCAAAAAACACCCCTCCTGGGTTGCTTCCATAAAATTTGCTTCCTTTTAAATCGAAGAAATGGAAAGCCCCTCCACAAATATTTAAAGGAATAATATCATTTGCATTATCTCCGAACTCGCAATTCCGCATGACCAGCGGGAAATCAACACGGCAGTGGGAGAGGTCCAGCTGGTGGCGGATGCGGGCGTTGCGGAAACGGATGCCACGTTCGTGTACCTGCAAACCATCTTTCTGAAGGATCAGGGCGCGCAGGAACTCGGCGCGGATGAGGGCCTTGCCTTTGCCGTCCGTGGAAAAGCGGGCGAGGTCAATTTCCTTGCCCTTGCGGGCTGCATTCATGAGGGCCCGTTCGGCCGTGTTCGGTGGCAGCAGTCCGCTCATGCTCCTGTTTCCTGCCTTTGCGTCATGTATCCCATCATGCCGATTCCCGAGATGGGTGCAAGATCATGGGGTGAGGTTGTCTCCCGTTATCCACCTGGTTTCCGATGAGCAGCCCGGATCACGTTGCCCGGTCGGCACGGACAATTTCCGACGCTTCCCCTCAGGTATTCGTCATGTATCCAGCCCTGACGTATGGTGGGTGCGGCATCCTGCGAAAAAACCGACCATTTTCATCGGAATAAAAAGGTAAATAATACTTACCTTATGTTGCCACTCATCTCGCGAAAAGCTGGATCATCTGCGACAAATGACTCCTTTCCGGCTTAACAAAAGTCAAGGCTGCCAATCCTGAAATAACGGACTGTTGCTCACAAAGCAGTGATCTGCCGTCTACGGAACAATGATCGTGGCGGCGCGTGTTCGTCTGCCTGTCGTGGCGGCGAGGCGGGCACGAAGAGTGGTCAGGGCTTTGCGGGAGGCCCCCATGAGCCGGAACATGACACGCAGGCAGCTCTTCAGGTCCCTGGCGGGACGCGGCGGCTTGCGTCGTCCACCGGCGGCCCTGCCGGAGGACAGGTTCATGGACCTGTGCGACGGTTGTGGTCGTTGCATCGAGGCCTGTGCGGAAGAAACCGGTGTCCTGAAGGCCGATCGTGGAGGCGGGCCGGTTCTGGATTTCGAGAGCGGACATTGCGTCTTCTGTGCCGAATGCATCCGCGCCTGCACGCGCGGTGCGCTTGATCGCTCCATGATCGATGTCGTGGAAGAGGGTGAATTCCGGTTTCCGTGGCGCATGGAGATCTCCGAAGAGGCCTGCATGGAGTTCGCCGGGGTCACGTGCCGGCTTTGCGAGTCGGCCTGCGAGGAGCGGGCCATCCGTTTCCGTCCCATGCCCGGCCATGTGACGCGGGCCTGGATCGAGGCCGCGGACTGCAACGGTTGCGGCGAATGCCTGCCACGGTGCCCCCGTGGGGCGATCATCATCATCGAGACCAACGCAACGGCATCGTCCGGAAAGGAGCAAGCGGCATGAGCATCTGCTCGCTGGTCGTCTACACGAACCCGGAGAAGATGGAGGCCGTGAAGGCCGATATCGAGAAACGCGAGGGCTGCGAGGCCCCGGCGGCGGAGAACGGGAAGATCGTGGTGGTCATCGACACCCCCAGCAGGGATGTGATGAGCCAGACCATTATGGACCTGAACAACATTCCCGGCGTGATCAACGTGGCGCTCATCTACGAGTACTTCGAAGATGGTGGCCAGAGTGAAACCGTATCCCAGAAAGCGTGAGCACACGAGGGTGCAAGGAGGAAGACCATGACAATGAATCGCCGAGATTTCATCAAGGCCCAGGCGGTTGCCGCGGCGGCCGCTACTGCGGGCATATCCCTGCCGTCGGCGGTGTCGGCGCAGGCACAGGACGCCGGTATGCGCTGGGACAAGATCGCCTGTCGCTTCTGCGGTACGGGCTGTTCGGTGCTGGTAGGTGTCAAGGACGGCCGCGTGGTGGCCACCCAGGGCGACCCTGACGCGCCGGTCAACAAGGGCCTGAACTGCATCAAGGGCTATTTCCTCACCAAGATCATGTATGGCGCCGACCGGCTCACCAAGCCGCTGCTGCGCAAGAAGAACGGCAAGTTCGACAAGAACGGCGAGTTCGAGGAGGTTTCCTGGGACGAGGCGTTCAAGATCATGGCCGAGAAGTTCGTCGAGGCCCGGAAGAAGAAGGGCCCGAAGGGCATCGGCATGTTCGGCTCCGGACAGTGGACGATCTGGGAAGGCTATGCGGCCCAGAAGCTGATGAAGGCGGGCTTCCGCTCCAACTCGCTGGAGCCCAATGCGCGGCACTGCATGGCTTCGGCCGTGGGCGCCTTCATGCGTGGTTTCGGCATCGATGAGCCGGCTGGCTGCTATGACGACATGGAGGCTGCGGACACCTTCGTGCTGTGGGGTTCCAACATGGCGGAGATGCATCCGATCCTGTGGTCGCGCATCACCAACACCCGCCTGACCAAGCCCGGGGCGCAGGTGCACGTGCTGTCCACGTTCCACAACCGCTGCTTCGAGCTGGCGGACAACGGCATCATCTTCAAGCCGCAGACCGACCTGGCGATTGCCAACTTCATCGCCAACTACATCATCCAGAACAAGAAGTACAACAAGGAGTTCATCGACAAACACGTGAACTTCAACATCACGCCGACCGACATCGGCTACGGTCTGCGTGCTGACGATCCGCGCGAAAAGGCGGCGAAGAACCGCGCCAAGGGCAAGCTGACGAAGATCTCTTTCGAGGAGTATGCCAAGCACGTCTCCAAGTACACGGCGGATTACGTCTCCGAGCTGTCCGGCGTGCCGAAGGAGCAGCTCATCAAGCTGGCCGAGCAGTATGCCGATCCGAACCGCAAGGTGGCGTCCTACTGGACGATGGGCTTCAATCAGCACACGCGCGGCGTGTGGGTGAACGGCCTCGTCTACAACATCCATCTGCTAATGGGCAAGATTGCCGAGCCCGGCAATTCGCCGTTCTCGCTAACCGGTCAGCCTTCGGCCTGCGGTACGGCCCGCGAGGTGGGCACCTTCACGCATCGCCTGCCGGCCGACCTGGTGGTCAAGAAGGACGCGCACTGCAAGTTCGCCGAGAAAATCTGGAAGCTGCCGGCAGGTACCATTCCGCGCGCCAACGGCAAGATGGACGGCAAGGATCAGCCTGACATCACCGGCAAACCCATGGGCAAGACGCTCATCCATGCGGTGGCCATGCACCGTGCGCTGCATGACGGCGTGATGAACGTCTTCTGGGTGATGTGCAACAACAACCTCCAGGCAGCCGCCAACTTCAACAAGGAATCCTGGCCCGGCTGGCGGAGCCCGGAGAACTTCATCATCGTCTCGGATCCCTATCCGACCGTATCCGCCATGGGAGCCGATCTCGTTCTGCCCACTGCCATGTGGGCGGAGAAGGAAGGCGCCTACGGCAACTCCGAGCGCCGCACCCAGTTCTGGCGTCAGCAGGTGAAGGCCCCGGGCGAGGCGAAGTCCGATCTCTGGCAGATCGTCGAGTTCTCCAAGTACGTGAAGACCGACGATGTCTGGCCGGCCGAGCTGCTCGACCAGATGCCGGAATACAAGGGCAAGACGCTCTATGATGTGCTCTACGCCAATGGCCAGGTGAACAAGTTCCCGTTTGAGGGCAAGATCAAGGACGACCGCGGCAACGAGTACGACAACGACGAGTCGGCCCATTTCGGCTACTACATCCAGAAGGGCTTGTTCGAGGAGTATCGCCGGTTCCAGTGGGAAGGCCCGAAGACGGGTCACCAGATGGCGCCCTACGACGAGTATCACAAGGTGCGTGGCCTGCGCTGGCCGGTCATCGACGGCAAGGAGACCCTGTGGCGCTTCCGGGCCGGCTACGATCCGATCGTCAAGCAGGTCAAGCCGGATGCCAAGGACGGCGAGGTGTTCTTCTACGGCAGGAAGGATGGTCGTGCGAACATCATTTTCGCGCCTTACGAGCCCGCCGCCGAGCCGCCGGATGACGAGTACGATCTGTGGCTGTGCACCGGCCGCGTGCTCGAACACTGGCATTCCGGCTCCATGACCCGCCGCGTGCCGGAGCTGTATCGTGCCATGCCGGACGCCAAGGTCTACATGAACAAGAAGGACGCCAGGAAGCGCCGCCTGCGCAACGGCTCCAAGGTCAAGGTCATCACGCGTCGCGGCGAGATCGTCACCCGCGTGGAGACCCGCGGCCGCAACGTTCCGCAGGAAGGCCTGGTGTTCATTCCGTGGTTCGACGCAGGTCGTCTGGTCAACAAGCTCACCCTCGATCAGACCGACCCGCTGTCGAAGGAGACCGACTACAAGAAGTGCGCCTGCAAGATCGTCAAGATCTGACGGGCGTGCGCGGGGAGCTCTCCACTCCCTTGCTGCCGGGGCGTCCGCTTTGCGGGCGTCCCGGTTCGGGGAGCCCGCATGAGGGCTGAGAGGAGATCATGGGATCCGTCCGTGCATGTGTCCGCAAGGGACGTAATCTGGATGCGGACGACACGGACATGAGGAAGAAGGTTTCTGGCAGATGGCAGCGAAACAGGTCAGCAGACGGCGGTTTCTCACCGACATGGCCCGCACGGCCTGTGGTGTGTCGCTGTTCGCCCTGGGGCTGGGGTTGTATGCCAGGCGGGGCAATGCCCTTCCACCCGAGTTCATCCGGCCGCCGGGAGCGCTCGACGAGGAGAAATTTCTCGCCGCCTGCACCCGCTGCGGCATCTGCGTGCGCGACTGCCCGTACGGCATCCTGAAACTGGCGGAGCTGGGCGGCGAGAATCCTGCCACCGGCACGCCCTATTTCATCGCCCGCACCGGGCCCTGCGAGATGTGCGAGGACATTCCCTGCATCCCCAACTGTCCCACCGGTGCGCTGGATCACGCCTTGACCGATATCGAGAAGGCGCGCATGGGGCTTGCGGTCCTCATCGATCAGGAAGCCTGCATCGCCTTCCAGGGATTGCGTTGCGAGGTGTGTTTCAACGTGTGTCCTGTGCGTGGCAAGGCGATAACGCTGGAATATCAGCCGAACAAGCGCTCCGGCCGGCATGCCATGTTCATTCCCGTGGTGCATTCGGAATACTGCACCGGCTGCGGACTGTGCGAGAAAGCCTGCATCCTCGAGCGCGAGGCGATCAAGGTACTGCCCATCCGTCTGGCGAAAGGCGAGCTGGGCCGGCACTACCGGCTCGGCTGGAAGGAGAAGGCGAAGCGGGGCGGTTCGCTCGTGACGCCCGATCGCGAGCACAGGTTCAATCTGCCGGAGGGCGTGGAATACGATTACTCGACCGGCCGCATCTACATGAAGGACAAGAGCGGCAAGGCGGGCTCCACCGCTGACCCGGCGAAACCGAAGGGCGGTGCCGCGAGCATCCTCAATCGTGGCATCCAGGAGGCGAAGTGATGGCCACTCCGATCGAAGAACTCGGCCACGACGCCCTGGCGAAGAAGGGCTGGCTCGGAGCCTATCGCTGGCTGATCCTGCGGCGCATCACGCAATTGTCCATTCTCGGGCTGTTTCTGCTCGGACCGCTGGCCGGGATATGGATCCTGAAGGGCAATCTGTCGTCCTCGCTGCTGCTGGACACGGTGCCGATGGTGGAGCCCATCGTCTTTCTGCAGATGCTGGCGGCGGGCGCAGTTGGCATTACCACGACCACCGTCATCGGTTTTCTGATCGTCATGGTCTTCTATGCGCTGGTGGGCGGCCGCGCCTATTGTGCCTGGGTGTGCCCGGTCAACATTGTCACCGATACCGCCCACTGGCTGCGTCGGAAGTTGGGTATCCGGACGTCGGCGAAGATTCCGGATCATGCGCGCTGGTGGATGCTGGGCTTCGTGCTGGTAGTTGCCGCGGCCACCGGTTCGCTGGCCTGGGAGCTGGTCAATCCGGTATCGCTGACCCATCGCGGCATCATCTATGGCATGGGAGCTGGCTGGGCCGTCATTCTGGGCATATTCGCCTACGATCTGCTGATCGCGAGGCACGGCTGGTGCGGGCATCTGTGCCCGATGGGGGCGCTGTATTCGGCCATCGGCTCCATGTCTGCCATACGCATGCGCTCCGACAACCGGGCGGCCTGCGACGACTGCATGGAATGCTTCGAGGTCTGTCCGGAGCCGCGCATTCTTCCGCCGGCTCTGAAGCAGGGCATGAAGCAGGGGCTGCCGCCTGCGGTGCTGAGCAGCCTGTGCACGAACTGCGGCAGATGTGCAGACATCTGCGCCAAGGATGTTTTCGCCTTCGGGCTGGTGCTGCCGCGCGAGCGGATGGCCAGCCCCAGCCGGGAAGGGGCAGCGAAGGCGGTGGACGAGGGAACAATCAAGCAAGCACCATGATGGAGGAAGTCATGAGAAAGATACTGGCTGTTGGCATTACCGCTGCCATGTTCGCTGCAGGCACGGTGATCGCGGGTGCAGCGGAGATCAAGTCCCTGCGCGGCGACGTTCCTCTGAACGCCGAGGCGAAGCTTTTCAAGAAGAAGAAGGTGGAGACGGTCACCGGTGGCCGCAAGCGTGCCTGGAAGCTCCAGCCGCCGACCATTCCGCACAAGATCAACAAGGAGCGCATCACGCTGGACGAGAATTCGTGCTTCCGCTGCCATGCGCACGATACCTACAAGGCCGAGAACGCGCCGATGATCTCCAAGTCCCACTACAAGGACCCCAACAACCCGGACGAGAAGAATCTCGTGATGCGCAGGTACTTCTGCTACCAGTGCCACGTTCCGCAGGTGGATGCGCCGCCGCTGGTGGAGAACACGTTCAAGTCGGCCGGAAACTGATCTGCACGTCATGAGGGGGAACCGGCCTGATACGCCGCCGGAATTTCTGCAGGAATTCCGGCGGCGGAACTTGAGAGCCGGTCGGCAAGGATCCAGGAGAGCGAACCATGAGTGACAACGAAAAGAAGGACATCGATGAAATCCACCCCGGTTTCTTCAGAACCTCCTGGCGGTGGTTCTGGCAGAAGCCCTCGCGTTATTCCACGGGCGCCATGCTGCTGTTCGGCATGGTTCTGGGCATCGTGTTCTGGGGTGGTTTCAACTGGGCTGTGGAAGCGACGAACAATGAAGCTTTCTGCATCTCCTGTCACGAGATGCGCGACAACGTCTACAAGGAGTATCAGGATACCATCCACTACTCCAACCGTTCCGGCGTGCGCGCCACCTGTCCGGACTGCCACGTGCCCAAGGAGTGGGTGCACAAGATGGTGCGCAAGATCCAGGCCAGCCGCGAGCTCTATCACAAGGTCATGGGCACGATCGGCACCCGCGAGAAGTTCCTGAAGGAGCGGCCGAACATGGCCCTGCGGGTGTGGAAGACCATGAAGGCCACGAATTCCCGCGAATGCCGCAACTGTCATGACGAGAACGCCATGGACTTCGACAAGCAGGAAGAGCGCTCGGCGGATCGTCACGAGGTGGCCTTCGACAACGGCATGACCTGCATCGATTGCCACAAGGGCATTGCCCATCAGCTTCCGAAGGGCTGGAAGGAACTGGCCAAGAAGAACGGCCTGATGCCGAAGGATGTCGAGGAGTGATTTTCACTCCGGATGAACGTTTTCGAAGACGAAAGGCCGCCCTTGAGGCGGCCTTTCCGTTTTCGGTGCTGGATCTTCTGATCGGGAGAGGTTGCGGAGACGTGCCGGAACAGGTCAGGCGCCGGCCTTTTCCTTTTCGAGGACGGCGAGAAGCTCGTCCAGCACCCGCGTTCCGCCACCGAGACGGAAATTGTCAGGGGTGATCCAGTCTTCGCCCATGACCTCCGCGGCAATCTCCAGGTGGGCCCGGCAATCGTCCAGCGTTTCCATATGGCCGGCCTTGAAGCCTCCATCCACGCGATGATCGCGGATCTCCTCGAGGATCATGCGGGCATGCTCCACGCGGGCGCGATGATCCGTCTTCCCGGTTGCGGTCTCGAGGAATTCCGCGCCGCAATCCATGGCATTGCGGGCCGCCTCACGCACCAGTTCCTCGGTATCCAGCTCGCCGGCCTCCAGCGTGACCTTGATGAACTGCTTGCGGTTTGGCTGACGGGCGCACTCCTCGACCATGCTGGCAGGTGTGCGTGGGTCCCGTGATTTCACCGAACGCCAGGGAAGCACGACGTTCACCTCGTCCGCGCCCTCGAAAAAGGCGATTTCCGCCTCGGCGGCCACGTAGTCCACCTTGGAGCGACCGCGCGGCCAGTTGGCCACGGTGGCTACCGCCACCCGCGAACCCCGCAGGGCGTCCCGCGCCAGCGACACGTAACGCGCCGGCACGCAGACTGCCGCCACGTCGCCGAATGGCGTGCGTGCCCGTTCGCAGAGGGCCAGAATGTCCTGCTCCGTGGAACCGTCCGCCAGATGCGTCAGTTCCAGAACCTCGAGCACTTTCTCCGCCAGCTTCCGCCTGTCCTCGAATGCCACCTTTCCAACCCTCCTGAAAGTCTCGTCCGCCCCCGGCCGGACGCATGCGCTTTCATGCATATATAGGCCCCGGCTTGTGGCTGTCATACGACAATTTCGCTTCGTGGCAAGCCTCTCTCGACCGCAAATTGATTTTCATCAATGTGAAGTGCGGCATTTTGGCATTTATTGTCTTCCTGACTGATCCGACAGGCCCGACCATCCACAAGGGGAGTACGCTCATGGACAAGGCGGCACTGGCCATTGCCGACAAGTGCAGGAACTGCGCCCTGCGCATCGACGACAAACTGATCTGTGCCCAGATGTCTCCAGGCGAGCTGGTGGAGCTGTCCGCTCATTCCATGCCGACCAACGTGGACCGGAAACAGCCGGTCGCAGCCCGTCTGCTCGATCGCAATCCGATCATCGCCATCGTGGAGGGGGTCATCGGGCTGCAGCACGTGCTCAAGGACGGCCGCCGCTCCATCGCCGCCCTTTACTGGCGCGGCGACATCGTCGATCTGCGCCGTCAGGGCGGGCGCGATACCGGCACGCTCGTTGCGCTCACGCCAGCCCGCATCTGTTCTCTCAGTGTGGACACCTACGACAAGCTGGTGCGTGAAAACCCTGATGTGCAGGCCGTCACCTGGGAGAACATGCGCGAGCAGATCCACTTTGCCGCCGACCATTCCGTGGACCTGGGCAAGAAGTCGGCGTCCGAGCGGCTTGCCGCCTACATCTTCGAGTGCCGTCGCCGTCAGATGGGGGGTGACGTCTGTGAAACCGTGGATCTTGCCCTGCGCCGTTCCGACATTGCCGACTACATGGGACTTCAGCCGGAAACTGTTTCGCGTGGTCTGAAGGAGCTGGAGCGCCACGGTTTCATCAGTCTGAAGGGGCGCTCCCGCGTCATCATCCGCAACGAGCCCGCTCTGCGTCAGCTTGCCAACGGCGCTCCGGAAAGGGCCACGAGCGCCTGACCATCGAGTCCTTCGTCGAGTCCTTCGTGCACCCGCATCCGGATCGGCCCTTGTAGGGAGGGGCGCGGCCATGTAAGAGACCCGCATGAGCGCACACAGCACGCCCGCCCTTCTGCTCGTCAATCTTGGCACGCCGGAAAGCACCTCGGTTTCCGACGTTCGTGCCTATCTGCGCGAGTTCCTTTCCGATCCCCGCGTGGTGGAAGCGCCTCGGGTCGTCTGGTGGTTCGTCCTCAACGGCATCATCCTGCCCTTCCGTCCCCGGAAGTCGGCGGAGGCCTATGAGAAGATCTGGAACCGCGAGCGCGACGAATCTCCGTTGAAGACCATCACTCGCGCCCAGGCGGAAGGGCTGCAGGCGCGTCTCGGCGAGGCGGTGCGTGTGGAATGGGCGATGCGTTATGGCCGGCCATCCATTGCCGAACGCATCGAGGCGCTGATGCGCGAAGGGCATGAGCGTATCGTGATCTTTCCGCTCTATCCGCAGTATTCTGCCACCACCACCGGCACGGTGGTGGATGCCGTGGGCGATGTGCTGAAACGCATGCGCCACCAGCCGACGGTGCGTTTCGTGCCGCCCTATTATGACCATCCGGCCCATGTGGAAGCCATGGTGGAGCTGCTGAAAGCGCAGCTGGATGCCCTGTCGTTCCGTCCGGAAAAAATCATTGCTTCCTACCACGGCCTGCCAAAAAGTTTCGTGGACAAGGGCGACCCCTATGAACGCCAGTGCCGCGAGACCTCCCGGCTGTTGCGCGAGGCGCTGGGGCTGGGCGAGGAGGAGCTGCTCACCACTTTCCAGTCCCGCCTCGGCCGTGCCGAATGGCTGAAACCCTATACGGCGGACACCATTGCCGAGCTGGCCCGCGCGGGCGTGAAGAATCTGTTTGTTACCACGCCCGCTTTCTCCGCCGACTGTCTGGAGACACTCGAGGAGATCGCCATCGGTGCCGCGGAGATCTTCCGCGAAAACGGTGGCGAGAACTTTGCCGTCGCGCCCTGCCTGAACGACAGTGAACCGGGTCTGCGCATGCTCGAACGCATCGCGCGCGAGGAGCTTTGCGGCTGGACAAAAGACTGACGCGAACGGCTTTTCCCATGGGTGCGGCCTTGCCCCTTCGGCTCACCGCCCAGCAGGTGTCCGCGTTCATGGCGTGGCCGCGGACACCTTTTCTGGCTCACGGCCGGGTGTGCGCTGGTACTGGTGGCACGGCCCCGCTCCCTCTCCGGCGGTCCAGTGCGGCATGTATCGGCGGAGCGAAAGACGCCTCAGCGACTGGCGCGAAGCACCACCTCGTCTTCGCCCTGTTCGATTTCCAGCCCGAAGCCCGTCTCCTCGATGAGACGCAGCGTATAGTAGGGCTGGATGCGATGCGCATCGATCTCCGAGGCCGGAATCTCTCCGGTCAGCACCTCCGCGGTACGCTGCGGCAGGCAGGCCTTGCGGCCCTTCGCCATGAGAATGAAGGAGGAATCATCGGCTTCCACGGTGATCTCGCCGCCGCGCGGAATGCACGTCAGGGCGATGGTGAACAGGTTGAGCACCAGTTTCACCTCCGCCTTGGGGCGATTTTCCCGTGGCGCGCGCCAGTCGAGCGTCACCCGCCTGTCATCCGCGATGAGGCCCTTCGCCAGATCTCCGGCGTCACCAAGAGAAATTTCCATCCCGGCGGAACCGGCCGCGCCGAAGGCCAGGCGCGCGAACTGCAGCTTGCTGGAGGCCTGTCGCGCCGAATTCTCGATGAGCGACACGGCAACCTTGCGCATTTCCTCGTCCGGATTGTCCGCCAGAACCTCCAGCCCATTGGCGATGGCGCCTACGGGCGAAATCAGGTCATGACAGATGCGGCTGGAAATCAGCGCCGCCAGATCCATGTCACTCAGCAGACTGCTCATCGAAATCTCCCTGTGCCCCTCGTTCGCCCTCAAAAATGTGCGAATCATGCTTCATTGCAACCCTGCTCACTCATAACCGTTTCCACATTGGCTGGCAAAGCGCCATCCACAACTTGCCGCATCGGCGTCAGGCCGGTATGGCTGAACGAAAAGGAGTGCGATCATGACCGTTCCGCCCATGCTTCGGAAGCTGGCCGATCTTGCCGTAAAGGCAGGTGAAGAAACCCTGCGCATCCGCGATGGCGACATGGACCTGCGCCACAAGGCCGACGAATCTCCCGTCACCGCAGCCGACGAAGCGGCGGAGAAGGTCATCCTTGCCGGCCTGGCCGATCTGATGCCCGGCGTGCCGGTCCTTGCCGAAGAGGAAGCGGCGGCAGGGCGCATCCCCGACATTTCGGGCACTTTCCTGCTGGTCGATCCCCTGGACGGCACCAAGAGCTACATTGCCGGCCGTGACGACTTCACGGTCAACATCGCGCGCATCGAGAACGGCGAACCGGTCACCGGCGTCGTGCTTGCCCCGGCAAAGGGCTGGCTGCTCGTGGGAGATCGCAAGGCCGGCGCCTTCCAGTCCCGCGACGGCGCCCCGCTGGAGCCGATCCGCAACCGAGTGGAGGACAGGGAGAAACTGCGCGCCGTGGCCTCGCTCAATCATCGGGATGCGGAAACCGACGCCTGGCTCGCCGCCCATGGTATCACCGACGTGGTGGCCGCAGGATCCTCCCTGAAGCTGTGCCTGCTGGCCACCGGCGAGGCCGATGTCTACCCCCGATTCGGGCCGACCATGGAATGGGATATCGCCGCAGGTCATGCGGTGCTGGCAGCCACCGGCGGCAGGGTGCTGGTGGCGGAAACGGGCGAGCCGCTGCGCTACGGCAAGGTAGAAACAGGTTTCCTCAACCCTGCCTTCATCGCATGGGCCGCCGGCATCTCTCCAAGATGAGCATGCGCCGCTGCATCATGTTCCTGCAGGTGCTCTGTCTCCTGCTGTTCGCGGTCCCGCGGGGCGCAGTCGCCGCCTCCCCCGAAACTGCCTTCCGTCACTGGCTGGAAAACGTGTTCTGGCCGGCGGCTCATGCGCATGGCATTCCGCGCTCCACCTTCGACGCCGCCTTCCGGAACGTGCAGCCCGATCTGAGGCTGCCCGACCTCGGGCCGCCCGGCCTTCCGTCCGTGCCCCGGAAGCAGGAACAGCGCGAATTCGGCGCCCCTGCTCGCTACTTTTCCGAACGCAGCCTGCGCACGCTCGCTGCACAGGGGCGCGTCCTGCTGAAACGCCACGACGACCTGCTGCGCCGCATCGAGATGACCTGGGGCGTGCCGGCCCGCATCGTACTCGCGATCTGGGCCCGGGAATCCAACTACGGCCACGCACGCATTCCCCACAACGTCTTCCGCATCCTGGGCACGCAGGCCTGGACGGGACGGCGCAAGGCACGATTCCGCAGGGAGCTGCTGGCCGCCCTGCTAATCGCCCGTGACGGGCATCTCCCCGTCTCCGCCCTGAAGTCCTCCTGGGCTGGGGCTCTCGGACAACCGCAGATGATGCCTTCCACGTATCTGAAATGGGCTGTGGACTTCGATGGCGACGGCAAACGCGACATATGGCGCAGCATCCCGGACGTTCTCGCCTCCATTGCCAGCCACCTTGCCGGCCACGGCTGGCAGCGCAATCGCGACTGGGGCTTCGAGGTGGATGTTCCCGCCTCCGTTCCCTGCTTCCTGGAAGGGCCGGACCGGGGCCGGAGGCTGGAAGAGTGGCTGGCGATGGGCATTCGCCGCATCGGCAGACGCCCCTTCCCGACATCGGAGCGCAACCGCAGGCTCTTCCTGCTCATGCCGGCGGGCCGTTACGGCCCGGCGTTCCTGGTAACGCGCAACTTCTACGTCCTGAAGGAATACAACATGAGCGATCTCTACGCCCTGTTCGTCGGTCATCTTGGAGACCGCATCCGCTTCGGCGCGCTGCCCTTCTCCCGTCCGTGGCGGCAAATCGGCCACATGCTGCGCTCCGACATCGCCCGCATGCAGCGGGCCCTGGAGCGCCTCGGGCATGACGTGGGCGGGGCCGACGGGCTGCCCGGCTTCCGCACACGCCGCTCGCTCGGTCTGTGGCAGAAGCGGCAGGGCCTGCGCCCCACCTGCTTTCCCACCCCCCGGCTGCTGCGCCGTTTCAGGCGTTCGTAACCTTATCGGTCCGTTAACGCGGCGCTAAGGGTTTTCACGCAAAATGTCCGCATGAAGCCATTTCCGCGCCCGCTTCCTGCCACGAGCGGGATGCAGAATCATCATTGGCTCCCGGTGAAACGATTTTCAGGATGGTTGGTAACATGAAACGCGCAGCGGCATCCCTTGCGATCCTGGCATCTCTTCTGACTTCTGCGGCCATAGCCGGAGGCGGACAGGTGACCTCCGGAGAATATACCGCCATCGCCACGGCGGGATATTCCGATCCGGCCGCAAGCGCCAATCATCGCAAGACGTACAGCTCCGAGGAAATCGTCCGCAAGGGGCACGAGTTCTTCGGGACCACCACCAAGGGACTGGCCCGGGCCGTAGAGTCCGTCTTCGCGAAACACGGACGGCCCAGCGGCTACATCCTTGGTGAAGAGGCCTCCGGCGCCTTCATCGGCGGCCTGCGCTACGGCGAAGGCTGGCTCTACATGAAGGACGGACAGCGCCGCAAGGTGTTCTGGCAGGGCCCCTCCATCGGCTTCGATTATGGCGGCAACGGCTCCCGCGTCCTGATGCTGGTCTACCACATCGACACGCCGCGGCAGATCTACTCGCGCTTCTTCGGTGTCTCCGGTTCCGCCTACATCGTAGGCGGCCTCGGAGTCAGCTTCCACACCAACGAACAGCTTGTGGTAGCCCCGATCCGTACCGGCATCGGTGCCCGCCTGGGAGCCAACATCGGCTACCTGAAGATGACCAGCCGGCCGACCTGGAATCCTTTCTGACCCTCTCGCATTCAACGGTACGGCCGACAGGAAAGGCCCCCGCCATTGATGGCGGAGGCCTTTCCTTTCACTCCTGCGCGACAGCCTCGCGAAGGCCGATCCTCACGCGGCGGGCGCGTAGAGACGCCGCTCGAAAAGGCCGGAATCCTTGAGCCGATGGAACATCTTGGCAGCGGCCAGCACGGCCAGATCCACCAGCGGCTCGATGATGATGACAGTCATGTAGGCGGCACCGAATCTGGCGATGCTGGCAAGATTTTCCACGGTGAACCCATGACCGTACAGCGCCCAGAAAGTTACCCACGTCACAATGCCGGCCTGATAGGTGGTGGAGAGCGCCAGCGCCTGCCGATACTTCAGATCCTTGTAGGCCGTCTGCGGCGGAATCACCCGCTTTGCCAGCCAGCTCATGGCATACAACGGCACCAGAAGCGTGGTGACGTTCATGCCGTACTGCGGCAGATCCGTCGGCGCGAAGAACAGTCCCTGAATGAGCAGGCCCGCCGCCAGCCCCAGCGCCGCAGGCGCCAGTCCGAACAGCAGGAACAGCGTGGAACCCATGATGAGATGGACCTCGGAAACGCCGACCGGATGGTGCGGCAGCACCTCGAAATAGCAGAACACCAGAGCGGTGGCCATGGCGGTACGCGCCATGAAGGAGACCGCCCCATCCCGTTTCACGGTTTCCCATGCGACCTTTGCGGCAAAGCCCAGTGAGGCAGCTGCCGTGGCATAGCTGAGCACGATCTTGGCGCCGTTCACGACGCCGGGTTCGATATGCATGACATCTTTCCCCTTCTTCTCACATGTTGCGACGGCACGCCCCGTTGCGCGACCGCCCGTGGTGAGGAACAGGGAGATGCAGGAAGAAGAACAGGACCACCCGCCCGATGCGGCGGGCACCATGTCCGTCATCCCGGAAAGCACCCCGTTCCGGTTCATGCCTCGACGGCATGCAGATGGCAGGTCTCCTGGCTCGCGGGTCAGCGTCCCCGTTCCAGACCTTCCCGGACGCACGCGCCCAGTGGCTCCTTTGCGGAACGACGACTCGCCGCACACAGTTGCGGGGGCAGCCACGGCTTCGGAAGCGAGTTCCCTACCGTGTTCCCTATTATCCACCCTTCCGGCGAATCCGGCATGGACGGAACCATCTGCAGCTTGAATGCTAGGCTGGCGAAAAGCGCAGTGTCAAGCACCGACATTCGTCTGGTCCTTCAGGATGCGTTCCACCAGCTCCAGATCTTCCGGCTTGTCCACATCCACCGAGGCCTCCGGCATCGGCATGAAGACGGGCCGGGCCACCAACCCCAGCCGGCGGGAGAGGTCCTCCAGCACGCTCCGCGCATCGCCCTTCCCAAGCAGCAGGCGCAGCAGCGCCGGAATACCGAAGGCAAGGGCGATTTTCCACGGCCTCTTGCGGTTCTTCTCCGCCTGCCGCCAGAAGGCCACGGCCTTCAGGGCATCCTGTGTCCTCAGGGCGAAGAGATTGCACGACGTCACACGATCACGCCCCAGCTTCAGCCACGTACGCCGCGCCTCAGGCCATTTCGCCAGAACATCCTCCCGCCGCACCAGCGCAATGGCGAGATCCGCATCCCCTTCCTCATCAGCTCCTTTCAGACAGGCATCCAGCATGGTGTCATTCAGCAGCGCATGATCCGCCGTCGTGACCAGCACCGGCATCTGCACACCTTCACGCTCCAAAGCCTGCAGAACCGAAGCGGCAGCCGATTCGGCCGCCGGCAGCACCCGCACCTCCTCCGGCAACCGTCCGTCAAAGGCCTGCGCCGCGATGTCCTCCCGTTCGATCACCACCGAGATTCCACGTACCCGCGGATACGCACGCAGCGTCTCCACCACCCGCCGCAGCATGGGCACACCATCCACCGGCAACAGGCACTTGTGCGAGACTCCGAAGGCGCGGGCCATGGGATCGTCCGGCCCTCTTCCAGCAGCCAGCACCAGAGCGTTCCATCCGCCGTCGCCGGTCATGATCACAATGCCTTCTCGTAAATCCGATAGGTCTTGTATGGCTCGCCACCGACCGTTTCGATCAGCTTGCGGGTCGGCCTGTTGGTTTCCAGGATCCACGACAGCTCGCCCTGCCGCACGCCCCGGTCGGAGTGATGGTCGCGCGCCGCCTCGATCACCGCCAACGCCAACGCCGACCCCACCGCCTTGCCATGGAATTTCCGTCGCACCCCCATCAGCGGCATGCGCACCGTCTTCGGTGGCCCGCCGAACTTCAACCGCCAGATCAGCTTCGCCCAGTTGAACGGAAGCAGCCGCCCGCCAAAATCGCGGATCCATTCGTTGATGTCCGGCAATGTCACCACCATGGCAGAGGGCTCGCCGTCCAGACTGGCGATCCACACGTCACGCTCTTCGACGATCAGGTTCAGATCGTCACCCAGCTTGCGAATTTCCGCTTCCGTAAACGGAACATATCCCCAGTTGTTGGCCCAGGCGTCGTTGAAGATGTCCATGATGAGATCGAGCTCCTCGCGCAACCGCTTCCTGTTCAACGGCCGCACGGAGAGACGCCCTTTCTCCTTCAGGCGTCCGAGCAGTTTCATGGCGGCTTCCGGCATCGGCTCCAGTCCGCGCAGGATGTAGGCGATCAGGTCCATCACCTTGCCGTATCCGCAGGCCTCGACCATGGGGCCATACCACGGACAGGCATGCCCCATCATGATGACCGGCGGATGCTCGAAGCCCTCCACAAGCAGTCCGCTTTCCTCGTTGATGGAGTAGCTGAAGGGCCCACGCACACGCTGCATGCCGCGTTTCCGCAGCCAGTCCTCGGCAGCCTCGAACAGGGCGCGGAAGACGGCCTCGTCCTCCACCGCCTCCAGGAAGCCGAAGAATCCCATGGCATCATCGTAACGTTCCAGATGCAACCGGTTGATCTGGGCGGAGATACGCCCCACGGCCCGTCCGTTCCGCCGCGCCAGGAACAGCTGAGCCTCGCCGTGGCCGAAGAACGGATTCTTCCGCGACAGATGCTCTTTCCGCTCCAGATTCAGCGGCGGCACCCATGCCGGATCATTGGCGTATATGGTATGAGGCAGGCGGATGAATTCCCGCATCTCCCGTGACGTGGAGACGGGAACGATTTCAGGTTGCAGACTGTTTGGCATTGACGTCCTCCCGATGCCGTCGTCATATCATCTCATGTCCCGTCCAGACAAAGCAAAACCGCAAGTCCGCCGGCGCAGCCCCATGCGTCTGGCCTTCCAGACGTGGTTTCGCCTGACCCGGGGACTCACCCTTGGCGCACGCGCCATGGTGCGCGACGGGGAAGGCCGCATCCTGCTCGTGCGGCACACCTACGTACCCGGCTGGGCCTTCCCCGGCGGTGGTGTGGAGCGCGGAGAGACGGCGGAGGAGGCCCTGGCCCACGAACTGAAGGACGAGGCCGGTGTCATCCTGACGGCGCGCCCCAGGCTCTTCGCCCTCTATGCCAACAATGCCAGCTTCCCCGGAGATCACGTGGCCTTCTATCTCGTGGAGCCGGGCGACTGGGAACGCATCGACTGGAAGCCCAATCGCGAGATTGCCGAAGCCCGGTTCTTTCCGCCCGATGCCCTGCCCGACGATCTTACCCCCGGCACTGCCCGCCGCATCGCGGAAGTCCTCGGCGACAGCCCACCTGCCGCCGAATGGTAGTCCGCCCACGGACCGGTGGAAAAGCTCCGCTCTCTTCCTCGCCCTGCCAACTTTCCGATGCTATATGGAACAAAATGCGAATCGACAGCTGAAGAAAGGGCGGCCACGCAAAAGAGATGGCGGATCCATTCGACCTTGACGACTTCGACGACGGCCCTGCGCCGGCAGGTGGCTCGCACCCCCTCTCCGCGCAGGCCGCCGCAGCCGCGCGTCCGGATCCATCGCCGCTGCTGGAGGGACTCAATCCGGAGCAGCGGGAGGCCGTGCTGCACACCGAAGGGCCGCTGCTGGTGCTTGCCGGGGCGGGTACCGGCAAGACGCGCGTGCTGACGACCCGCCTCGCCTGGATTCTGGCCGGCGGCATGGCCTGGCCCGGCCAGATCCTCGCCGTCACCTTCACCAACAAGGCGGCCCGCGAGATGAAGGAGCGCATCGGCCGGCTCATCGGCGGCATGGTCGAGGGCATGACCTGGCTCGGCACCTTCCACTCCATCGGCGTGAAGATCCTCCAGCGCCACGCCGAGCTGGCCGGACTGAAAAGCGGCTTCTCCATCCTTGATACCGACGACCAGCTGCGCCTGCTGAAACAGGTCATGGAAGCGGAGAAGATCGACGAAAAGCGCCACCCGGCGCGACAGATGGCCGGCCTCATCGACGACTGGAAGAATCGCGGCCTCGCCCCCGACGACCTGCCCGAGACGGAGGCCGGAGCCTTCGCCGGTGGTCGCGCCGGCACCGTCTATGCCAGCTACCAGCGGCGGCTGAAAGAGATCAATGCGGTGGACTTCGGCGATCTGCTGCTGGAGCCCCTGCGCCTGTTGCGCTCCAATCCCGACCTGCTGGAGGAGTACCGCCGCAGGTTCCGCTACATGCTGGTGGACGAATATCAGGACACCAACGTCGCGCAGTACATGCTGCTGCGCCTGCTGGCGGGGAAGAACGGCAACATCTGCTGCGTCGGCGACGACGACCAGTCCATCTACGGCTGGCGCGGCGCGCAGGTGGAGAACATCCTGCGTTTCGAGCGCGACTTCCCCGGCGCCCGGACCATCCGGCTGGAGCGCAACTATCGCTCCACCGCCCACATCCTCGCCGCCGCCTCGCACCTCATCTCCCACAACCGCGGCCGTCTGGGGAAAACCCTGCATTCGCAGATCGGCGACGGGGAGAAGGTCGTCCTGCGCGCCCACTGGGACGACGCCGAAGAGGCCCGCGCCATCGCCGATGATCTGGAGGCCCTGCGCGGCGCCGGTGGCCGGCTGTCCGACACCGCGGTGCTGGTGCGCGCCACCTTCCAGATGCGGGCGCTGGAAGAGCGTTTCATCGAGATCGGCCTGCCCTACCGGGTGATCGGCGGCCCGCGCTTCTACGAGCGCATGGAGGTACGCGATGCGCTGGCCTACCTGCGGGTCATTCACTCCCCCGATCACGACCTCGCCTTCGAGCGCATCATCAACGTGCCCAAGCGCGGCATCGGTGCCGCCTCGGTGAAGAAGATGCACGCCTTCGCCCGCATGCGCGGGATCAGTCTCTTCCGCGCGGCGGAACTCATGCTGCCCGACCTTCCGGCACGGGCGCGCAGCGGCCTGAAGGCCCTGCTGGCCGACTTCGCCCGCTGGCGTGCGCAGGTTGATGCCATGCCGCCCTCGGAGCTGGCCGAAACGGTACTGGACGAATCCGGCTATGCGGCCATGTGGAAGTCCGACAATTCGCCGAAGGCGCAAGGGCGGCTGGAGAACCTGAAGGAGCTGGTGCGCTCCATGGAGGAGTTCGACACCCTGGCCGGCTTCCTGGAGCACGTCTCCCTGGTCATGGCGGCGGACGAGGCGGCGGACGGCGACCGGGTATCCGTCATGACCATGCACGCCGCCAAGGGACTGGAGTTCGATACCGTCTTCCTACCCGGCTGGGAGGAGGGTCTGTTCCCCCATCAGCGGGCGCTCGACGAGACCGGCGAGGCGGGACTGGAAGAAGAGCGCCGGCTGGCCTACGTGGCCATCACGCGGGCGAAGCGCCGCGCCATCATCTCGTTTGCCCACAACAGGCGGGTGCACAACCTGTGGCAGACCGCCCTGCCCTCCCGCTTCATCGACGAGCTGCCGCCGGAGCACGTGGAGGTGCTGCGCGAGGACGCAGGGCCTTCCGGCTTCTCCCCCTCCCCCGTGCACGAACGTGGCGGCTTCGCCGGATACGGCGGCGCGCGCGATCCCGGCACAGGCCCGCTCATCGAGGCCCGCGCCGAACCCCGCCGGGCGGAGCCCTGCCCCTACGAGATCGGACAGCGCATCTTCCATCAGAAGTTCGGCTACGGCATCATCACCGGCATGGAAGGCGACCGGCTGACCATCGAGTTCGAGCACACCGGCACCAAGCGCATCATGGCCGGGTTCGTGAAGGCAGCCTGACATCGGACATTGCGAAACGCGAGGGAGGCATCACATGGCCGAAATCGAGCTTGAGAGAAATCCCGCACGCGAGAAGCTGGAGGAGATGGGCGTCTTCTCCTGGCCCGTATGGGAAAAGGAAGTCTCCTGCTTTCCGTGGACCTACGACACCGACGAAGTCTGCTACATCCTGGAAGGAGAGGTGACCGTCACCCCCGATGGTGGCGAACCGGTGACCATCCGCGCCGGCGATCTGGTCCGTTTCCCGGCAGGCATGTCCTGCACGTGGGACATCACGAAACCCATCCGCAAGCACTACGACTTCCCCTGATGCCCTGCAGGCCCCTTGAGGGGAAGGGAAGCCTTGTGGGGGGCCTTGCCGCTTTCTTCCGGCCGCAGCACATGGCACCTCAGCCTGGATGCCCGGATCACGTCCGGGCATGAGTTAGAGTGTATGGCACGGCCTTGCGCCCCCTTCGACTCGCCGCCGGGCACCGTCCCAGTGGTTCAGGGCGGCATGCAACGGTGTGCCCGTCCCCTCAGTTCTCCGGGTGCCGGCAAGCGGCATAGACCGCATCCATGCGGCGGGCAAGTTCGCGGTCGCGATCAGTAATGGCACCCGCATCGTGCGTCACGAGGGCCACATCCACCCGGTTATATACATTCGTCCATTCCGGATGGTGGTTCATTGCCTCCGCATGAAAGGCACACCGCATCATGAAGGTCATGGCATCGGCAAAACTCTCGAACCGGTAGCTGCGCACCAGCTTCCCGTCTTCTTCCTTCCAGTCGCGCATCGCCGTTCCTCCCCGTTTCCTTCAGCCCCAAAAGGATAGGCCTCTTCCGGGACGCGGCAAAGCGGCTCTTGCGGCATGGCGGCAGGTTTTCTACATCACGGGCATGACGCGCCACAGGTTCACCCGCTGGCTTCCGCACCCGCCGGAGCACCTTTTCGCCATCGTCTCGGACGTGGCGGAATACGGCCGTTTCGTGCCGCTGTGCGAGGATGCCCGCGTCTGGGACGTGCGGGAGGAAGGGCCGCTGAAGACCTTCCGCGCCGAGCTGCGCATCGCCTACCCGAAGCTGGGGCTGCGCGAATATTTCATTTCCGACGTCACGGCGGACGCCGATCGCATGTCCGTCACCGCCATCTCCCGCGAAGGCGCGGTGCGCGAGCTGGAGAACCGCTGGCTCTTCCGCCCCCGGCGCAACGGCACGGACATCATCTTCACGCTCGATTTCCAGATGTCCTCGCGCATGCTGCAGATGGTCATGGACACCGCCTTCGACTATGCCTCGCGCAAGATCCTCGACGCTTTCGAACGACGAGCCCGTGAACTGGCGAATACCTGACCCCTCCTCCGGCCACGCCCCGACGGGCCTCAAGAGGATCGGGAGAAATCGAGACCGCACCACCACGGATCGTCCCGCAGGTAGCGGCGGAAGGTGGTATCAGTCTCTTCCGGGGCATAGGTGATGTAACGCCATGCCTCGGCAAGGCTCTCTGCAGACAGCCGCTTCAGCCACGCCAGCCCGCGCGCATGCGTGAACGGTTCTCCCGTCTCTTCCCGGAAGTTCAAGGGCAGGTTCGTCCATATGGCAGCGCGAAAGGCATCCTGCGAGGCCAGCCAGTCATTGACGATGCGGCCGATAGAAGGCGGGCAGTTCGCCGCACGCCTGCCGTCGGCGATGCCGATGGCCTCCAGCGGTGCCCGTTCCCGTTTCGCCAGATCGGCGGCGGCCTCCTCCACATCCGTTCGGCGACTGCGCGTGATGGAGGTGGCGACGGCAGCTCCGGCGTTTTCATCGATGGCCAGCACCAGCGCCCCTCTGCGCTTCGGCGAAATGCGGGAGAATTCCACCGGCAGGCGCGGCCCGGCGGCGCGGTTCCAGCCGCCGGTGATGTGCGGGGCGAGGCATTCCTCGTCCCAGATCAGGGATCCGTATGCGATGATGGCGATGGACATGCGGCTTCCGTTTCGCTAGCTGTTCCCGCAAGCATGCAGAAGAATGGTGAACAGATGCCTGATCCGGGAAGCGATCTGGAGGCGAGAAAACGCCGCATCCGGTTCCGTGCCGGCCACCGGGGCATGAAGGAGACGGACCTGTTGTTCGCCCGGCTGGCCGCCGAGGTGCTCGACGGGCTGGACGAGCAGGGTGTTGCGGCCTTCGAGCGTCTGCTGGATGTGCCTGACGTGGACATCGTCGCATGGGTTTCCGGCAATGCCGAGGTGCCACCTGAGCATGCCGGACCTCTGGTGGACAGGTTGCTGTCCTATCGCTTCAACACCGACAGCTACGGGTGAGACGGCCGTTTCCGCATGAGCATCAGACCCGAGGAACTGCGCCGCCTGGTTTCCGAAACCGGCACAACCATCCTTTCCGGCACTCCGGAGGGGCTGGATGCCCGCGTTCTGGCCGATCTGGCCAACGCTGCCGCGGAAACCGGCCGACATCCCCTGCTGCACGTGGCTCTCTCCGACAAGCGCATGGCGCGGCTGGAGGAGGCACTGCACTTCTTTGCCCCGCAAATAGAGGTGGTCCGCTTCCCGGCCTGGGACTGCATGCCCTACGATCGGGTTTCGCCCTCGCCACGTATCGTGGCCCGCCGCATGGCAGCACTCGCCCGCCTGGCACGCAGACGGCAGGATGAAGGCGATGCCGCACCGCTGATCCTGCTGACATCCGTCAATGCGATCACCCAGCGCACCGTGCCCACCGACGTTGTGGAGAGCAGTTCCCTGCATCTGAAGCCGGGCATGCTGCGCAAGCCGGAAGAACTGGCCGCCTGGCTCTCCGGGCAGGGCTTCAGCCGCACCGGAACGGTGATGGAGCCCGGAGAATTCGCCCAGCGCGGCGCCATCCTCGACCTTTTCGCACCGGGAACGGAAGAGCCGGTGCGGCTCGATTTCTTCGGTGATGAGCTGGAAAGCATACGGGCTTTTGATCCGGCCACCCAGCGCAGCACCCACACGCTGGAGGACATCCGGCTGGAGCCGGCCAGCGAAGTGCTGCTGGATGAGGCCTCACGCGCCCGTTTTCGCACCGGATACGTGGCCGCCTTCGGAGGCGATGCCATCCGCGATCCGCTCTACGAATCGATCCGCGAAGGCCGGCCCGCACCCGGCATGGAGCACTGGCTGCCGCTGTTCCACGAACGGTTGGACACCCTCTTCGAGCATGCCCCCGGCGCACCCGTCAGTCTGGATCACGAGTTCGAGGCGGCGCGGCAGGCCCGCATGGAGGAGGTGGCGGAATATCATGGCGCACGGCAGTCCGCGGTGCGCGAGAAACTTTTCGGCGCCGACCCCTACAAGCCCCTGCCCCCGGACGCCCTCTGGCTGACCGACGACGAATGGAAGGCGGTGCTCATGGAGCGCCCGGTGCTGCGGCTCTCCCCCTTCGAGGAACCACCGGCGGAAGGGCGGCCGGTGGTTTCCATGGGGGGGCGGAAAGGGCGCTCCTTTGCCGCCGAGCGGGCCGAAGAGGGACGCAACGTCTACGAGGCCGTGCGCGATCACGTCGTGGACCTGCGCAAGTCCGGCCGCAAGGTGCTGCTGGCCGGCTGGACGGAAGGCTCGCGCGACCGGCTGGCCGCCATCATGCGCGATCATGGACTGGCCCCGGTGGAAACAGCCACAAGCTGGCCGGAGGCGCTGACGCAGAAGCGCAACGTCGTCTCCGCCGTGCTGCTGGGGCTGGAGTCCGGTTTCGAGACCGACGAACTGGCGGTGGTGGCGGAGACGGACATCCTGGGCGACCGTCTGGTGCGCCGCACCCGCAAGGCCCGTCGCCCGGCCGACTTCATCAC
Organism: Alphaproteobacteria bacterium; assembly: GCA_024279095.1. GTDB lineage: Bacteria > Pseudomonadota > Alphaproteobacteria > Rhizobiales > Aestuariivirgaceae > Thermopetrobacter. The sequence goes on from JAJRRY010000190.1 coordinate 24,318, forward strand.
CGAGCTGTCGGCC